>NZ_JBNFXM010000006.1:0-224617 GCF_049943995.1 Lysinibacillus sp. VIII_CA
CGACCCCGCCCGCGGAAAGCGTCCGCCCGTAGTGAAAATCAACGGCTTTACTTTATTTCATTGTAAAAGAAAAAAGAAGACTGTAGGCAAACTCTCAAATTTTTTGAGTTTGTCTACAGTCTGAGACCACCTAGAAAAGTGGTCTACTACATTTTTAGAAAATTTTCTTTTGATTTCTGTCATCCTTTAAAATTTCTAGAGCTGCAGCTAATTCCCCATCAGCATCACCATATTGCTCCGTTAAATACTTTGCGAGCATGGGATTACATGTACTAACCTTAACCGCAAAAATTATTCCTCCCGGACTCAGAATTTATACTTGCCATGGCCAAGGTGTATCAACCCAATTGAAAGGATAATCAGAATAACTTCTTCCAAAATTCATTAATGGCCCAAATTTTTGCTCAAATTTGACTTTAAGTTTCATACTTTTTTCAGTGTTTTCATTAAATTGCTGAATGGCATCATAGTCATCGGGATGAGTATCCAGATATAAGTTTAATTCAACAATGACAAAATCGATCGCTTGTATTTCTTCAAGTAGGGTATAAAATTCGGGTGGCATCTTTTTACTCACTTTTCATCCCTCCTTTTTGGTGGTGGGTAGGGACTAAACAATTGAGGCCATAAAGTTCCGGCTAGAAGTGCTTCTTGAGGGGTTGGGAATTGAGGTAATCCGGGTGGTTGAAAGCCCATATATAATTGTGGGGGTGTAGCATAAACTTTAACTTTTATAGGTGGACATGGATCGAATGGGCCGATATAAGGTTTCCAATACTTATATTGTGAAGACATGATATCCTCCCTTCTATAATCATTTGCATCAGTGCAATATATGGGGAGGCGATAAGTATTATTCTGAAGAAGTAAAGATATTTCAAAAGAAAGTCCTAAACCATTAAACAATTTTAAATTAAGTAGAGATTTTCAAACACCTGCCATATAATACTTATTATGCTAACCGATAATCTGGGGTACAAACTTCAATAACGGTCGTACACCCCCACTTGATTTACTTTTACAAACATTGATTTAACAATATCCTCTAGAATTACTTTAATGCGCCATTCTCTTATGATTGTGCGCCACAATGGACAATATTTATTCTATTTTAATTAAAATGAGTATGCTTGAGTTGCTTTTATTTTACGAAGTCATTAAAAACCCAACTACAAACAGTTTGTAGTTGGGTTTTCGTAGCAGGATATTCATAGCTTGTACTGCTAAATAGCTACTTAATTTTTATACATTAATTCAGTATACGTATCACCAATTGGAGTTGCAGTTTCAGTTATATACGTGTTGATGATTGTACCCATAGGGTTTTTCACTACATTTTTTACTTTGTGGTAAATAACGTCTTTTCTAACACCAACTCGGACATATTTATTAGGGTATTGCGATTCATAAGTCCTTGTAGAAGTAAAGCTATGTGAAAATGAAATACCGAACGTCGATGAACCTTGTGCAAAGGAGCCGTTTATACTCCAAGTGATGCCACCAGCAATGGATACACTTTTCACTTTATCCCAACCTGGTGTAGCAGGGTGGTAACCAATAAATGCCCGTGAAACAGTATATTTTTCAAGTGTAGTCTGTGTTGTTTGATTACATGTAGCACATAATAGTTGTTTGCTGTTATTCAGATAGGATTGATAGTCTGCTTCTGATTCAAACAGAATCATGCCGCCGTCTTCTGTTGTTATGCTATACCTATTATCTGTCACTAATTCTAATTCCTCAAAGGGTAGTAATTCTGAATCACTCTCGGCTGCATGGACTAAAAGGCTACTGCAACTAAACACTAAAAATAACACAAAGCTAAAGAGTAACGAACTAAGTAACTTATTTCCAGTTATTGCTGTCATCTTTTAACAACCTCCCCTATATTTGTAATTCAATTTCCATTATATACTAAGTGGCAATATTTGTATATAGAAGGTTTGCTTATTGTATAATATGTAAGTATTAACCAATGTTATTAAATTTTAAGAGAAGGTGGAATAAGAGTCGTGAAAAAGAGGTTAACATTTTGTGCTTTACTCGGATTATTGTTGATGCAAACGGCTTGTAGCTATGGAGTAAATGTTAACTACGAAGAAGTGAGCAATCCTGAAATGGTAATTTCCGAAAATACAAAATTGGAAAATGTAAGAGTACTAGAACTGGATATTAATCATGAAGAAAGTAAAAGGGTTCTTAACACATTTGGAGATGATTTAAAGGATGGAATTTATGCTTACGACAAGAATAAGCATAAAACATATATTTTGATAAATTCAACTACTAGGAATTACTCTGATTACTCGTTTAAATTTGATAAGGAAAAGAAAATTTTAACTCTTACCTATACAACGACAGAAGGAAGTAATACAAATAAAAAAACGCTATTTCTGTTAGAGAGTTATAAGAAGAATCCATATAATGAAATCAAACTCGTTAATAACGGGAACGATGATGGATTCATCGGAGTGTATACGCAGTAAACCATATTCAAAAAACATTTTATGTTGAGTTCAGGTACCAAAAAGATTATTCCTCCAACAGAAATACCCTGTATATTTCTACACAGAAAGAGGTAATGAATACATAGAAATGTACGAATTGTTATAGATAAGTGAAACAAACGTAACATGCCTTTGCTGATGCACGGAACTTGGAGTTTCCCCATCTCACGGTAAAGGGTGGGCTTCTACAAAACCAGTAAGACACAGATATATTGTGTTTTGCTGGTTTTGTTCTATTGGTGATAATTAAATTTTTGAACGGAATGAAGAATTACTCCATCTAATGGAGGAAGGAGGTGGAAAGGATAAAATTTGAATTAGAAAGGCACGCAATACGCAAAGGTATTTCGATTTCACGAGATGAGTAATACGTAGTGGAGTGAACACAATTTGAAGAATATAATGGAAAAGCAAAAACTTATTTGAATTATGATGCCAATCCCATGGGGGAAAATATTGAACTGAATATTCCTTTGCAATAAGAAAAAGATGTTCAAAAAGGCTCTCCTTTCTAGACATCTTTTTTATTACATCATTTAGTAGATGCATTAGGATTGATCAAAGCTGCCTAGAACCATAAAATCTACAACAACACCACTTACTGGATTTTCTGACCCTAATACATTAATGCCTAATACTGTTACACCGCTAATATTTGTCACATTTGCAGAAACATATTTTGCGGCAATATTCTTCTCTCTCATTTGTACCCGAGGTCTTAAATTAATGGTTGTATTTGTAGAGTATACGCTTGATACTGCGAAATCAATAGTTGTTAACAAAGGATTGCCACTCGCTATTGCATTGTCTGTGAAATAAAAAGTAGCGATACCATTTGCATCTGATGTAGCTTGTCCATAAATAACGCGCTTTTCTTTTTTAGGAATCGACTCTCCAGCTTTAAATACATGTAATAATGTTGGTGCGAGTTTAATAATTTCAATGCTCATAAACATTCTCCTTCGTTAAATAGTTTCGTACCCATCCTAATTATTTATGAATGATGCAATGCTATTCTATGAACTTTTTATTAGTTTATTACTTTTTTAAATCAGTTATTAAAGTGCATAAGAAAATTAAAATTTTGCTGTAGTGGCAATGCCTTGAAGTATTTGAAGGGTCACTTGGGATGTAGTGACCCTCGAACAAAAGGAATGTGAATTAATAACTCATTACGTTTGTGTAACTAATTCTACTGCTTCGATTACTAAAGGTGTACCTGCAGTAAGCGTGCCTGTAACGCCATTAAATGTTAATTCTGTCGCAGAAACTGTATAGGAGCCGCCTTCTTGTAATACCCCATTAATATAGAAATTATAGTAGCCATTAGTTACTACTGGGAAAGCAGTAGCGGCATTTCCACTATCGTTTAAAAAGGCAGTTGCAGCAATAGTTGTGCCATCTGTGACAGTTAAATTGGCTGCTAAAATATTAAAGAATTTAGTCGAAGTTCCTGTAACATTTACATGAATATTTATAATTGAAAGTGCCATTTTTTCACCTCCTTCCAAAACAATAATATTTACTGAAAAACTTCAAATTCATTTACCTATCCAATGAGATTTACGAGAGTTATACGGGTGAAAAAAGTTGATTATTTTCACAGTGAAACATGTAAGTTTTAAAAAAATACATCTTATCTTATTTTCATTAATAGTATATGAATCGAATATGGAAGATGATTGGTAATGTGTCTATTAAAAAAATTGAATATAGGATTAGAAAAAAATGGGAAATGGGAGGCAGTCGATGGCCGAACACTGCATAAACACGCGCGAGGCAAGACAAAAATGGCCGGCCGATAGATACAACATTCTTTTGGAAATTTCCTATCGACTATTATTGAAAGGCAATATGATGAGGGTAAGAATACTACTCGGATGCTTGAGTAAGTCAAGGATTATGATGAAATCAGTCGTCTAGTGTTAAAAGAGGAGACTAAACTTGTCATTTCTTGCGCTTACCCGGGAAATTATTTTTTTATTTCCTAGCTAGATAGCTTTTCACAAGGGAAATATAATACATCATCATGGGGGAATGAAATCATATCGACAAAGAGGAAATAGTCATGATCGTCTATTTCCTGTCTATTTATCTGTTGTTAACGTGTGATCTGCTTATAACCGCACTTTCTACAGGAGCAGTGAACTTTACATTTGCTCAATTCACCACGTTCTCATTCTCCCGTAGCATACTATTCTATTTAATGGCCCATTTCTTTTGAATAATTCGTACTCTTTGATGGCAAAAAATAGATTTTGAATGGGCTTTGATCCCAATCAGCTCTCTTGAGAAAGCAAGCTTGCAGGTGTTCAAGTTCAAGGGATGTGTTGGCACGCACTTCAAGCTTGTGTAGCTGATATTCTACACGAATCTTTTCATCTCATCATTTCCTCTTGATTAAAAACGCAACAGCATCACTTCAAGGGGTTTATGCCTTTTGGTTTTGCAGTTTGTTGTAAATTTGAACTCAGAAGCTTATTCACATAATGTTCTAGAAGGTGACGAAAGGAAATTTAGGCGTTCTGAAATGTGGGAAAAGGAAAAACTTATGTTGATAAAGACTTCTAATTTTTTTATTTCTACAATACATAATAATTAGAAAAAAATTCAAATTCTAACTAGCTGAGACCATTAATTCAATGAGATAATAATTAATGGGTAGGTTTGGAAATAAAGTGAATAGGTAGTGCCACTTTGATTTTATTTCCATGTTATTCACTCTTATGTAAGTTACTGTTAGTTAAAGGGGAGATTTTACATGAATGAGAAGGAGAACGTTTTAAAGGAAAAAAATAAAGAGGATATAAAATTTTCAGTTGTAATACCCGCGCATAACGAAGAACAGTACATTGGAAAATGCATAGAATCCATATTAAAAGCTTCCAAGCCATTTGAACATCAAGTGGAAATCATTGTTGTATTAAATCGATGTACAGACAGAACGGAGGATATTGCAAAATCGTACAATTGTATCGTATTAGAGAATAACGACAAGAACCTCTCTAAGATAAGGAATGCTGGTGTTGAGATAGCAAGAGGTGAAATCATCGTAACGATTGATGCAGATACACGGATGAATGACCATGTGTTGTTAAAGGCAGAGGAGTATTTAAGCTCTGGAAAATTCATTGGCGGTGGAGTTACAGGGAAGTTTGAGAGAATGTCTTTAGGAATTTTTGTTTCAGCTATGTTATTGATTGGTCCATTATTCTTTAAATATGGAGCCATATCTGTGGGAATCTTTTGGTGTAATAAAAAGGATTTTAAATCGATTAATGGTTTTAATGAAGAAATGCTTATGGCAGAAGATGCAGATTTTGCTAAACGATTAAAAGTGTGGGGAAAAAAGAACGGGAAAAAATATGGGACAATTCAAAATGGAATGATCACATCAAGTAGAAAATTTGATAAAAATGGGGATTGGATTTTACTTAAGCGTCCGACAATCATCCTAGCCTACCTAAAAGGAACAGACCGAAAATATGCGGATGAAGCTTATTATGAAAATCAAGATAGATGAATGATCTTAAGCTAGAGGTTAAAATGAGAGATAAAAAAAAGAAACATTTGTGACGTTAATCCTCCATTGATTAACGCTTTTTTTGCTGTGATAGTGATGTTGTAATAGATAACTAATAAAGGTGAATAGTAGGGTGAGGTAGAATTCTAAAGTATATGGAATGCTGGATTGGAAGGAGAGTGTATGAATGATTATTTCTAACAATAGTACCCCAATTAAAAACAGAGTGGGTGCTGTGTTTGTTCCAGTTCGTAACTTAGAGAAGGCAATAGAATGGTACAGGAAAATATTTGGTTTGGAGGGGGGAGAAGAACATTTTGGGCATTTATTCGTGGCACCCATGGAAGGAACGGCTGGGTTAATTTTAGATGCTATGCCAATGTGGAGAAAAGAGGATGGAGATATTGCCAACTACCAAGTTCCATCCATTCAGTTTGTGACGGACGATATCCAAGCTTCTTATCAATTTATGAAAGACAATCATGTTGAACTTTTAACAGAAATACAGGATGATTTTTATTTTGTGTTCAAAGATTTAGAAGGAAATGTATTAATGGTTTGTAAAAGTGTTGGAGCTTCGGAGGGCTAATAAAGTGTGAGTGATAATGAATTTTGGTAAGGTATGATCCTTATCTCATTATCAAAACATTAAAGAAAATAGTGTGGGGAGGAAGGGTGTACAGTGAAAACAACTGAAAATTTTACGGACAAGGCCGAAATATATGCGAAATATCGCCCTAGTTACCCTAATGAATATATTGATTATTTGTTTTCAGCAAACCAACTTAAAGGAGAACAGACGGTGGCAGATATTGGTTCAGGTACGGGAATATTGAGCCGTCAGTTACTTGAAAAAGGGATGAATGTTATTGGTGTGGAGCCAAATGACGACATGAGAAAGATGGCTGAGGAGTCTTTAAGCCTCCATTCTCGTTTTAAATCAATAAAAGGAACTGCTGAACATACCACATTAAAAGGCAATAGTATTGATTTAGTAACTGTGGCACAGGCATTTCATTGGTTTGATAAAAAAGCTTTTAAAATGGAATGTCAACGGATATTAAAACAAAATGCAAATGTTGCTCTTGTGTGGAATAGTAGAGATTTAACTAGTCCAATTATTCAAGAGAATGCAGCAATTTGCCAAAAGACCTGTTCGAATTTCAAAGGATTTAGCGGTGGAATGGAAGATACTCCAGCAATTTTTAACAGCTTTTTTAAGGATGGAAAGTATGAGCTTATAAAGTATCAAAATGATTTGATTTTTAATTATGAGGATTTCTTGGGAAGGAATTTATCAGCTTCGTATGCTCCAAAAAAACACGACGACGAATATGAAAATTTCATTTTTCTCCTGTCGGGGTTATTCGAAAAATACAGTAAGAATGGACAAATTGTTCTTCAGAATATAACACGAAGCTATCTAGGTAATGTATAAATAGCCAATAGAAGGGGGTTCGTTTAAGGAAATACAAAAAGCCCCAATATACAGCTTTTTAAAAGAATATTGGGGCTACGTTCCACATTAATTATTTATTCTTTTCATTTATAATTTGACTGAAATCTATTTCCTCGGCGAACTCTTCTCTGTTTTTACGCTCTCTGTTAGCATTTTGATTTTGATTCTGTTGTTTTTTGTTGTCTTGCGTTTTATTATTTTTATGTTTATTATTACCCATGATCATCTCACCTCCACCATTAGTGTGGGTGAAAGATGTTTTTTTATCCCCTTAATGTACATGAAGTGATAATAGGTAATATTTAGAGAAACTTTTACTCGTTTGTTTTAGTAGGTAAGCCAAAATGATAAGGTTGCTAATATGGATAAATTTAATGCATGAAATATTGAAACAAAAGACAGAATTTAATCTAAATGTATAGATTAAATCTGCCTTTTTGTTTTAACAGCAACAATCTTAGTAAAGCGCCATACTCTTTCTCTAGACAGTCACTTAACTTTTTTATAGGGATTTGTAAGAGCTATTGAATTAGCTGTTTACCAGATGGAAACTCGATCTTTCGGAGCTACATACATGCCATCTCCAGGCTTAATTCCATAGGTGTCATAGAATTCCTGGAAGTTTACAATCGTGCGGTTTACCCGAACTTTATTGGATGAATGTACATCATTTTTGCTCAAAATTGCTGCAAATTCTTTTGTTGTTGTGGATTTCCACATTTTTGCATTACTTTCGAAATATGCTTTAAAATCTGGTTTACTCATTTGAGAGACAACCTGCAGTGAAGCCGCCATTCCACCTAAATCAGCGCCATTCTCGCTTAATGTAAGCTGACCGTCATTCAAAACACCAGGAATAATCTCAATGGCATTATAAAACTCAATCAGCTTTTGGTTTTTCTCTTCGAATTTCTTAAAGTCTTCTTCTGTCCACCAGTTATTTGCATTTCCATTTTCGTCGTATGCAGATCCATTGTTATCAAATGCATGGCTGATTTCATGACCAATAATCATGCCAATGGCACCATAATTTTCTTCAGGTTTAGCGTTAATATCATAAAAAGGCGCTTGAAGAATACCAGCAGGGAACGTAATTTCGTTATTAAGAGGATTGTAAAAAGCATTAACGGTATAGACACTCGTTACCCATGCCGTTCTATCTACTGGTTTTCCTAGCTTAGCTTTTGTGTTATCAATGTATGCTTTGGTTACTGTGAAGGTATTAGAAAATAGCGAACCACCTTCGTCATATGTCTTGATAGTTACTTTATCTAATGTCGTATCCCACTTATCTGGGTAACCGATTTTAACAATCATTGTATCCAGCTTTTTAATTGCTTTAGCTTTTGTTGTTTCTGACATCCAATCAAGGGATTTGATTCTTTCCTCATACGTAGCAATTAACTTATCTACCATTTGTTCAACATCTTTTTTAGCTTTTGGTGAAAAATGTTCTTCGGCGAACAGTTGCTCCAAGTATCCGCTCATTGTGCTAGTTGTCTTAGCTATTGCGATTTCCTTATCTGTTTTTACGCCTGAAACTCCATATAACGTTGCAGAAAACTCATTAGCAGCATCTCCGAATTCATCTGACAACAGACCGCCAGTTGCCATAAGGAGCTGCAATTTAGAGTAAGCTTTCAGCACATTAAGGTTCTTTT
This sequence comes from Lysinibacillus sp. VIII_CA, assembly GCF_049943995.1. Classification (NCBI taxonomy): domain Bacteria; kingdom Bacillati; phylum Bacillota; class Bacilli; order Caryophanales; family Bacillaceae; genus Lysinibacillus; species Lysinibacillus sp. VIII_CA. The sequence continues at coordinate 9,151 of NZ_JBNFXM010000006.1, forward strand.
CATTCAAGAGCTCCGCGCCTTTTTGCGCCAGCTTCACATCAAATACGATGACTTTATCAACACTGTCAACTTTCATCGAATTTAAAACTTGTTTCATATCTACTGTTTTGAACATGCTGTTAAATTGCTCGATTGTATAAGGGTTATAGTATTTCTTAACGTCGCCTTGTTCATGAGGGTCAAGTGATACGGAAGCTAAGCTTTTTTCCATTTCATAAATTTTCTCTGCTAGAGCAATTGCCGTAGATTCTTTTTCGCCCGATAGTACTAATAGTCTGGTCATATACTGAATATAGGCTTTTTTCGCGTTAGAGTCTTCAGTTACAAAACTGTTCTTATCCAAACCAGTAGCTAACCCAGTGTAATACAAAGCATTTTCACTGCTATTCTTTGCATCGTTCATAATGGCAAAGCTGAATAGTGAGCTTATACCTAATTCTTTCTCCAAATGAAGATCTGCTTGCACAAGTTCAGCAAGAGTTTTAGCTTCATCAATTGCTTTTACATATTTTTGAATGGGCTCAATTCCTTGTTTATTTCTATTGTTTGTATCCAATGCTGTCGAATAGAAATCGGCAATTTTCTGCTCTTTTGATCCTTTTGCAAATTGTTTGCCAGAGAGCTCATCTATTATCTTTTCGATTTTATCAGTATTCTGTTTTTGAAGCTCAGAAAATCCGCCGCCCATGATTTCTCCGACTGGAATAGTCGATTTATTTAACCATTCCTTATTGATGGCTTCATAAAAATCATCGTTTAAATGGGAGCCTTTAAGTGTCCATATTCTGGCAATCAGGTTTTGGAATTCATCGATAGTAATTTCTTCATTTGCTCCTAATGTACCGTCAGGGTTGCCTGTCAGTATGCCTGCTTTAGTCAGTTTATCGATATCTTTCTTAGCCCATGTAGGTACATCAGTATACTCAACTCCAAATGTGCCACTGCGAAGATCATTTCCAACAGGCTTTGGCAATTCGCCGAATGCTCTGCTCAACATAACTAAAGCTTCAACTTTCTTCGCTGGCTCATTTTCTCGTAAATCTTTGTTTTTAGAGCCTTGTATAATTGCCTCCTTATTTAGTCCAGGTTGATAGGTATCTGCAGCTATCAACAAGGTTTTAACAATTTCTCCTCTTGTCGCAGGTGGTGACTTTTCATCAGCATACACCGCTACACTTACGGACAGGACCATTATGACGGTCATGAGTAAGGATAAAAACTTCTTTTTCATGTTCGTGCTCCTTCACAGTAAATTTGTATAAATTAAGGTAATTGGGTAGATTTTAGAATTTCTACCATTTGTCCATTGTAGTTGATTTATTTCAGTTTGAAAATATGTTAGGAGCTTTTTCATTTTAAGGGAGCATTATCTAGCTAATTTTGCGCTAATAGAGCTGAGAAAGGTCACTTCTAACCGACTATAATAGCATTACTTTAGAGTGGATTATAGGATTTAAGTAATACTACACTCAGGTTTTATTTTTTACGAATAGTAATGAAACTATGCCCAGCTAAGGTTTTATGAACTGCTAAAATATAGCCTAGAATGACAGTGTAATTTCAGAAGAAGCAATTCAGGGATTTTGTATGAAAAAATCTATTTGACGTTTCGTACTATTTTTCGTATTATATGGAGGAAAAGAATGCCCGAACTTGATCGGGAGAGGTTCATAGCTGATACCCTCTATAAAAAACTATGGAAACATGACAATTTGCCATGTCCATATCGGACGTGGCTTTTTTATGTTTAGACGTATGTTTTAATAGATGAATTGGTAAAGCCTCTCTTGAAAGTGTTGGGAAACATTTTACAAGGAGGTTTTTTTATGTCTGGTCGAAGTCATGAAGAAGGACTGAAGGATTTAACATTATTAGGTAATCAAGGAACGAACTATTCATTTGAATATGCACCTGAGGTATTGGAGGCAGTAGATAATCTTCATTCCAATCGCGATTATTTCGTTAAGTTTAATTGTCCAGAGTTCACTAGTTTATGCCCGCTTACCAATCAACCTGATTTTGCAACGATGTACATCTCGTATATTCCAGACAAAAAAATTGTAGAGAGTAAATCACTAAAGTTGTATTTATTCAGTTTTAGAAATCACGGTGATTTCCATGAAGATTGCGTTAACATCATTATGAATGACTTAATTACATTGCTTGACCCTCGATATATCGAGGTTTGGGGGAAGTTTACGCCACGTGGGGGGATTTCAATCGATCCGTGGTGTAACTATGGGAAGCCAGAGACTAAATATGAAGAAATCGCAAATTACCGTTTAATGAACCATGACCTTTATCCAGAAAAAATTGATAATCGATAACGAGAAATTAGTTAGTCCAATCAAAAAAGAGGTTTTTAGCTACCCTCTTAAAAAAACTAAGGAGAAAGCAGCACCTTTTCTTAGCGTGCTGTTTTTTCCATCAAAGGGAGTTTTTATAGATGAAGCAGGAGAAAGCAATTGTTGTATTTAGTGGAGGTCAGGATAGTACAACTTGTCTGTTTTGGGCAAAAGAACGTTTTGCAGAGATTGAGGCCGTGACTTTTAATTATGGACAAAGACATCGCCTTGAAATTGAATGTGCGGAACAGATAGCAGAGGAGCTTGGTATTAAGCATCACATACTTGATATGACCCTCTTAAATCAGCTTGCTCCGAATGCATTGACACGACAAGACATTAAAGTGGAAGACGGTCAAAATGGTGAGCTTCCATCGACATTTGTACCTGGACGAAACCTTCTTTTTCTTTCATTCGCTGGTGTTTTAGCAAGTCAAATAGGAGCCAAGCATATTGTAACTGGTGTATGTGAAACGGATTTCAGTGGATATCCGGATTGCCGAGATGTTTTTATTAAGTCCTTGAATGTAACGTTAAATTTATCGATGGATAATTCCTTTGTGATTGATACACCGTTAATGTGGCTCAATAAAGCGCAGACATGGGAGCTTGCCGATCAGTTTGGGGCTCTAGAATTTGTTCGGGAAAGAACATTGACTTGCTATAACGGAGTAATCGCAGATGGTTGTGGGGAATGCCCCGCATGTAAACTGCGAAAAAAAGGGCTTGATGAGTATCTAAGCTATAGGAAGGAGTTTTAAGCATGTCAGATTTTAAAATCGTCGATAAGCTCCAAAAAATAGGGGTAGATATCCAAAGTAATCAATTGAACTATCATGCTAAGCGTGTGCTTGTAAGCAAAGAATTTACCTTCGATGCTGCTCATCATTTACATCATTATGAGGGCAAATGTAAAAACCTACATGGCCATACTTATCGTGTTGTATTGGGACTTAGTGGATATACAGATGAACGCGGCTTGATGATTGATTTTGGTGATATCAAAAGAATATGGAAACAAAAAATTGAGATTCATCTGGATCACCGTTATTTAAACGAAACGCTTCCACCTATGAATACCACAGCAGAAAATATAGTTGTTTGGATTTACGATACCATGGTAGTGGCCTTGCGTGATGAGCAAAGAAATAATGGTGCGCGTGTAGAATTTATCAGACTATATGAAACTCCAACAAGCTATGCAGAAGCGAGACGGGAGTGGATGGAAGTTGAGTAAGATACCTGTTATCGAGATCTTTGGACCGACAATTCAAGGCGAGGGAATGGTAGTGGGCCAAAAGACCATGTTTGTAAGAACGGCTGGCTGTGATTATTCTTGTTCGTGGTGTGATTCGTCGTTTACGTGGGACGGTAGCGGAAAGCATCTTATTGTTCAAATGACAGCGGAAGAGATTTGGGCAGAGTTGAAGCGTCTTGGGGGTAATGGCTTTTCATATGTTACGATTTCAGGCGGCAATCCTGCACTTTATGCTAATTTAGAGGCGCTTATTGCCATTTTAAAAGAAAACAACATAAAGGTTGCGGTGGAAACACAAGGAAGTAGGTGGCAGAACTGGATGTACGACATTGATGAATTGACCATTTCTCCCAAGGCGCCTAGTTCAGGTATGACAACAGAGTATTCAGTGTTGGTAGATATTTTTGGAAAACTTCATCACCATATTTCTCTAAAAATAGTCGTTTTTACTCAAGAGGATTACGATTTTGCTAAACAAATTCACCATCAATTTCCAACTATCCCCTTTTATCTTCAAGTCGGCAATGATGATCTCACAACGAATGACAATTCGCGATTAATGAAAAATTTACTAGATAAATATCATGCACTGATTGATAGCGTGTTGAAAGATGAGGAATTAAAGGATGTTAAAGTATTGCCACAGTTGCACACTCTTGTATGGGGAAATAAAAGAGGTGTATAGTGTGCCATTACGAAATGTCTAGAAATGTATTAGAGGAGTACCAGAATGAGAATTTTATTTTATTTATTATCGATTATCATCGCTAATGTGGTAACAGCAGCATTTGCGCCATTACAGTTTGGGATGTTTATTGTTCCAATGGGGACGCTTTTAATAGGGGCGACCTTTATTTTCAGGGACCTTGTGCAAAATAAATATGGTAGAACAAAGACATATTTCTTTATCGTTACAGCTTTAATTTTATCAGCAGTAGTGTCATTCATACTCGGGGATACACTTTTAATTGTGGTAGCATCGGCTGTCTCATTTGTTGTGGCTGAAACAGCTGATACAGAAATCTATAGTCGACTGAAATTACCAATGGCTTGGCGAGTGCTTTACAGTGGAATCGTGGGAGGGTTTTTGGATTCTGCAATCTTTGTAGTCATTGGATTGAGTCCACTTGGAGCTAATATATTGCCTTGGGAAGCAGTACCTGCCGCTATTGTAGGACAAATTATAGTGAAGACGATTATACAAATGTTCGGAGCCCTAATTCTTGGTCAAGTGGGATCATTAAAAGAAAAACGTCTTATTTCAGGTTAATTCTTTGTAGAAGAGGGCTACTCGTTTTCTGTGGGAAAAGTGAGTAGCCTGCAAAGAATAATCGTTATAACACATTGACATTTTCCATTTTAATACCAAATTGAAATCTAGTATGCTACAATCTTGTTTAAAGACAGGAGGTTTAGGATTTGAATAATTATAATAATGGAGATATTATATTTAGTTTATTTTCGATAGTAGGACTGTTGTTTTACATAATTCCGATTATTTTTATAATTTGGTTTGCTATTAGTACGATTAGGCAACTAAAAAGACAAACAAAATTATTAGAAGAAATGAAAGACAGTATAAATTATATCAATGGACATCCGACACGTAGTAAATGATAATGCCCTAAAAACTATAAAAAACGATGAAAAAAAACAGGTACTCGAATGAGACCTGAATTTTTTAGAACGGTAATCGCTATGAACTTGGGGATGGAATAAAGGGTTTAGGGTTTAGTCACATTAGTGTTCATAGCGATTCCCCCCTTACAAAACATATCATTTACTTATTTTGTAAATTGTATACCTTACTTGATGTAAAAAGAAAAGAATATCATGCCAGTACATATAAGCGCACTTCAATCATGGTTTATGCTTACGGCACCTATTGGAAGTTTGTTGAAAAATTGTAGAGGATGATATGGTATTCTGTGAATGAACACGCATACTAACCAAAAAACTAGGTACTCCACAAAGAGAGTACCTAGTTTTAATTGTGAAAAAAGGAAGGGCCACTTGGGATGGAGTAACCCTAGTAACAATTTCGGAGGTGTAAGGCTAATTTAGCTTTACACTATTAAGTATATGTTAGATTCGCTATGTTTAAATAGTTAATTGCCTCAGAGTCTTAAAAAGAAAATTCTTAATAATTTCAGTTATAAATTGAAAAAGAGGGATAGAAATGGTAATATGGCAATAACTTTAGGTAAAGGGGAGAAAGCTTATGAAAAAAAGATCTATCCGTTTTTTAAGCATGGGCATTGGATTCTCCACTGCTGTTTTTTTCTAGAATAGTTGAACAAGGGATAAGTCTGCACTTTTTTAGAAAAAAAGAACCTAAAGGAGATTCAACATGAAATCAAAACTAGTGCGTAAAAACCCAATACAGGCACCAAAGCCTGTAGGGAAATATAGTCATGTCACAATTATTCCAAAAGATGCAACAATGTATGTTTTTTCTGGTCAAATTGGTTTGGACCAAGATGATCAATTACCACAGACATTAGAGGAACAAATAACAAATACCTTTTATCATATTGAAACGATTTTAGCTTCAGAGGGAATTGATGCCTCTCACATTGTAAAGGTCAATATTTGGGCTACAGAGGAAATAGATTGGGATTATTTCGACGAGCAATGGCAAGGTATGTTTGGCGATTCCTATCCATCAATGACCATAGCCTATGTATCAGCACTAGGTTTGCCAGAGATTAAAATAGAGCTTGATATTTGGGCTGCTAAATGATTTGATGATTTGTCATTATCGTTTATACCCTTAAAAGTTCATTTTACGAAGACAGTTGGAAGGAAGGGCTATTCCGCCACCGAAAACAGACCATCCACCGTGAAGATTGCTTGCTTAACTTTATTTCATTGTAAAATTTAAAAACGAATATATCCTCTGAATATTGTCGTTTCAGACTGTAGACAAAAGCCGTCGAGAAGTTCATTCTCTATGGCTTTTGTCATTTTTCTTTCTCTTTCATATTCAATATTTGGTATATCATTGCTGTATCCAACATACTCTTCGAGCATAGATGCTCTCTTAAGCTGTCTGCCATGTCCAAGTAGCTAGTTTCTTTAACATGCGTGGAATCGATAAATAAATGGTCTGCATGGAGGAGTCCTTGATGCATAATCTCTTTTAAAATACCATAGAAAATCTGCTCAAATATATCGGTGTCTTAAAAGCGACGGACATAATTTTTACCGAAGGTAGAGAAATGCGGGACTTCTGTATGGAAGCCAAATCCTAAAAACCAACGATACGCCATATTCGTTTCAATTTCTTTGATGGTTTGACGCATGGACCGAATACCAAAAACGTACTGAATAAACGTCATTTTAAAGAGAACAACAGGATCAATACTAGGACGCCCATTAGGTGAATAGAGATGTTCGACTAAAGGATAGATAAATGAAAAATCAATAGCAGTCTCTAGTTTTCGCACTAAATGATTGTTGGGAACTAATTGATCACGTTAACATTTCTAATTGTTCACGTTCATTGGTTTGATTCTTCGTCATCATCGTTTATCACCTCAAAAATTTACTTTTCAACACCCTATATAGAAAAAGTAAGTACTTTATGTAGAAGTTGATGGGAACGAAGGGCGGCGACTCCTGCAGGAAAAGCGGGAAAGTCGAGATCCTGGACTGAGCGAAGCGAGGGAAGCAGCTCGACCCCGCCCGCGGAAAGCGTCCGCCCGTAGTGGAAATCAACGGCTTTACTTTATTTCATTGTAAAAGAAAAAAGACTGTAAGCAAACTCTCAAATTTTTTGAGTTTGTCTACAGTCTGAGACGACAATATCCTTTGAATATTGTCGTTTTTTTTACGTTCATGGCTACATTTTACCGAAGCATTCTTTTTAATTGCTTCATTTCATAATTTAAATCGTCAATTTGCTTTTGCAGTTTATCAATATCATTATTTTTACCTTGGTTCTCTTGTAACTCATCTTCCAAGGCAAGACCTGCTGCAATGGTCGCTAGTGCGTCACCAAGTGTTGTGATGGCTCCCGCAATAACAGCCAGCTTAGCAGCTTGACTCACTGACTCAGCTCCTTCACTATTCCGATAGCCTTTGTTATTTTTCATAAAATCCTCCCTGCAAAAAAGGGTATTATATGTATAGTATGCATGCTGTAAGAGACAGGTGCAGAACCATGGTGACTAGCAGCCAAAAAAGGTCACTTATTTTTCAATAAGTGACCAAAAAAAATGGGGATGTGTATCTTCCTGAAGATATGAGCAAAGATGGAAAGCGAGTAGGGTACATTACCAATATATGACGTTTTGCTTTATGCTGATAGGTATATATCCTTGGCTAAAAATCTTTTCTTTTTCTAAGGGGAGGGACTGTCCAATAGGTCCCCATTCGCCACAGCCACTCCAGTGGTCCGAAGCGGAAATAGTGTAACCATAGCTTACTGAAGATTAATTGGAAAACGTAAATACCTAGACAAATCCATAGTGACTCGAGGAATCGAAGTTGCCCAATTAGTTGAAATGTATGGCCGATTATTAAAATGAGTGCAGTTTGCCCTAAATAATTTGTTAGGGCCATGCGTCCATACGCCTTTAATGGTGATAATAGTCGTTGGAATAATACACTTTGTAAACATAGGATAATAACCCCCATGTAAAAAGCGGAAACAAATGGGCTAAACTGTAGTCCAATTAACGCAAATTGCTCCATATTAGTAATATGCTCTTCCAGTTGAATTTTGGATAAATGATTGATATTAACATTGGCTGTAGGGACATAGTGCCACTGATAAAGCCAGCTAACTATGCTAACACAGAACATTACAATCGTCACTAGCATGATTTTTTTTCGATGTACAGAGATGTTTTCAAATAGGCGGTATTGTCCAGCAGTTAAACCTAGCAAAATTAGTGGGAAAGGCATGAGGATCTTTATCCCAAAATAAGCTGACAGGGCTAATAGAATGATCCCAACTATTAAATTGATTTCTTTCCGTACTTTATAAAAAGGTAAGGCTAAAAAACCAAAAATGGCATAGACAGTTAATGCTTCTCCTGGTTGAAAATAGAAATGGATAAGCCCCATTAATAATAATATTAAAAGTCTGCGACTAAATAATACATAGGCTCTATCATTTCTAGCCATTGCACGCGAAAGAAAAAGATAAAATCCTATGCCAAATAAAAAAGAAAAAATAATAAAAAATTTACCCTCTATAAAAAGCGTGAGAAATCGACTATAGGCAATATCACTAGCTATTTGTGGTGGTGCAATCCACATCAATGCAGGGATATTCACTAAAATAATACCAAGTAAGGCAAACCCTCTTAAATAATCTAAAGTATCAATACGTTTGTTGTTGTCGGTTGGTTGCAACGTCATCTCCTCCTTACAACCAAGTATAAGGTCGTTTCCTAAAAATTAGTAACGAAGAATGTTACGTGAATCTTACAAAATCGTCATATTTGGAATTAGCTTTCTATAGGGTATGTCGCTAATATAGCATGAGCATGTTGACGCAAAAGCTGAATTAATTCAGGTGGTTCTTTGACAATCGCATCCGGACCTAAGCGATAAAAAAAGGAGCTAATAAAGTGAATCTCTCCTTGGTCAATCATTGTATTGATATAGCCAGTTCCATCACTATGACCAACCACCACCTTCTCGAAATTTGGCTCACTTCTGCATTGTCGTACACCTTCTCTTGTTAATTCGACATACAAGCGTATTGGCTGCTGAGGTTCATGGGGACTCTCTAGCCATTGCTGTAAATGAACAGATGTCTCATAGCCTTTATCGCTTTTATTCATTGAATGAATGCGATCAACTCGAAATAGAAGGATTTTCTCTGTTTGTAAATGAATAGCAGGCATATACCACAAGCCATCATGCGCATACACGCCAATAGGATGGACATGCTTAGTGGTGATGCCTGATTTTGATTCATATTGAATGTCTAATTGTAAATGGTTAATAACCGCTTCTAATACGTCTGATAAAAGAGGTGTAGAAATAGCGCGTTTAGGATTCCAAAAGGCAATATAGGATTGCAGACTATCTACCTTTTTTTGCGCCTCTTTCTGTAACGATTCATATAGTTTTTGTGAAACAGACTTCATTTCCGTATTAAATGGTAAATCACGATAATATTGCAGAGATTGGAACGCAAAGAAAATAGCAACCGCTTCTTCCTCTGTAAATAAAATAGGGGGAAGAATGGCACTTGAAAGCACTGTATATCCACCATTTCTTCCTTGCTCTGCGTAAATTGGCAGCCCCATATCACTTAAATCTAACAGGTAACGATGCACTGTTCTTACAGAAATGTTGAAGGCATCGGCAATTTCCTGGGCTGTAAATTGCTTTTTAGCGCTGACAAATAACAAAATATCAATTAATCGTTTAGCCTTGGACATATTCTTTCACCTTTTTTAATTAATCATGTCAATAGTTGTCATGTTTTATGTTTAGTATATACATTGTACGAAAGATTTTCAAAAGAAGAGGAGCTGACATGATGTCACGAGAAATAGTGGTATTTATCGGAATAAGTTTAGATGGGTTTATAGCTAAAGAAAATGATGACTTACAATGGCTGGAAGAAACAGAGGGGGAAGGGGATAATGGCTATGCTGATATGTATCAAACCATCGATACGATTATTATGGGGAAACGAACATATGATTATGTCAAAGAGCATCTCGATACATTCCCTTATCCTGATAAGAAATGTTATGTGTTCACCAAATCTCAAACAGGGAAAGATGAGCATGTGGAATTTGTCCAAGGGGATGTGGTGGCGTTCACTAAGAAATTAAAACAACAATCAGGCGCAAAAATTTGGATGGTCGGTGGAGCTCATATATTGGATGCTTTTTTACAGGAGCAGTTGGTTGATGAATGGATTATCACCATTACCCCGCATTTATTAGGGGCAGGTATTCCATTATTTAAACAACCGCGTCCATTTGAAGATTTAAAGCTACTCGAGACAAAGCGATACGGTCAAATGGTCCAAATGCATTATCAGGTGAGAAAAGAAGAGTAAGGTAGTACGGATTAAAAGAAAAGGATAGATGAAGAAAATCTATCCTTTTTTTCATGGAATAATAAGTTGCTTATTATGAAAAAGAACTTGCTTGACTCTGTATCTATTATGTTAACAAGACCAGCCTCAATCGGTTCATCTTGTTTTTAATTGCATAAAAATATTCACTAATATAACTAATAATGGGTGCATGATAAATGCTATGGCTATTTGAGCATAAAAAGCGCCAAAATATTCAGCATCGGTATCGAAAAGAAAGATGTTCAGCATCGTAAATAGCGTTAATACAGCTATTAGAGTGTAGCGAATGGCATTTTGAGAGCCAATAATTGAGCCATACACAAATAACAGTGTGGAACTAAATAGGAGTACATGTAGAATCATGGCTTCATCAATTGCATATGAAACGGGTATATCAGAAGTAATCAATAACCGATAAGCGAAGGCCCCTAGTAAAACAAACGTGCCAAATAAAAGTAATAGATTAGAAATTAAATTTTCTCTCATTGTCTCACCTTTTATTAAAATTTAGGTGTTAGTTTGGTTGCAAATCCTTTTTAAAAGACCTGAACAGCAAACAGTACAATCCGTTTTGAATTGGCAACAATATTAATTACTTAACAAAAACAACATATTCGTACCATTGGTTTAGAAAAACAAGCAAAGAGTATTTAATCCTTTTGCTTATGTTTGATTGCTAAATGTAATGAGAAACTTATCCCAATGGTCATTATTATAGAAAAAATAATCGTGAACATTTCTTTATAATAGATGGATGTAATAGCCATGATAATTGAACTGATGATAAGGGCTACACGTAATAATATTGCGGTTTTTTCACTTGGATTAAAAAAATCTTGAAGAATAGCAAATAAATAAGCGAATCCGAAAAATAGAATGTACTCATAAACCAACACAGGCTCAACAGAATCTGGAATTCCTAAATATAGGGCTTGAATTATGAGAATAAATAACGCTATATATTTTAAATATTTATAGGAGTTTTTTGACAAATGATCACCCTTTTTTATAATAGATTATCATTTTTAAACAAGTGTTGGTTATAAAATCCATTATTTTAAAAATTTAGTATATTCAGTAAGGAATGTTCTTTCCATTTGGATAAAAGGAGACAATTTGAAGTGAATGATAAGAGATATTACAGATTAAACTTAGCGTTCATTTGTGTTGTTTCATACCTGAGATTCATAATCAGATGGATTATTATAGGTTTGTACATTGTTTTGGATATTGGGTGGGTTCATGTATGGTCCTCCTATTTTATTGTATAATAAATGGACATTTCTACAAGGATACAGAGGGGGATACTACAATGTCATTGGAACTTCCGCGAAAAATACATATTATTGGCTCTGTTGGTAGTGGGAAAACAACATTAGCACGTTCATTATCCAAAATGCTCCAGCTTTCTTTTCATGAATTAGACAATGTAGTTTGGATTCGTAACCAATCGGGGGATATTAGAAGGACGGAGCAAGAGAGACAGGAATATCTACAATGTATTATCCAAACAGACGGGTGGATTATTGAAGGAATCCATCAGGAGGAATGGGTGGCACAAAGCTTTCAGCAAGCGGATTGTATTATCTTTCTAGATACGCCTTATAAAATTCGTACTGCTCGGATTATAAAGAGGTTCGTCAAACAAAAAATAGGAATCGAAAAAGCCCATTATCAGCCAACTTTTTCGATTTTTTTTAAAATGTTTCGATGGAATAAACGTTTTGAAGAGGTGGGGAAGCCACATTTTTTTACAAAAAGGGAAGATCTATTAGATAAAGTATTATTAGTTCAGCACCAAAAGGATGTAGACAATTATTTTCGTCAGTTTCAATCAATAAAAAGCGTATCCCGATGAGTGGATACGCTTCATTTTTAGGCATTTTTCTTTGTGCGTGTTGTACGCTTTCTTGTAGTAGGCTTTTTCGTTTTATCTAAAGATGCCTGTAGCGCAGTCATTAAATCTGTGACATTATCGGGAACTGGTCGTTGTTGATCGTTCGTAGCTACCGTATTGGTTGCTTTTTTCTCTTCGATTAAGTCCAGCAATGCATTCCGATAATCGTCTGTATATTTCTCTGGATTAAATGTGGTCGTTAATTGGTCGACCAGCATCAGAGCTGTCTCTAACTCCTTTGGTACAACGTCCTGCTCACTTGGAATATTCGGGACATCCCCGACACTCCTCACCTCATCAGGATAATGAATGGTCTCCATCACGAGTGCATTTTGATACACTCGCACAACAGCAAGCTGTTCTTTTGAACGAATAATGATTTTAGCAATGCCAATTTTGCCAGATTGCTCTAATGTTTTACGCAATAATGAATAGGCTTTAGCACCAGTAGAATCAGGGGATAGGAAATAGGTGCGTTCAAAATAAATCGGATCGATTTCCGTCAATTGTACAAAATCAATAATTTCTACGGCTTTATCTTCATTTTCTTTCCGTAAGTTTTCTAAATCCGCTTGATCCAGTACGACAAATTTATTTTTTGTATATTCATAAGCTTTTACAATGTCCTCATCTTTTACTTCTTGATTGCACCCCTCGCAAACCTTTTTATAGCTAATCGGTGTATGGCATTCCTTATGGAGCTGTCGCAGTTTAATATCTTTATTTTCCGTAGCGGCATGAAGCTTTACTGGGATATTGACAAGTCCAAAGGAAATGCTTCCTTTCCATACTGTATGCATACAAATGTCACCTCTTTTTCTTACTATGATATTTTTTGCAGTATTTTATGTATCGTAAATCGAAATCATCAAACACTGTAGATAAAAAGCAAGGTAGGTATTGTGACATGAAACCAATGCTTTTAACGGAAGCAAATGAAATTCCAATAGGGGATGACTGGCTTTATGAAACGAAATATGATGGCTTTCGATGCCTCTTAATATGGGATGAGCAACCGATACTTATTAGTAGGAACGGGCGTAATTTAAATCATTCGTTTCCTGAAATTATAGATTATTGTCACCAAATACATGCTTCAGTGAAAGCATTTTTACCACTCATTTTTGATGGGGAGCTTGTGTATTTAAGCAATCCATATAAAAGTGAATTTTCTGTTGTCCAGCAAAGAGGGAGAATGCAAAATCAAGATGTCATTGCAAAGCATGCTCAAGCCTTCCCCATGAGGCTTCTCGTGTTTGATATGTTAATGATCAAAGGGGAATCGTTTAGCAACCGTTATTTAAAAACTCGTAAAGAGCAATTGGCAAAGCTAGCAGCAAAGGTAAAGCTTCCCAATGTAGATGATCAAGATGGAAAGGCCATACAAATTGTGCAGGCTAAGGAGGAAAGTAATATTTTATGGCAGGCGATTAAGGTCTATAATGGGGAGGGCATGGTTGCCAAGAAGAAAACTAGTAAATGGCTGGATAACACACGTTCAAGCCATTGGTTGAAAATTAAAAACTGGCGTTATGTGACGGTCATTGTGACGCAATATGATCATAGTAATGGCTATTTCCAAGGTTCCATTTATGACGGAGGAAATTTACGAGAGGTTGTTACATTTAAACATGGCATGAAGGAGGAAGAGCATCAAACACTCGTTGCCTTTTTTCAGGCTCAGGGGCAACGTAAGAAAGAATTGTGGGAGTTAGAGCCTTCTATTTGTGTTGATATTGCCTGCATAGATTTTGATGGTAGTAAGCTCCGAGAACCAAAATTTCATGCCTTTCGATTGGAATTAACACCAGATATTTGCCAATGGCAGCATATGCAGCGACAGCTGTTTCCTATTCCTGAAACAGTTCCTATAACACATCCTGATAAACCTGTATGGCCAGAAATAGGTGTAACAAAGGATCATTATTTATCGTACTTACAAAGTGTTTCGCCCTATTTATTGCCATTTCTTCAAGATCGCCCATTAACTTTAATACGCTATCCACATGGTGTTCCTGGGGAAAGCTTTTATCAAAAAAGTAGACCAGATAAATTACCTGATTTTGTAGGCACAGCGATGATGGATGAGATTGATTATATGGTCTGTAATAATCTTGAAACATTGTTATGGCTGGGCAATCAATTAGCATTAGAGTGGCATATTCCATTTCAAACACGACAAACTATGAATCCGACAGAGATTGTCTTCGATTTAGATCCCCCTTCAACGGACCATTTTTCTTTGGCGATTGCAGGGGCACTAGATTTAAAAGGAATTATTGATTATTTTCAGCTACAATCATTTGTCAAAACTTCAGGCGGGAAAGGGTTACAGCTCTATATCCCGTTACCAGCAAATAAATTTACCTATGAGGAGGTTCGCGTTTTTACTGAATTTGCTTGTCGTTTTTTATGCCAACAAAAGCCACATTTATATACAATCGAGCGATTAAAAAAAAATCGCCATAATAAATTATATTTAGATTATGTGCAGCATGCTGAAGGTAAGACGATAATTGCCCCTTATTCCACTCGTGGAAATGAATTAGGCTTAGTCGCAACGCCACTCCATTGGGAAGAGGTTAATGACGATTTAAAGCCCTATTATTTTTCGATTCCTGCTGTTATGGAGCGAATGAAGAAAATAAGCAATCCCTTTAAATACTTTCGAGAAGTAGGGGAACAACAGGACTTTCAAGCAGTTTTAGATCGTATAAATGAATAATGCTCATCAGGTCAAGAAGTATTGTAAGCTACTTCTTGACCCTTTTTATGATTAAAGTGTAACCTGTGCTTTCACTTTTTCTAAATAATCCAATATTCCCATCGCTGACACAATCGTATCGAATGGAATGGTTTGATAGACAGGGTGGTCGGGTGATAGACCATTTGCTTGTAAGTAGCTAAATAACAGCTCCTTTAATCGAGCATCTAAATCGCGAATTTGTTCCTGGAGCTGGCTGGATGCTCCTTGTGCTTTACGGCCTTCTTCTAAAAAAAGAGGTGTCCAATAACGTACTTGACGATAGGCCTCTGCTGGGTTTTTATAAGCTCCATAATGGCCAAAATATAATTCGCTTGCCTGTAGCTTTTCGTACAATTGAATGGAATGCTCCATCGTTTCAGGATTGTATTGATTTGGGGAAGTGGAAGGTATGATTAGATCAATTGCTTCACCGTCCATTTCTGGGTAACGTACACCTGTTGTATCCCCAACAAAAAGACCGTTAGTAGCGGAATAAAGCATAGAAACATGATGTTTTGCATGGCCCTCTGTATGATAAAACGTTAAATGATGTTGTCCTAAATGGAGTTGTTGTTCATGACTTACTTCTATAATTCGGGCTGCATCGATCGGCACAATCGGATGAAAAAGGCGGTCAAATTCGGTCCCATAAACGCCTTTAGCGCTGGAAATGAGTCTGCCCGGATCGATCATATGGGCCGACCCTCTAGGATGAACAACTAATTTAGCATGAGGGCAGCTCTGTAAAAATAAGCCTGCACCACCGGCATGGTCTAAATGAATATGTGTCACAATGACGTAGTGAATATCCTCTAAAGCGATATTTAATTCCTTTAATCCTTCCATAATGTATGGAACGGATGGACTAGCAGACGTTTCAATTAAGGTTATTTTTTCATCAATTAATAGATAGGAGCTTGTTCGTTGCTCTCTATTTAGATCATGCGTATCAATACAATAAAAATTTGCGGCGATTTGTTGGACTCTGCTCAAAAGAATTCCCCCTTTAATTTCAATAATGTGAAGTATATGCTCTAAAAGTAAATTTTTAGCTACAAAAAGTAGTAGTTATACTATATAATAATAGAAAATCAAACTGAATGTCCATTCATTTTTTAGGGGGATCATTATGGAGAACAAAATTCGTTATGATACAAGGAAAGTGCACCGAGTTAATTTGGCAATAATATCGATTTTAGCCATTCTAATTTGTGGACCTATGATTATATCAAAAGGAATACTATTTTTATTTGTCGGACTAGCCGTTATCGCCTTAGCTATATGCAATTATTTTTTGCCGATAAAAGCTTATGTAAAAGGGTTTATCTTTGGTCTTATTCCATCAAGTATAGTGTTTACATTATTTTTGCTAGATAGTTTTTCATTGAATAAACATTATATTTTGCTGTGCACCATTGCCATTATCGCGCTTTATTTTAAAAAGGAATTAATTGTGTTTTTTGGGTTGCTAACTAACATTAGCTTTATCATTTTATATTTGGTCAATTCTTCATCTTTATTAGGGCCCTTTGATGACACCATTGTTTTCATCACGCTTCTAGCGATTATGAACGGTGTCATTATTGCTTTTTATTTACTTGCTAAATGGGGGAATGAGCTTATTAAACATGCTGAAATTCAGCAAAATGAAGTCCAAGCTTCTTTCAATCAATTACAAAATACATTTCAGGAAATCGAGAAAAGCAGTCAGGCTTTGGACGAACATGTGACGCAATTCCAGCAAACCATGCAAAGTATTTCTGGCTCTAGTAAACAAATATTATTAGCCACTGAGGATATTTCTGCCAGTATTCAGCAAGAGGCTTCTAGTTTGCAAATGATTCATGTCACTATGAGTGATTCTGTTCATTTTGTAAATGAAACGTTGACAATTTCAAAGGACACAGTGGAGAAATCTACTGAACTTCAGCAAGAGGTTTTGGCAGGATGGGCTAAAATGCAGGACGCGATGGCTCAAATGAGCGTGATGAGTCATGCCATGAGCTCAACCGGAGAAACCGTCAACGAGCTTCAATTCAGTTTGCAAACGGTGGATAGCTTGCTACAGGGGATCACACATATTGCGCAGCAGACAAATTTATTGGCACTAAATGCAGCCATTGAAGCTGCTAGGGCGGGGGAACATGGTAAGGGATTTGCTATTGTAGCGGAAGAGGTACGAAAGCTAGCGGAGGAAAGTGCTGCCATTACGGTCAGTATTACGAATGTGACGAAAACGTTGTTTGAGAAAGCGACGGAGGCTCATCAACGTTCTGATGATGGTGAAAAAGCATTACAGCACGGGGAACAGCTTTTACAGGATGTCAGTTATTTCTTTAATAGTTTAAAGGAATCATTTACGCAAACGAATACAGACTTGACAAGGGGGATGCACGAATTAAGCAGTGCCATCTTACAATTTGAGGCAATCCAATCTCAAATTGAAAAGCTGAATAAAATGACAGAGCAAAATGCATCATCAACAGGTGATATAGTGCATTCAGTGGAGGACGAAAATAAGCTCTTAGTGAAGATGACGGATACGACAAATCGTATTCAGACTTTAAGCGATACATTAAAATCATTGGTTATGGCAAAGGTTTGAAGGAAAGATTGAAATTGAAATAACTGGTAGGTTAAAATAACAGTATGATTAAACATCTTAGATGGAGGGTATAGTGTTGTTAGTCATCTGAGATATCCAAAGGACAAATTAAAGTCATATGCATCGGTAGCTTGACCTACATAACGATGTCCAGTTAAAAGGTGAAGTTGAAAGGGAGGAAGGATACCATGAACATTCGTAGCTTACAGAGTGCAGATTATTATACTTTATTGCCAGTAATTAATGAGTGGTGGGGCGGAAGGAATATGTCAGATAAACTGCCTAAATTATTTTTCGATCACTTTACGAACACAAGCCTCATCATGGAAAAGGATGGCGAGATCATTGGTTTTCTTGTCGGTTTTTTATCACAATCCAACACAAATGAAGCGTTCATTCATTTTGTAGGGGTTCACCCTGATTATAGAAAACAGAATATTGCAAAAAGGTTATATGATGTATTCTTTCATGTGGTGAAACAGTATCACCGTAATATCGTTAAGTGTGTTACATCCCCTATAAATGAAGTATCCATTGCCTTTCACAAAAATTTGGGATTTAGAATGGAGAAAGGTGACAAGGTGATGGATAATATGTCTATCCATAGTGATTATAGCGGCGAAAATCAAGACCGTGTGTTATTTTATAAAATTCTATCGTAATTTCCTTGAATGACCTTGCATATAGTCCCCAATAAGGGGGCTATAGATGTTTATCCAAAAACTATTTACCTTATGGTTTCTTATTTCCATCATTGTTAGTGTCGTCTTTTTCTTTTTTTCCCATACGCCTATTCAAAATGCTGAGAAATCAAATGCGTCTCTATCGCAACCTAGCAACGATGAACTATTAGGTTATATGCAACATTATCAATTTCTTATTAGTGATATTGTCATAGCCCTGCAAAAAGAATCTTATAGCTTTCAATTAGACTATGCTGTCCTGCCAAATGGGAAAATGGAGCTCCTTGTGTCTATACCTGAAACAATCAATCAGCTGTCCAAACAAAAAATAGAGGAAACGATACTTGATTGTATTCAAAAAAATGATTTAAACCCGATATCGTTTCAAATAACAATTAAAAATCTTTATGATCCTGTAGCCACTGACTCGACCAGGCTTAGCTATAATGATGTTATGGCTCATTTATTTGAAACGATGACTGCACAACATGTTGGTGTCTTCAGTATCGACCACACGATGACATCAGAACATGTCCACATCATCATCAATTTAACAGAAGAGAAGGATGATGTAATTCAAAAGGAAGTTCGACAAGTAGCCGAGGATGTTATAAAGCAGCATCAATTTGATATACAGCAATTCTATATTGAAATACAAAATAAAATGTTTGCGTACCATAGATGAATAAGGAGATGTGTGCTTCGAGCGCTCATATTCAAATGCCTAGCCTTTGTAGCAAGAAAAGGGATATACCATTGCCATCGTAACAGGTGTAAAAAGCATCCTAAAGATTTAGGAGCTGCATTTGTAGAAAATCAGCGGTTGATAGTATACATATTTTTTCACGCACTAGCAAGTATATCAAAATAGCATTTAAGTAGTAAAAGGAGACAACGTTTACTATCTCATCCTCTACGAAAGCACCTCGCTAATTGAAGAAGAACAGCGACGTTTATTAAACAATCGCGCTCGTTGTCTTAATTAGGGACTGTCACCAAAATGAATTATTTATTCTCGACCTATCTACAATGCATCCATTTTTACATAAACAGAAAAACACCACAAGTTAATAACATACTAATTAATCCCACACCTCGGCCCCTATTATCCACCAAACAACGGATTTAGTGGATGTCTCTTTTCCTTCTTTCCTCTATGCTTTTTTTCATTGACATAAGGACAAAAAGTCCAGCTACGATTAAACCAGCTGATATCCAAAGTAACAAATTCATTTTAACATCTCATTTTTTATAGTTTGCTATCTACGAATGGCACCAAATATAGATGTTATTTTTCTAGATAATAAAAGTTCCCTTTCTTTATAGCACCATTAACGGATCAAGCACGAAATTAACACTCAATTGACTACAGATAGAATTTAAGAGAGAATATATAAAGAATGCTGAAAGAAAGGAGGATTTCTGTGGAACATCGCTCACTAATTCTGCTTGGGTTATTAATGGGACAAAGTCAACATGGATATCAAATTAATGAATTTATCGAAAGAAACTTAAGTACAGTTACAGATATGAAAAAGCCAACCGCTTATGCTACTCTGGATAGACTAAATCAAAAGGGTTATATAGATATTCAATTAGTGCAAGAAGGAAATAGACCTACCCGAAAAGTGTACTCTATAAATGAAAGCGGCCGAACGTATTTTTATCAATTATTATTGGATAATCTATCCTCTGCAGAAAGTGTTAATTATCAAGGAGATATTGGGTTAATGTTTATTGATTTCCTTCCTATGGATCAAGCAATCCCGGCCTTGCAAGAACGATTAAAGAAAAACAAAAAACGCATAGATGTATTTAAGGAAACGCCGGCACATGGGATACGTACCGGTGTTAATCTAGCGGTCGAACATAAAATTATTATGCTAGAAGCAGAAATAGTCTTTCTTGAAAAAACTATTCAAAATTTTAATCATTCGGATTAAATAGTATATCCACAAAAAAAGGAACCAAAGAGGGTTCCTTTTTTTATTTGAGACAAAAATAAAATTATATAGTCACGCTTGACTAATCAAAAAGAAACTATTAGAATTCAATTAGTCAAACGTGACTATATATTAATGATAAAGGAGTGTCGTACATTGTTTCTTGCTATGAAAGAATTAAAGTATGGTAAATTACGCTTTCTGATGATTGGCGTTATAACTATTCTAATTGCTTGGCTAGTATTCATACTATCAGGATTAGGTAACGGCCTGTCTACTCTTAGTGCAGCAACCTTTAAAAATATGGATACCGATTATGTAACCTTTGAAGAGGGATCAAGAGCCTCTATGAGCCGATCGTTATTAAGTGAAACATTGACAGGGAAACTAGAAAGCCAACCTCATGTTTCAGCGGTATCAGCAATGGGTGCCACTATGGGAACAGTAACAAATAATTCGAGTTCGAATAAAAATGAAAAAGTAGATATTGCCATTCTAGGAATCAATCCAGGTAGTTTTCTGGAACCTACTGTAGAAGAAGGAAAGCCCCTCGATGCAAATCAGTCTTTGGAAGTAATCGCGAATGATACTTTAAAGAAAAAGGGATTTAAAATTGGTGATACGTTGAAAATAGAAGGATCATTAGAAGAGTTGAAAATTGTCGGGTTTGTAAAAAATGAAACATACAATCATTTACCTGCAATTTTTACTACCTTAGATAAATGGCGCTCCATTCAATTTGCAGCACCTGGTTCTGATAAAGGGATTGAAAAACCTGTAAACGCAATTATGCTGCAAGGGGAGGAAATTGACTCCGAGAAACTAAATCAGGTCTTCAAAAATACTGAAACAGTAACTAAGGCCAAAGCCATACAGGGAATGCCCGGTTATAAAGAAGAGAATGGCACAATTATGATGATGCTTGCTTTCCTTTTGGCCATTTCGGCATTTGTACTGGGGGTATTCTTCTACGTACTTACCTTGCAAAAATCAAATCAGTTTGGCATATTGAAGGCCATCGGCGCCAGCAATCGTTTCCTCGGGAAAGCTATTGTATCCCAAGTATTTCTATTATCATTCATTAGTATTGCAGCAGGAATCTTGTTAACCTATGGGACAGCCCTTATTCTTCCTGATGAAATGCCATTTTCACTTGACCTTAAATTAGTTGTCCTTTATGCCCTGTTCTTACTTGTCATTTCTATTTTAAGTTCATTAGTTTCAGTTCGGAAAATTACAAAAATAGACCCACTTCAAGCGATTGGGAGGATGGAATAAATGTCAGGTATACAATTAAAAAATGTCTCCAAACTGTATCAACAGGGGGAAAATCAAGTTCTTGCCCTTGATAATATATCCCTAACTGTGGAACAAGGTGAGTTTATAGCTGTTATTGGTCCATCAGGTTCGGGTAAAAGTACCTTTCTTGCCATTGCAGGCGCCTTACTCCAATCATCTGAAGGTGAAGTTATTCTTAACGGCAAAAGCCTTAATCAGTTAAACCAAAAGAACTTAGCTCAATTGCGGCTGGATGAAATAGGATTTATCCTACAAACTAGCAATCTTGTGCCTTATTTAACTGTTCTTGAACAATTACTTGTAGTAAAAAGAATGTCAGGGAAACTTTTAAAACAGGATAAGGAATATGCAAAGGAGTTATTGCAAAGTCTGGGTTTAACAGAAAAACTGAATAAGTTGCCAGAACAGTTATCTGGAGGAGAACGCCAACGTACGGCAATTGCCCGCGCATTTATAAACAGCCCGTCTATTATTCTAGCAGATGAGCCAACAGCTAGTCTGGATTCAAAAAGAGCTCATGAAGTGGTTCAACTCATAGCTATACAAGCAAAAACAAGAAACAAAGCAGCAATTATGGTTACCCATGACGAACGAATGCTTGAATACTGCGATAAAGTGTATCGAATGGAAGATGGCAAACTTAAACATGATGAATCTTTTAAAAACTTGAAAATTACCTCTACTAAAGGATAGAAATGTTTATAGAAAATTTAGGAGGACTAATCAATGATCATTGTAACAAACAGAATTAAAACGAAATTAGGTTTTGCTGCAAAAATGGCGCCCATGTTCACTAGGTCAGGTCCCTTACAAAAAACAGAAGGTTTTATAAAAGTGGAGGTTTTAATTGCTAAAAATCTAACCGGATTTGATGAACTGAATGTAAATATGTATTGGAACACGATTGAAGACTTTACTCAATGGAAAAATAGCGCTGCTTTTAAAGAAACCCATGCAGGGTCAAATAACACGGAACAGGAATCTCCAATTTTGGGAAGTGAAATTATTTTTTCAGAGGTTGCTTCGGCTTTAGGGCCAATTGCATAATTACTTTTATTTGCGCACTAGTAAAATAAAAAGTAATAAATCTAGAAAGAGCTTTAAATAAATTCATTTACTAATAGTAATGTTTAAATTGCATAATGCTATACAATATTTACTCCAACGACCGATTGTGGAGTAAGAAAACATTAGATTCATTTTATTGTTGTAATAAATAGGGTCATTTGTAGTAAAAAGAGGATAGATAGAGCGAATTTTATTTAAGCTCTTCTATCCTTTTAATGTATATACATTTGATGTGTGACATTTACTAAGTTTTTCTATTTAAAAAGCATCAGTTTTAACTTGGACTTGTAATCATTAACTGATTCCTTTTGCTTAATGAATGAAATTTTGAGGAATACATTCACGAACACCAGAATTTCTTAACGAGTTAAATAGGGCTGCACTGATTCTTAATAGAACATGGTTATCAGTGCCATTTTCTAAATCATAGATGACGAAGTAGGAATTATCCACCGAAAAAATACATTTTCGTTCTAAGTCAAACCCAGGTGGTACAGGTGGAAGCTTTAAAACGGGTACAACTACAGGTGTATCTCCTTCTTCTCTAATAAATCTGAAAGTTTGTCGGTCAATCTCATAGATATTTACTGGGTCAATCTCCACACCTTTATCTGGAACTGTAATTTCATCTTCAACTATTAGAAAAAAGCGCTCGTTCCGAAAGTTGAAAAGACTTCTTGCTCCAATTTCAAATGATGCCATTTTATTTTCACCTCCATTCCTATAAATAGGTTATTCGTATGGAATAAGATTCTTTGGACTATAAGGAAGGTAGAGTGAAGAATTATAAATAGAAATATTACTAAGAGTTGCTTTTACTACAGAAGCATACGTTGAACCATATACATTGTTATTTTCAATCGTGACAATATAATCCTATAGAACGAAAAGTAGAATGATTTATCCACTTCCATATACACTTACTAGCAATTGATAAAAAGTATTTACTATATTAATAAATATTTTTTAAAAATTGTTATAGTGAAATCCCTTCACATTCTGTATATTTGTGTAGGAGGAGGAGATTTAATGGCAAGAAAATGGATGTTACCATTACTTTTATTAGTAAGTGTTCTGATGGTTGCGTGTAGTCAGGATCAAGAAAAAGAGAGCAATAAGGGTGGGGAAGTAGAAGTAACCATTCCAGCTTTATTTTTCGAGGGACAGGATATTGATTCTGTTATTTCAAAGGCGAAAAATAGTGGAATTAAGGAAGTCATTAAGAATGATGATGGTTCTTTAACGTATAAAATGTCTAAACCTGAGCACGAAGAAATGATGAAAGGCTTAAAAGAAGGTATTTTAGCAAGTGTAGATGAAATTAAAGCTAGTCAAGATTACAAATCTGTTAAAGATATTACTTATAATAAATCCTTTTCAGAATTCACACTTTCTGTAAACAAGAAAGAGTTCGACGGTAGTCTTGATACAATGGCCTCAGTTGGACTTGCTTTAACAGGTATGTACTATCAATTATTTAATGGTGCAGACGTTGAAGATTATAAAGTCACAGTAATTTATAAAGATGCATCTAGCGGAGAAGTATTTAATACCATTGTTTATCCAGATGATGTAAATAAGAAGAAGTAATAAAAAGAAAACCCACATAGGTATATAGGAACGCTGTTGCCAAAAGTCGTTGAGACGTCCATTCTCGATGACTTTTGGCATTTTTTCTCTTTTATAGCCAGAATTTAATGAAAAGATTAATCAAAGACATGCCGACCGTTTATATTGGATGTTTTATCCTTACTAAAACATAAGTTTTTTGGACAATCCCTTAGAAAATCAGTATGGCTAAAAAACTATTCTAAAAGAAATTCTAAAATATGCTCTAAGTTGGTTGAGCTGCAGAAGGTTGTTGAGGCTGATGAAATGATACATGCAGAAGTTTCAGAGGACATATGATGTTATAGATGTCTTGCTTAAGAGAAAATAATGATTGAACCATTGTATCCCACAAGGTCCTTCTGCCTAATTGGACAGGCAAAGGGAAACGTTGATTATTTTTCCTTTCGGGGTTTTCTAAGGTACGAAAAGGACATAACAGAAAGTCCTATAAAAAAGAATAGTATCGCAACATATTTATTTGGAATAAGTGAATTGTAATCGAGGGAACCTGTTAATCTTCCCATTCCACTTGAAATTAAGAGGGCAGCTAAAATAAATATGATATGTTTAATTATAGAATACTGTGTTTTCATTGCATATATACTCCTAATATTTGGGTCATTAACTTATAAAGGATAACATAATTGGGTAATGTTTGAAAATGTAGATTTATTCATGTAGTGCATAATATAAATACTGAATATTTCAACATAGAAAGTAGTGGCAAACGGCGAATAGGAAGCACTTGCACCTTTTTATACAGGTAACGTAAAAATTGATGTAACAGTATTTTTACTTGTTTGGTTTGTTCTTCACTTTGCATAAAATTGTGTATATTTCTTAACGTTGTAAATCCATATAAATCTGATGGAACCCCATGTTTGCGGGAGATATCCTGATGCTGATGTAACTAGTGTAATGAATCCATTAAAAACTAGTGGTGGCCGCGAAAAAGAAACAGATGCCGAAGCTCGCGAAAAGAGCTGATATAACTGTGGATGGTATTGGATCAGCTACCACAGCAGCAATAAGAACAAATTTATTAAAAATTTCAAGCATTCGAGCAGCAAAAGTTATTGAAAATTTTAAAGATGAAGTAGATCCATATGGTACGCCTCCTATGGCCATTCAGGCATTTGTTTTAGGTGGGAATGATGAAGAAATCGCTAAAGCGATACATGAAAAAAATGGCAGGTGGCATTCAACCATTTGGAACTACATTTATTGATGTGCTTGATGAATGTATTTATTAAAGTAAATGCTAAAACTAATACCTCGTTTACATCTAATGGAGTAGAGCTACTAAAAACTGCTCTTGTCAAATATATCGGTGGTACTGATTATGACAACAATACTTATGCTGGCTTAAACATGGGAGAAGATGTGGTTATATTTCGATTAATAGCCAAAGCATACAGTGTTGATGGAATCGACGATGTAATGATAGAAGTATCTAAAGGCGGAGTAATTTACAATGATTCAAATATAATTATCGCCTTTCAAGAAGTGGCTCAAACGCATTTTAACGACATAGAGGTGATACTCAATGTTTAGTACTCAATCAATTGTCAAACGTTTATCAGATTACTTTGATAAAACGCCAGATTCGAATATATCCAAACTAATGAGTATATTCGCTGCTGAAGCAAAAGAAGTCAAAGCTACTAATGACCGTATTAGGCAGTGGAGGAATATAGACGACGCAGAAGGTGATGGCCTTGATTTAATTGGACAAAACGTCAATCAGCCTCGGGGAATTGCAACTGATGAAGTATATCGAATCTTATTAAAGTCGAAAATTGCCCGAAATCTAAGTGATGGAACAATTGATATGATAATTCAGGTCCTAGCTATCGCGTTATCTGTTGACCCTAAAATGATAAAAATTAAAGAGAAGTGGAATGATTCAGAAGAACCAGAACCAGCGGCTATTAAAGTAATAGAGTTACCACTAACAAAATTGAACGAGGCAGGGTTAGACCCTGCGAATTTCGTTCGAATTGTCCAACGGACAGGAAATTACCAGAGTGGAATGCAGTAGGTGTTGAACCTCCACAGTCTTTAAAAGATAGTGGTTGGCAACCAGGTATGAAACCTTCAGCACAACATATGAACTGGTTACTTAACAGAGCTTATAAATGCATACTAGATTTACAACAAAATGGAGGCAATATTGAAGAATTAGAACAAAGCGTGCATGCGCTAGAAAATAAGATTTCTTCACATGTTGATGATGTTGCCTTGCATACCAAATGGATAGAAACAGTAGGCGGCATAGCCAACGCATTAACTGCTACTGTTCCTGGCATTACAAGTTATAAAAATGGCTTGGCTGTTTCATTCCCTGCTACCTCCAACAGTACAGCAGCCGTAACATTAAATATTAATGGCTTGGGTGCAATACCAATCAAAAACTTAAATGGTGTTGCAGTAAGCAATTTAAAAGCAAGTGGAGTATATACAGTGCGTTATCGTGCAGGGGCTTTTATCTTACAGGGTGAAAGCGAGGTGGAAATAGGGAAACAAATCATTAAACCTTCAACGACTAAACAGACTATTCTTAAAGGGTTACATGATGGCACTGGTTATGTCGAAGGGGATTCTAATTTAACTGCTAGTAATATCTTAGCAGATAAACCTATATTAATGGACATGCCTAAAAGTGCTGAACAAGAACAGATAGATGCTTTGACACAAGCTGTTGCAGAATTATCTCTATTAGTTGGGGGCGGTGCATAATGTTTAATGCTCTTAGTGGATTGGTTATTGTATGGGGTGGGTTAGTTAAAAAAGGTACGTATCAAGTAGAACAAGTGCCAAATATCAGCAATCTAAAAGAAGTTGTGTCGGATCAGATAAACGCAGCATAAGCTAGCGTTATTTTTATTATATCAATTTTAAACTAATTAATAATGCTTTGTTAATTTAATGATAAAAATTTATTGAAGTAATTTCTTCTCTTTCTTATTAAGATATTATGAGAAACGGAGGAGATTGAGAAAAATGGAAATTATAAAACTAGATGTTCAATTATTAACAAATATCATAAAGATGATTGTTATTTTTTTATTTCTGTCTGCTATTATGAGTTTGTTTATGAAAACTAAACTAAATATAATTGAAAGATATTTGTCAATGTTTAAGCTAATTTTCTATGCGATATTAGCTACTTTAACTTATTTTTTAAATGTTACAGTAGTTGGGGAAGAAATATTAATGAATTTTGGTATTCCCAAAGAACTTACAATCGGACAAAGCCTGTTAATTCTACTTTCCGTATTAGAAGCTTTATCTAATTTGGTTACAATGTTACGAGTTCCGAAAGGTGAATATCATTTGGTTTCGTGGCAAGAATATAATGATAGTAAAACTAAGGAAAGATTTGAAAAGATAAAAATTTATCAACATATAGGCAATTTGGAAAGAGAAGTAGAATTAATAAAACTAAATAATACAGGACACCAAAAAAATAAAAAAAAGAAAATACATGGTAAGAGAAGAAGAGTTAGAAATTAATTTTAATATTTAATTATAAATACTAGTTTTTCTCTAAATAGATTGTAGTTAAATTTTAATATTAAAAATTTCTATATAAATATAAAGCACTCTCAAATTGAGGGTGCTTTTATATTGGGACAAGGGAAGTGTTCAGATGAAAAAATGGATTGCTGCAGTAAGTGGAGCAATAGGCACAATCGTTTCATATTCAGTGGATGGTCTAGGAATGGCTGTTACTGTTTTGATTGGCTTTATGGCTATTGATTACCTTACAGGAATTATGGGCGTATCGTTAATCAAAATTTAAACAGTCGTATAGGCTTTAACGGTATCATTCGAAAAATTTATTATTTAATGTTAGTTGGTTCTGTTTACTTATTATCCGTTGTGATACCTGGCATTGAGTATGCAGGGGATGGGGCTGCCATTGCATTTTGTGTACTAGTATAGAATTTATTTCAATCACTGAGAATGGTACTAAAATGGGCTTGCCGATGCCTGACTTCATTAAAAATACTTTAGCAATCGTGAAGGATAAAACAGGAGAGGGTGAGGTTAAATGAGCTACATATTCAAACAAACTCTTTTACCTTCAAACAAGTATTCATTAAAGGCTCGGCACCACAGTTCATTACCGTACACAACACAGCAAATGATGCACCTGCAGCTAACGAAATTTCGTACATGATTGACAATAATAATCAAGTTTCTTATCACGTTGCTATAGATGATAAAGAGGTAATTCAAGCAATACCTTTCAACCGTAACGCATGGCATTGTGGGGATGGCGGAGGGAGTACCGACCCTAACGCTTTAAAGAAAGGTAATCGCCTTTCTATTGGTGTAGAAATATGTTACAGCAAAAGTGGTGGTGTACGTTATGGCGTTGCAGAGGAAAACACTGTTCAATTCATTGCAAAGCTATTAAAACAGTTTGGGTGGGGCATTGAGCGAGTGAAGAAGCATCAGGATTGGAACGGTAAGTATTGCCCACATCGGATATTAAGTGAAGGTCGTTGGAATAGTTTTTTGAACCGTATTAAGAAAGCTATGGAACCAAATGAAATTGAAAAGCCAACAGAAAAGGATGATGATAATATGAAATTCACTAGCACAACTGCAAAAGCTGCAGTACGTGATTATATTCAACAAGCAATCGATAAAAAGGTGATTGATAAATCTTGGTTGGAGAAATTCGATAATGGCACTATGACAAGTGGTGATTTTGAAGGATTGAGGATTATCATTGCACAGCGTAGTAAATAAGTAAGTATAAGAAGGCTTAATTACAATGGATATTCAAAAGACTATTATTTTTAAGTCAAACTTTATACAATTTGAACAATGTCAAATGACCGATTAATAGGGTTGTAAATTACTACGATTCAAAAAGCCGTAGTTAATGAAAATGAAGACTGCAAAGCTCTTTCATATTCTTCTTGTAAAGAATTTAAAAGAGCTTTGCAAATAATCTTTTTAATTAGTTAACATTAAATTAGTCTTTATATTTAATAACACCAAAACATACACCAATAGGTTTTAATGCTGTGCCATCACCTGTTTTTTTACCATCTCTATAAACATCATATTGTTTTGATAAATACGTTGGGTTAGCAACAATGTTCCATGTTTGTCCAGCTGGAACTTTATCAGACCAAGTTTCTTTTACCGTATATTCCTTGCTTACATCAAAGCCGAGTGCTGCGGATATTACACTTAAATCGACTTTAACATTTGCACTGAGCTGTGCTCTAACTTTTTGATTAATTTCCATTTTTGCATTTCCGGCAGGAAAGTAAGATGATCGTAGCAGTTCTACCCCACAAACTTGGCCAGTATTTGTAACCTTAATAGATGGAGGTCCTGCAAAAGTTGTAAAATTCGGTAGTGAATCGGCATCTTCTATTACTTCATTGCTTTCTGGCAAATAAATAGATATACCCATTATTTCCTTGCCATCTAATTCTAATGGGATGTCGTTATCAACTGCTGCTTTTTCAAAATCAATAACATCATATATTTTACTTCCGTTATTTGACTCGAGGTCAGATTCTTTTAAGTTGTAGCTAGATAAGTCATATGTACATGAATTAACTAACGTATTTGCTGATGCATCATTGAAATTACTTAACGCGAAAATAAAAGTAAATGCAGCCGCAAAAACAAGTTTTAATGTATTTTTCTTCATTTTATTCTCCTTTTTGGTATAATTAACAATTATGTACCGGTACGCATAAATTGTAACATATTTACAAAATAAAGCAAGATTGGAAGTGCTCGTCATGAAAGTAGTTGGAGTTGTGCTTTTAGTTATGTCTGGATTGATTTATACTTTAGAAAGAGGATTTACAATGCTATCAACCAGCATTGCTCAAGCAGGTTTTTTTGCAGGCCAAATGTCCGGAGAAGTTCCGGATATTAAAATGAGTTCGTTTATCGACAATTTATTTGTTCCACTTTTTTTTGTTTTAGGAATAATTACACTAGTTTATAGCTATCTTAAGAAATAAAAAAACAAAGTATGTTCCTTATAAAGTTAAAGAAGCCCTAGTACTAATTAATTTGGTCCTAGGCTTTTTTTATTTCCACAAATTAATGCTTGTCAAAACAGAAACGTTTGTTCTAAAATAATACAAACAAATGTTCCGATTGAGGGGGAGAAGTTGTATGCTGAAACCTGAACAAAGAAGACTATTTCATAAATTTTTAATTCTAGAAATGGCAGTTCAATCATTGCAACGTGATTTCTCTGTAATTGAAAATTTGAAAATGAGTAAAGTTTATTTACCCATCCTCGAAAAATTACTAAAAGACATAACCCAAGATTATTACCATTCAAAAAGATTATTGGTAAAAGACAAAATAAGGTTAGTAAGGATAGAGAAGATTGACGAGTATTTTAGTGATGTCCAAATTGCAACAGCTGGTAATGATGTTGTACTCAGGTATGCTAATATGGCTCTTAAAACACAAGTAGAAAAAACAAGTAGAAAAATTATCAATCAGTCATTAAAATAAAAACCACGCTTTAAAATGAAAATCAGTACCTGGTAAAATTTATAGGTATTATTCTCGGAAGAGTCTACACATCATGCTAAGTAATAGAGAAATAAAAATAAAAAGTGTTGAATTAAAAAAGAATTTCTCCAAATGTATTTACGCTCTTGTTAGTTATTTGTAATAATAAAATTGTATCGATATTGTGGGATGTAGTCAGTACATAAAAAAATGCCACAGGATGTGGCAAAGAAATAATTTTAACTTTAAGCACTTTAAATTTTTTCTTCTATATTATATAAAAAAGTACTGACCACACTTTTTTTACATTTTCATTTTACTAACTGGGGTACCTTTTTTTAAAAAAACTACGAGTACCCCAGCAAGTGCCCCACAAAGTACCCCAGTTAAATACATTTAAATACACTTAGTTAGATAGGTATAGAATCCCTCATAAAAACAAAACCTTGATATTATGCACATTAAAAAATTAAAAACATCAGGGTAGAAACCAAGGTCATAAGTAATGCTTATCAAAAAAGATAATATTAATGTAATTTACTTATGAATATAAATACGTTATCATGGGTATTGGAGAAAAGATGCTACACTTTTATAAAGCCTTTTCAAAAAGATATATTTAGGGGGATCCGCAAATGGCACAAGGTAATTTACACAACAGCCGTGCATCATTCGAAGTGAATGGTAAAACTTACAATTACTATGACTTAGCTGCGATTGAAAAAGCTGGCGTTGCAAAAGTTTCAAACCTTCCTTACTCAATTAAAGTATTATTAGAATCTGTTTTACGTCAATATGATGCATATGTAATTAAAGAAGAGCACGTAAACGAATTAGCAAAATGGGGCAATGGTGCTGATCCAGAAGCAGAAGTACCATTCAAACCTTCTCGCGTTGTATTACAAGACTTTACTGGTGTACCAGTAGTTGTTGACCTTGCATCTCTTCGTTCAGCAATGAAGGAAATGGGCGGCGACCCAAGCAAAATCAACCCTGCTATTCCAGTTGACCTTGTAATTGACCACTCAGTACAAGTTGACAAATATGGTAATGCATCTGCATTACAAGCAAATATGGACCTAGAATTTGAACGTAATGCTGAGCGTTATAACTTCTTAAAATGGGCTCAAACTGCTTACAATAACTTCCGTGCTGTACCACCAGCAACAGGTATCGTTCACCAAGTAAACTTAGAGTACTTAGCTCCAGTTGTACACGTAAACGAAAATGCTGATGGCACATTCGAAACATTCCCAGATTCAGTAGTAGGTACTGACTCTCATACAACAATGATTAACGGTATCGGCGTTCTTGGATGGGGCGTAGGCGGTATCGAAGCTGAAGCAGGTATGCTTGGTCAGCCTTCATACTTCCCAATCCCAGAAGTTATCGGTGTTAAATTAGTGGGCGATCTTCCAAACGGAACTACTGCTACTGACTTAGCATTAAAAGTAACACAAGTATTACGTCAACGTGGCGTAGTTGGTAAATTCGTTGAGTTCTTCGGACCTGGCGTATCTAAATTACCACTAGCTGACCGTGCGACAATCTCAAACATGGCTCCTGAATATGGTGCTACATGTGGTTACTTCCCAATTGACGAAGAATCATTAAACTACATGCGTTTAACAGGTCGTGACGAAGAGCACATCGCGGTTGTTGAAGCTTACTTAAAAGCAAACCACATGTTCTTCGATCCATCTTTAGAGCCAGTTTACACTGACGTGTTAGAAGTAAACTTAGCTGATATCGAACCAAACCTTTCTGGTCCTAAACGTCCACAAGACTTAATTCCACTATCTCAAATGCGTTCTCGTTACAAAGAAGCAGTAGTGGCACCACAAGGTACACAAGGTTTCGGTTTAACTGAAGACGAATTCGCAAAAACTTCTGTAGCTAAATTTGCTGAAGGCGATGTAGAAATTCCAACAGGTGCTGTTGCAATTGCTGCGATCACTTCTTGTACAAATACATCTAATCCATATGTATTAATTGCTGCTGGCTTAGTTGCGAAAAAAGCTGTAGAAAAAGGTCTTACAGTACCTAAATGGGTAAAAACTTCTTTAGCACCAGGTTCTAAAGTTGTAACTGGTTACCTTGAAGATTCAGGTTTACAAACATACCTTGACCAAATCGGCTTCAACACTGTAGGTTACGGCTGTACAACATGTATCGGTAACTCAGGTCCATTATTACCAGAAATCGAAGATGCTATTAAAGCAAAAGACTTATTCGTAACATCTGTTCTTTCTGGTAACCGTAACTTCGAAGGTCGTGTACACCCACTTGTAAAAGCTAACTACTTAGCTTCTCCACCACTTGTTGTTGCTTATGCACTTGCTGGTACAGTGGATATCGATCTACAAAAAGATTCATTCGGTAAAGACAAAGATGGTAATGAAGTATTCTTCGCTGATATCTGGCCATCAACTGAAGAAGTAAACGCAGTATTAGGTACTGTTGTTAACCGTGAGCTATTCCAAAAAGAATACGAAACTGTATTCACAGCAAACGAAAAATGGAATGCAATTGAAACATCAACTGAGTCTCTATACACATTTGATGATAAATCAACTTACATTCAAAACCCACCATTCTTCCAAGGTCTTGCGAAAGAACCAGAAGCTATTAAAGGCTTAGACGGTTTACGCATTATGGCGAAGTTCGGTGACTCAATCACAACTGACCATATTTCTCCAGCTGGTGCAATCGGTAAAGATACACCTGCAGGTAAATATTTAATTGAAAACGGTGTTGCTATCCGTGACTTCAACTCTTATGGTTCTCGTCGTGGTAACCACGAAGTAATGATGCGTGGTACATTTGCAAACATCCGTATCCGTAACCAAGTTGCTCCAGGTACAGAAGGTGGTTTCACTACTTACTGGCCAACAGGTGAAGTAGAGTACATCTATGACGCGTGTATGAAATACCAAGAGCAAGGTACTGGCTTAGTCGTACTTGCTGGTAACGACTACGGTATGGGTTCTTCTCGTGACTGGGCTGCGAAAGGTACATTCCTACTTGGCGTGAAAACTGTTATCGCACAATCTTACGAGCGTATCCACCGTTCTAACTTAGTAATGATGGGTGTTCTTCCACTTCAATTCATGCCAGGTGAATCTGCTGAAACATTAGGCTTAACTGGTAAGGAAGAAATCTCTGTAAACATTACTGATAACGTGAAACCACGTGAAATCTTAACAGTAACTGCTAAATCTGAAGACGGCACAGTTAAAACTTTCCAAGCTTTAGCTCGTTTCGACTCAGAAGTAGAAGTAGACTACTACCGTCATGGTGGTATCCTACAAATGGTTCTACGCGCAAAAGCTGCTGAGTAATCATCACATTAGAAAGCCGATCTCTTAGGAGGTCGGCTTTTTTGTTTGCTCATGAAATCCTTATGAAGTCATGGAGAGAAAATGAGAGAACAGCCAAAGTGATGGATAAAACGAGAAAGTGACGGATAGCGAGGCAGAAGTGACGGATAAAGCCCTAATGTGACAAAGAGGAAAAATCAAGAAGCTCGAATATTTCCAAATACATAGCATTTTCCCAAATGTTTATATAAAATTAAAGGGTAAGCCTTTAAATTTTTACATAAATGGGGGAAGATTTATCATGACAAAGAAAAATAAAAAGTTTTTTACGGCGGCAACTACGGCAGTGGCCTTGACGGCTGTAGCAGTTGTACCTGCATCGGCAGCTAGTCCATTTTCAGATGTGAGCGAAGATTATGCACATTTTAAAAGTATATCTACATTACATGCAGCAGATATAATTAATGGATTTCCTGATGGAACCTTTAAGCCAACATTGGACGTAACACGCGGACAAGCAGTGAAGATGATTGCAGGGGCTTTCGATCTTACAACAACGGATGTTGAAAATCCGAATTTCAAGGATGTCGATTCAACTAGTCCATACTATAAGGCGATTGTTACATTGGTTAATTTAGGTATTGTAAATGGCTATGAGGATGATACTTTCAGACCTGATGAGACGATTACGCGTGGACAGATGGCGGTTATGGTGGCACAGGCAACAGGCTTAACAGCAGAAGGAAAAAGTCCATTTACGGATGTACCTCAAACTAGTCCATTTGCAGATGCTGTAACGGCATTGCATGAAGCAGGAATTGCGAAGGGCGTGACGGCAACAGAATTCGGGGTGGATAAAAATGTAACGCGTGGTCAGTTAGCAACATTTATTGTTAACGCCTTAGGCTTAGAACAGCCTTCAACTGGGGAAGATAAGGAGCCGGTAACGGAAGAAAAGCCTGAAGTAAACGATCAAGCATTGCTAGAAGAAGTGTTTACTAAGGCTTTAGCTAAGCAAAAAGAGGTAAAAAGCATGAAGGCTTCTATGACGATTTCACAGTCTGTAGAAGCAAACGATGGTAAGGAAACCATGAAAATGGATTCTAAAGGCAATATGAAGATGGAGATTGTTACAGAGCCGATGCAATTCTTTGCAGATGGTACCATGTCACTAACAGATCCAACTAGTGGTGAAGCGATTAATTTACCCATTAAAATGTATATGACAGCTAAAGATGGTATGTATATGTATGAGGCAGACCAGAAGGCTTGGGTAAAATTCCCGAAACAATTATTTGACGACGTTCTAAGTCAAACAGGCATGCAGCCAGATGCAGCGGAGCAATTAGAGATGCTTCAATCCTTTGCTGAGGATTTCACTTTAAAGGAAACAGCGAATCGTTATGAATTAACCTTGAAAGGTGCTGGTGATAAATTTACAGAGTTGGTGAAGCAGCAAATTGGTGCCATGGATTTAGGTATGGATGCTGATTTAGATAGCCAATTAGGCAATATGTCTTTTGATAGCCTCACATACAAATTGGTGATTAATAAAAAAACATTTGATGTAGAAGAAATTGCTATGGATATGACATTAGGTATGAAAGTAGAAGGCAATTCCATTAAAACAAAACAGCAAATGACAATCAAATATCATGATTTCAATGCTGTGACGACTATTACCATTCCAAAAGATGTGTTAGACAATGCGAAGGAAATCGATTTAAGCACAACTGAAACAGTACCACCAGTAAGCAAATAAACGTGAATCAAAAAGTAGGCTACGCCAAATATATGGTGTAGCCTACTTTTTTATCAATTAACGAAAGCCCATTAAGTCTTTTACTCTTGCTGTATTTGAGGTAGATGTCAGTGTTTCCAGTAAACAAAAGGCTACATCAAAGCCTGTTCCTGGATTGGAAGAAGTAATAATATGGTCTGTTTGTACAATTCGCTCGTTGACAACTGTCGCCCCAAAGCTTGCTAGCTGCGCTAATCGTTTACTAGTTGGATGATTGTAGGTTGTCGCCTGACGATTGTGGAGAATACCGCTATGTCCTAATATTAAGGAAGCCACACATATCGTTGCTATTGGTTTTTGCTGATCGTCAAAATGTCGAACAACCCTTTGAAATTCCTCGCTAAAGGCATCCTCATAAAATCCCGCTTCCTCAAAGCCACCTGGAATAGCCAAGGCATCAAAGTCGGCTAAATCAATTTCATGCAGCAATTTTTCAGGAGTGACCTTAAAATTCCATGTGCATTGAAGCTGTGTATGTAATCCTACCGTGACAACCTCTGTTGTTCCATCACCCTCCCATTTATTCCAACCTAGTACATCTGTAAAAACACTTGCTTCCACAGCCTCGAAGCCATTTGCTAAAAGTAACATTATTTTTTTCATTTGTTCTGCCTCCTTTATGCTTTTATTGTAATTAAAGAAGCTAATCGTTAACAGAAGCTATATAATGTAATTTAGATAAATCTCCTTATTAAAACAGGAATTATATAAATAAAAGTTAATTAAGAAAGGTGATTAATGGTGGATCAAATTGATATTCACATTTTACAGCAGTTACAGCAGAATGCTAAAATTTCGATGAAAGAATTAGCCGCTACTGTTCATTTATCTTCTCCCGCTGTAATAGAACGCGTCAAAAAGCTCGAGGAACAAGGTGTGATTGAAGGGTATCACACTAAAGTAAACATCAAAAAAATGGACCGTACGATTCAAGCGATTATTTTATTTAAATCCATCGATTGTAAAAGTCTATCTGCTTTTTGTAATAGCCACCCGGATGTACTCGAATGTTATCGCGTAGCAGGGGAGATTAGCTATATTGTCAAACTAGCAACCTATTCTGTAGAAACATTAGAGCAATTTATTGATGCGACCATGCCCTATGGTACACCCTCTACTAATATCGTGTTATCTGCAAACGAAAAAATGGTGATTACACCTTTTACGGATCTTAACGATAATATGTAGGCTCAGGCGACTTCTGCAAAGCTTCCCTTTAGTAATGTCTTAAAAATGGTGATGGAGTGGAAGTGCCATATTACGAGACGAATGGCAAATCAGTATGAATGTGCACATCGACCAACATGTTCAATAACTAAGTCTGTTTCAAATGGCAGGCTTTTTTTTGTTTGTATCCAACCTTTTAATCTTTTCTGGTTTCAGTTACAATAGTTGTAATATTTTTCTAATTAAAGAGGTGGTCAGTTGATATTCGCTCTATTGGATAATGGGACTGCTTTTTTCCTAAGCCTGCCACTCCTACTCATTTATTTAAAAAGTAGGTCCGGGGATGAGTCCACTTGGCGCTGGTCGATGTCATTATGGATTGTTAATTACTTAGGCATTCGATATTTTGTCTCGTTTGGAGATGTGTTTTGGGTAGTCCTATGTTGGCAGTTACTATTTTTGTGGCCTATAAGTATTGCTATGTATATCCATTTATTCAACAAAGAAAAGAATTGGGCATTTTACATAGGTTTGAAGAAGAAGCATGTACTTCTTGTAGCGTCCTTCATGGTTCTATTCGGTGGTACTCTAGTTTATTCACTATTTCAGGCAAATGAGCAGGTAATTGCTTTTCACCGGCAGGTAATGGAAGAAATTGAGTCTAATCCGGATCGTCAAGAATATTTAATGTATCATACAATTGCACCTTCTACACTTCTTGGTGTAACCGATGATATAGCTGAGGTTCGTAGAGGGCAAATATATGCTTCCACCTTACCCTGGCGTAGCAGGGTAATTGTGCACACGGATGATTGGCAAAAGGAATTTACATATGTCCGTTTTAATAATGGTTGGAAGTTAGAGGGGCTCTACCGGGAGAACATAACCATAAGGAACAAAGGGGAGTTTGACAAATGATACAGGATATATTGATGGCAGGTGATTTAAAAGATAAGCTAAGCACAATAAAACAGGGTCAAACAACATGGGAACAAGTGAATCAAGAACAGCTATTACAGTCCATGCTAGCCCATATCGGCTCGACCGATAGTGAGCTAAGAGATACCTATATTTATAGTGGCTTCTATGAATGGATACTCGAAAAAAATTTGTTAGATATCGTTATAGGACAGACCTCTGGCATTACTGCTTGAACCATTTATTATGGAAAGATATTGAGGAAGTGGCATCAGATGGGGTCTTTACTCGTTCCTTTACAACTTTATTGGTTGCATTTATTTTAGCAAGAGATTTAGAGGATGATTTTTTAACGCAGGACAGGGTAGACGAAGGTCAAACAAAATTACTGGCTTATGTAAAAGAAGAAATGGATGGAAGGGCTTTGTACCTGGCAAGGGAAGGGCGCATAGTGTAGCACATGTATCAGGTGTGATCGATGAACTTGTGAAAAATCCTAAAATAAAGAAAACTGCCTATGTTGATATGTTACATGCATTAGGGTCCATTTATTTACAGCCTCAATATATCTTTATTCATGATGAGGATGAAAGGCTGTTAGTACCCATTTTTGCGATGTTGGAGCGAGGCTTAGCACAAAATGAGGTAGTCTGATCATTCCAGTAAATTCCATCAATCCTATCCACATTAAAAGATTAAGTGGACGAAGAGTATTTTTATCATGTAAGGTTTAATAGTAAAACATTGCTAAAGAGCTTTTTTATTCAAACGAATCAACAAGCTCAGTATGCAACCTTGCATCAAAGCATTATCACTTGTCTAAATGAGATTAATTAAGATTGTCCACCGTTGACAGACAATTGGTAAATCTGATAAGATGAGTGACAATAAAAGCATACAAATTCGTTGATGAGAAAAAGTAATGTTTCATTTTGTTCTACAGAGAGCCGACATTTGGTGGAAGTCGGTGTGCAGGTGTTACATGAAAATCCTCTCTGAGAAGGTTGGCTGAAAACAGTAAGCTAACCCGGGTGTCTACCGTTAAAAAGAACACGTATGATAGTACGTTGCTGAGTGCTATTGACTGGCGTCAATAGAATTAGGGTGGTATTCGCGGTTAACCCCGTCCCTTTCTTGGGACGGGGTTTTTTGTATGCCTTTTATACAAAATAGAATTGTATAGGAGGAATTAAATGCAAACAGAACAAAAGAAAGAAACGACGCTTGAACGAGAAACACGGATACGGACATTGTGGGAGCAAGAGGGAACATTTTTAGCCTCTGTCACAAATCGAGCTGGACAGCAGCCCTTTGTATTTTATGAGGGACCACCGACAGCAAATGGTTTACCACATGTTGGGCATGCCTTTGGAAGAACGATTAAAGATGTAGTGGCCCGCTATAAAACAATGCAAGGTTTTTTTGTTGAACGAAAAGCAGGCTGGGATACACATGGTTTACCTGTAGAACTAGGAGTAGAAAAAGCCTTAGGTATCTCAGGGAAGCAGGAGATTGAGAAGTATGGAGTGGAGCGCTTTATTCAAGCGTGTAAAAATAGTGTTTTTACCTATGAACAGAAATGGCGTTCCTTTACAGAACAGCTTGGCTATTGGCTTGATATGGATGATCCCTATCTCACATTAAGCAATGATTATATAGAATCGGTGTGGCAAATTTTAAGTCATGTTCATAAGGAACAGCTTTTATATAAAGGGCATCGTGTTTCACCATATTGCCCGAGTTGTCAAACATCCTTAAGCTCACATGAGGTAGCTCAGGGCTATAAGGATGTGAAAGATTTATCTGTCACAGCTATGTTTAAGCTTGCTGATTGTGATGAATATTTCTTAGGCTGGACCACAACACCATGGACATTACCCGCCAATGTAGCGTTGGCGATGAACCCATCTTTACAATATGTACGGGTAAAGCAAGGGGATCAGGTATTTATTTTAGCCAAATCTTTGGTTTCTAAGGTTTTCACTGAAGCTGTGGAAATTTTAAGTGA
Organism: Lysinibacillus sp. VIII_CA; assembly: GCF_049943995.1. Classification (NCBI taxonomy): domain Bacteria; kingdom Bacillati; phylum Bacillota; class Bacilli; order Caryophanales; family Bacillaceae; genus Lysinibacillus; species Lysinibacillus sp. VIII_CA. The sequence continues at coordinate 49,393 of NZ_JBNFXM010000006.1, forward strand.
GCATACTGGGCAGGAATTTGCTGGTGTGTCTTATCAGCCACCATTTTCATATGTAACGGTTCATCAAGGTCATGTTGTCGTGATGGCTGATTATGTCACGGAGAATAGCGGTACAGGGATTGTGCATATTGCTCCAGCATATGGGGAGGACGATTATAAAACGGTTCAACAGCATGGCTTGTCCTTTGTCAATGTAGTGGATCTGAAAGGCTGTTACACAGAAGAAGTGCCAGAGCTTGTCGGACGATTTGTAAAAGATTGTGATGTGGACATTATAAAAATGCTTGCGAAAAAGGAGCTCTTATTTAGTAAAGAAAAATATGAGCATAGCTACCCGCATTGCTGGCGCTGTGATTCTCCATTATTGTACTATGCAACGGATAGCTGGTTTATCAAAATGACCGCTTTAAAAGAGCAATTATTACAAAACAATCAGCAAGTGACTTGGTATCCTAGTCATATTAAGGATGGGCGATTTGGCAACTTCCTCGAAAATATAGTGGATTGGAATATAAGCCGCAACCGCTATTGGGGTACGCCGTTGAATGTCTGGATTTGTCAGAATTGCGGTCATGAGGAGGCTCCTCATAGTATCACAGCGTTAGAAAAATTAGCCAAGGGAGCTGTCGATCAGCAAATAGAGCTTCATAAACCGTTTATTGATGAAATTGTTTGTACTTGTCCTACATGTCAAGGAGATATGACGCGGACACCAGAGGTAATGGATGTATGGTTTGACAGCGGCTCAATGCCATTTGCACAGCAACATTATCCATTTGAAGATGTCAAGGCTTTTCACAATCAGTTTCCAGCAGATGTTGTGATTGAGGGAATCGACCAAACACGTGGTTTTTTCTATAGCTTATTAGCGGTTTCGACGTTATTTACTGGAAAGCCTGCTTATAAACAGGTGTTATCGTTAGGGCATGTGTTGGATGAACATGGACAAAAGATGTCAAAAAGTAAAGGCAATGCATTAGAGCCTGTAGAGTTAATGGACCAATATGGGGCAGATGCATTACGTTGGGCATTTTTAGTTGATAGCTCTCCTTGGAATCCAAAGCGTTTTTCCAAAAAGATTGTGGTGGATGCCAAATCAAAGCTAGTGGATACATTGGATAATACATTTAAATTTTATCAGCTCTATGCCAACATTGATGGATTTACGTATGATGCTACAAATACTGGTACACGAACACCTTTAGATCAGTGGATATTGTCACGATTGCATCACACAATTCAGCTTGTGACGGCAGCTATGGATGAATTTCAATTTACGTATGCTACAAGAGAAATCGCACAATTAATGGAAGAACTAAGCAATTGGTACATTCGTCGATCACGTGCAAGATTTTGGGCACATGGGCTGACAGCGGATAAACGAGGTGCATTTAGTACCCTTTATGAGGTTTTAACGAACATTTGCCGATTACTTGCACCATTTACGCCCTTTATCACCGAAGATATTTACCGACAATTAACAGGCAAGAGTGTGCATGTAGAAGACTACCCAATCTACGAAGAAAAGCTTGTGAATCCTCAGCTGGAACAAGAAATGTCTACGGTTTTAACGGTTGTAGAGCTGGGTAGGAGTATACGTAATAGTCAAGGAATGAAGGTCAAACAGCCTTTAAGTGAGCTTATTGTTGAGGTGTCTGGAGAGCTGACTGGCTATCAAGCTTATAGCCAGTTAATACAAGAGGAATTAAACATTAAGGCTTGCATATGGACGCATGATTTTTCAGCTTATGAAAGTGTCCAATATAGGCTTAATTTTAAAACAGCTGGTACTGCTTTTGGTTCACAGGTCAATCAAGTAAAATCGTATATGCTGACGTTAACGGATGAAGAGAAAGAACAGCTACAGCAAAATGGGGAAGTGCCCATCATAGTGGAAGAGCAACAGCTAACATTATTATCAAGTCATGTCATAGCTGAAGCGATTGTGAAAGACGACTATATTTTAGCTGAAGATAGCAAATGCCGTGTATTGATGAATGTTCAATTAACCGAGAGTTTGCTACAAGAGGGACAAATACGAGAATTAATTCGGTTCATCCAAGATTCTCGTAAAAAGTGGCAGCTGCCTGTTGAACAATATATATCCATCGCCTTTTGCGGTAGTGAAGAGCTACTTTCCGTCATTCAACAGCATGAAGTGTTATTACAAGCCAATGTACTAGTCAAATCCATACATTATGGCGAAGAATGGACAGAAGTGAGATCGGCAGAAACAGAGCTATTTGATGAAAAGCTCACTGTTTGTATCTCCTTATAAAAGAAATGCTCAGGATTCATCCTGAGCATTTTCTCTGTAGGTTACAGTAAGCCAATTGCTAGATAACAAGCTGTCGCCCAAATGAAAATCGCTGAGCATCTATTAAAAATTCTCATCACCTTTCCGGAGCTATCAAGCTTTTGGAAAGAGGATCCAGTTACAGTAAGGCCAAAAAACCATAGCCAAGAAATAAGGACACATGCTGTAGTGAAGATGAATTGCTCTGTACCACTATATTTTAAGGCACTTGTACCAATCACCCCAATAGTATCTAAAATGGCATGTGGATTTAGAAGTGATACAGAAAGTGCAAAGAGAATTTGTTTTTTTACGGGAAGTGCATCATTCTTATTGCCAGTTACTGGACTTGAACGCCAAATCGTATAGCCCATATAAAGTAAGAACAATATACCAACCGACATTAAAGTAATGCGTAACCATTCAAATTGTAAGACGATTATTGACAGACCAAATACCGCCAGTAATATGAGCAATGTATCGCAAATGGCAGCTGTCAAACTAGCTGGCAGCGCTCGCCATATAGTTGGTTGTGTAGCACCTTGAGAGAAAACAAAAACATTTTGTACGCCTAATGGCAAAATGAGACCAAATGCTAAAATGATGCCGTGAAGAAATGCTTCCAATGATTAATCCCTCCTTTCCTTCATCATTTTAGCTATGGTATAACTAAAAGAAAACGACCAATTGGATGGTTTTTTATCCACCCAATTTTAAATGGAGGCGATAACCATGGGCTGGCAACCAAGTAGAAAAAGTGGCCATACATTACAGCAACAAATTGTTCAGTGGGTTACTGCCCAAGTCGAACGAGGAGATTGGGCAGCAGGGACTAAACTGCCTACTCAAAGACAACTGGCTATGCAATTCGGTGTAAATCGCAGTACAGTTCAACAGGCTTTAGATGAATTAAAAGCGATCGGTATTCTTGAAGCAAAGGTAGGATCAGGAGTTTATGTCACTCGCAATTCCTGGCATGCATTACTTCAACAAACACAGCCAAATTGGCAAAAATATATCGAAACGAGCCTGCATAAACCAAATTACCATACAATCCAATTAATTAACGAATATGAGCAGCGTGATGATGTGATTCGATTAGGGACAGGAGAACTAGCACCAAGTCTGTTACCAACAGAGGAAATTGAAGCTTCACTAAGGGAGCTATCCTTGCAGCCCAAAACATTAGGCTACTCATCACCACAGGGCAATGATCAACTCCGGGCAGCTATCTGCGATTATGTACAAAAACGAGGCATCGAAGCGGAGCCTCAGAACGTTTGTATTGTCTCTGGTGCATTACAAGCTTTACAGCTAATTGCCGTTGGTTTACTAGAGCAAGGGTCCATCGTTTTTCAGGAATCAACCTCCTATTTGAATTCTGTTCATCCATTTCAATCGGTTGGTATGCAAATGATTGGGATACAGCGAGATGAACAGCTTGCTCAAACACTATCTCAAAGGAAACGAAAAAAACAAGCCGTGTTTTATGCCATTCCTACATTGCATAATCCAACTAACCATGTATGGGCATCTTTGGAAAAAAAACAGCTATATGAGGTCTGCCAAGCAGCACGCATTCCTATAATTGAAGATGATGTTTATCATGAATTGCTTTTTGATGACCCGTCACCACCCATTAAGGCAATGGATAGTAGTGGACAAGTTCTATATATTGGGAGTGTCTCCAAAACCTTAAGTCCTGGGTTACGCATTGGCTGGCTAATCGGTCCAACGACTGTTATCGAACGATTGGCAGATATTAAAATGCAAACGGACTACGGCTCAAGTGCCATTTCACAAGAACTTGTGCTACATTGGCTACAATCAGGGAAATATGAAAAACATCTTATACGTTTACGACAGCAATTACAGGATCGTGCTGATTTTACAGAACAAATATTACAGGAAAAGTTTAGAGAGTTAGCTGATTGGAATAAGCCAAAGGGAGGCTTTTACATTTGGCTCAAGTTCCATTATCATGTTGTCGATAAGGACTTCTTTGTCAAGCTATTACAGCATCGTGTCTTAATTAACCCAGGCTATATTTATGATCCTCAAGATCAGCATCATATTCGTTTATCCTACGCCTATGCAACCTATGAGGAAATGCAGGAGGGTTTACAAATTTTATATGATTATGTAGTGGAGGCTACGGATATTGGTAACGGTAGCAAAGTGAGTAAGAAGTAAGAAGGGGACACTCTGAAATTGTTGAACAGAAACGATTGATTGCATAATTACCTGTGAATGTAAAGGGCATAATCCGAGCTGTATACCCATACATTTTAGAGAATCATAGCATTTCAGTTCGATTTCTAACATAAAGAGGTGAATGATTGGAAAATTTGTCGTCAGGTTATTTTCAGGTGCCCCAACCCATACGTAGTGATGGGGCAGGAGGCATAGATAAAGGACCACGCGATATAATGAGAGATTTAGAAAATCCCGATATGCTGGTGCCCCCAACAACAGATGCAGGTTTGATTCCGAACCTACGATTTTCATTTTCAGACACACATATGACCTTAAATCAAGGGGGCTGGTCTCGCGAAATTACGGTACGTGAATTACCAATAGCGACCACATTGGCTGGTGTTAATATGAGTTTGACACCGGGCGGCGTACGTGAGCTACACTGGCATCAACAGGCAGAGTGGTCCTACATGTTATTGGGGCATGCACGTATTACGGCGGTCGATCAAAATGGCTGTAATTTTATTGCGGATGTAGGCCCTGGCGATTTGTGGTATTTTCCACCAGGAATACCGCATTCCATACAAGGCTTAGCGGACGGCTGTGAATTTTTATTAGTATTTGATGATGGGAATTTCTCTGATCTCAATACGCTTTCCATTTCTGATTGGTTTGCTCATACGCCAAAGGAAGTGCTATCAGCGAATTTTGGTGTTCCAATTCGTGCCTTTGATGATATTCCGAGTGAACAGGTGTATATTTACCAAGGCAATGTACCAGGATCGATTGACTCGCAAAAAATTCAATCTCCCTATGGTAAGGTGCCACAAACTTTTAAACACCGTTTGTTGGCTCAGCCACCATTGAAAACACCGGGTGGCAGTGTACGCATTGTTGATTCGACCAATTTCCCAATCTCTAAAAATATTGCGGCAGCATTAGTGGAAATTGAGCCAGGTGCAATGCGGGAGCTGCATTGGCATCCGAATAATGATGAATGGCAATATTATTTACAAGGAAAAGGGCGTATGACGGTATTCACTGGGGATGGAACTGCTCGAACATTCGATTATCGCGCAGGAGATGTCGGCTATGTGCCGTTTGCGACCGGTCACTATATTGAAAATACAGGTACGGAGCCATTATGGTTTTTGGAAATGTTTAAAAGTGACCGATTCCAAGATGTATCGTTAAATCAATGGATGGCACTAACACCAACTGAGCTGATACAAAGCAATCTACAGGTTGGTCCGGAGCTAATACAAGCATTAAGAAAGGAAAAGTGGCCAGTGGTGAAATATCCTGGATTTTCCTATTATCCGAAATGAAAAACGCAGGTGAAGTAATTCTCACCTGCGTTTCATATTAATATTGATATTTGCGTCGTGTCATGAGCACTATAGCGATGGCTGGAACGGTACAAATTAACATGGCTGCAAAGGATAAACCAGGCGATAGCTCGTATAAATAGCCTCCCAAAAATGTCAGGATGGCTGTACTTAACCCCATCGCTAATGCTGAATATATACCCTGTGCGTTTGGAATTTGCTCCTTCGGTAGGGTTTGTGTGAGATAACGAATAAAAGCAAAATGTGCCAGAGCAAAGGAGAATGCATGCAATGTTTGAGAGGCAATAAATACCCAAACATTTGGGAACATAAATATGAGTAACCAACGTAGAGAAGACCCGCTAGCTGCTAACAGTAATAATGAAGAAGAACGCCATTTCGTAAATAAAGTATCAGCCTTCATAAAGTATAGGATTTCGCAAATAACGGCGATATTAATAATCATGCCCATATAAAATGGATCTACTTGTAAATCTTCTAAATAAATATAACCATAGCTATAATAGGAGGCATGTGCACCTTGCAATAAAATAACAATGAATAAAACAATTGGGAAACCTTTAATAGTCCATAGTGTTTTCATGGACAATGATTTCGCACGTTGCTCCTTTGTTGGCACAATAAGCAATTCCTTTGGTGTAGCGAATAGCTGCATAAGCAGCATGCCGATTAAGCCAAGGATCATGCTCCAAAAGATAATATTTTTACCGAATACCCCTGTTAGCATACTTATAATTAATACGGCAATCACAAAGCCAAAGGAACCATAGGAGCGGCTTTTACCATAATGAATGTTGCCAGATTGGACAAGCGTTGCAGCACTACTTTCAACAGCTGGTAACAGTGCTGGGTAAAAAATACTAAACAAAATTGTGACCACTAATAATGCACTAAAGCCCGAACTTGGTATGTACAGCAGTGCTGTCAGAAGTGCACCGACTGCTAAAATGGTAATGAGACGTTTATTGTTAACATATTTAGCGAGCGTGGGGAAGAAGAATAGATTAGACGTGGCTCTAGCGAGTAACCCACAGCCCATTACAACGCTTGCTTGTGATACTGTCAAATGTTTAGCATCCACAAGCCAGCCTGTCCAGTAGGGTAAGAATATGCCCCAAGTAATAAAAAATGTAAAGAAATTTTGAGAAAGCCATCGTTGATTATTCATAAATTTACCGTACCTCCATTTAACTATGTTGAATAATAGCACGTTCATCGCTACAATAATGTGAGATATCTCATATTTTTCAGAGGAGAGAGTAAAAAATGCATATTCTAACAGCTGAAACACGCACCCATTATCTCGAAAAATACCCTATTCATGATTTCTTCTCCTTTGACATTAATCCCTATTTAGAAGTTTGTGAATTTGACAAAGGAGAATGGATTTTCCAGGAAGGCTCTTTTCCAGAGACATTGTATTACATGATTGAGGGTAAGGCGAAGCTCTATATGACGCATAAAAATGGCAAGGTTTCACTCATCGAATATTTAGAGGCACCACGTTTTATGGGGGAGATTGAATTGCTGAATGAGGCAAGATATACAAAGGGCATTCAAACGGTATCTAAGACAATTTGTTACTCCATTACCCAATCATGTAAGGAAAAGTTACTTGCTGACGCTTTATTTTTACGACGACTTTGTGTGTTTTTAGGGGAAAAGGCCACAAAAATAACCTCCAAATATACACAAAATCAGGCATATCCTTTTGAAAGTCGTTTAGCAGCCTTTATTCAATTATCGGCTGATCAAGGTGTTTATAAGGAAAAGCATACAGAGATCTGTGAGTATTTAGGGGTTTCCTATCGCCATTTATTATATGTATTGGCACAGTTTTGTGAGGAGAAAATTTTAGAAAAACGCAAGACAGGCTACCATATTATTGATGAAAAACGTCTCGCACAATTGGCTCAGGAGATTCAGTTGTTGGGGAATTAAAAATAGGTGGAGTATATAAACCGTCGTTCAGACTTCAAATAAAGAAGTCATGGATAGATTTGTTATATTCACTTTTTTTAATGAGCCAGCGAGCAATTTCCTTGCCGCTATAATAAAAGTCTACTTCATTAACCCTGTTTTTTTGGATGGATTTGTCTAAGGTGCTTTCCATAACGTCAAAAGGTAGAACACCGATACTTACATGCTTGTTTGGTAATAAACTTTCAAGCGGCTTCCTTACAGTTTGTATCGTTTCACTGCTTTGGTTTACAGAAAATGTAAGTAGTTCTCCTTGTGCCGTTGTTGTGCTTAATGAGTAACCAGTACTTTTCATTCAACATGCCCCCTTTTGTCGTTACATTTATTGTACAAGACTGGTTCGAAAAATAGCCGTCATTTACAAGTCTTTTACGAAAACTTAAAGGTCCATGGAATATTTAGTAATTTGTAACCGTATTCATACCATCATTGGATGAAAATCATAGAAAACTGATATATATTCTTTCAAAAAAACTCATACTCAAACTATTGTGAATTTTTCTAACACGAAGTATTATTGTAGTTAGATTTAACGTGAAGGTTTTCACAAAGTCACGTAATCGTGAGGAGGAATTTTAATGAGTGCAATTCGAGTAGGTATTGTAGGTTATGGAAATTTAGGTCGTGGTGTGGAATATGCTATATCACAAAATCCAGATATGGAACTAGTAGCAGTATTCACACGTCGAGACCCTTCAACAGTAAACGTAGCAAGCAATGCTAGCGTATATGTAGTAGAGGACGCTGAAAAATTCCAAAATGACATTGATGTTATGATTCTATGTGGGGGCTCAGCAACAGATTTACCAGAGCAAGGTCCACATTTTGCTCAATGGTTTAATACAATTGATAGCTTTGATACACATGCGAAAATTCCTGAATTTTTCGATGCGGTTGATGGAGCAGCTCAAAAATCTGGTAAAGTATCTGTCATCTCAGTTGGTTGGGATCCAGGTTTATTCTCATTAAATCGTCTATTAGGAGAATCTGTATTACCAGTTGGTACAACGTATACGTTCTGGGGAGATGGTCTAAGTCAAGGTCACTCTGATGCAGTTCGTCGTATTGAGGGCGTTAAAAATGCTGTACAATACACTTTACCAATTAAAGAAGCAGTAGATCGTGTACGTAACGGTGAAAATCCAGAGCTAACAACACGGGAGAAACATGCTCGTGAATGCTGGGTTGTGCTGGAAGATGGCGCAGATGCAGCAAAAGTTGAACAAGAAATTGTGACAATGCCTAACTACTTCGATGAATATAATACAACTGTCAACTTCATCTCTGAAGAAGAGTTTAAAGCAAACCACACAGGTATGCCACATGGTGGTTTTGTTATTCGAAGTGGTGATAGTGGTGCAAACGATAAACAAATTCTTGAATTCTCATTAAAACTCGAAAGTAATCCAAACTTCACATCAAGTGTTTTAGTTGCTTATGCACGCGCAGCACACCGTCTGAACCAAGCTGGTGATAAAGGGGCGAAAACAGTATTTGATATCCCATTCAGTCTGCTTTCACCAAAATCAGCGGCTGAATTACGTAAAGAATTATTATAATTACAGAACTAAAACCCGATTATCATTGATTTGATAATCGGGTTTTTTATTTATCTCCATCAAAACTATTAAAATATGGTAAACTGTCAATCATTTAATAACCTGAATTTTTGTAACCTTACACTAACGGAGGTTATCGTTTACATGACAGATATTATCATTGAATCTAAATGTATAGCTCCAAATCCATCCAATTATTGTATTAATCGAGCAACTCTTATGAGAACATTAATAAAATGTCATCAGCATACATGCACACTTATTCATAGTGGAGCAGGATATGGCAAGCAACCATCCTCACTCAATTTCTATACCCGAATCTCGACGTTTTTCTTGGTATAGTATTTCCGATGAAGATGATACAGTTTTACCCTTTTTAAGGCATCTTTTTCTCAGTATACAGCAAATTGTACCTAATTTTGGTCAGACATTTGATACATGGGACCAATTATCTCGCTTTCCAAAATGGAGGAGCTCAATCGCTGGTACAAGCTGTTTATCAATTGCTTATGTAACATAGATAAGCCACTCCTAATTGCTCCGTTGTTGGCTATGAGGATGCCTTTCCAATCATAGGAAAATTCCCAAAAGCAACCTTCGCAATATTAGATATGGCTGGTCATAATTTGCAAATTGAACAACCTAAATTGTTTACCAATCTAATAAGTGAATGGTTGGATTGTGTGAAGGGTGGAAAAGGGAGGCGTCACATACAATGATAAAAATAATGAAATAGGACTAGTAGGTGACACAGTAATTTTACGAGAATTCAATGAACATGACTGGGCAGATGTTCATCAATATGCCTCACAAGAAATTGTCTGTCAGTATCAAGTAAAGACGGGGGTTACTGTATTTTAAAGACTATATCTTTAAAAATTCTCCATTAGTAGAAGTTAAAAAAGCCAAGATAGCTGCTTATCGCTTATTAGTGGAACTACCAAACACATCTACTACCTCTTTAGCGAAAACCCGAAAGATATAATCGATTTCCTGTTCTTTTGTGGCAATTCCATAAGCGATCCCACCTTGCTTTGACCCTTGAAGATACCACATATCATTATGGTCTTGGTCTACAGATGAAAAATCACCGTTTTTCCAACGATTCAATACATCCAAATATTGTTCACTATGTTCGTAATCATCCATATTTTCCTCTACCATTTGCAGCAATGTGTCAATTCTTTCAGGCGTAATCATAATAGATGATTCTTTCTCATCAGCCATTATTTTTTGATGCGACATTTGTTGAAGTACTTCTTCTACTAAATTGTCAACAAATGGTTCATCTCCACTTTTCCATTCATCCATCCTTTTGGAGAATACTGGGTTTTCCCAACCGAAGTTCGTATCTACTGTCGATACAAATTCTTCCTGGACCTCCTTTTTGGAACGGTTATCTAATTCGCTGTTAGTACTTTTATTAGAGGTTGCTTGTTTATAATTCTTGTCCATTACTAAATAGGTTCCCCCTATGCTTAACAATGCCGTTACAACAACGATTCCTACTACATGTATCCATCTCATTTATTTTTTCCTCCTTTTACAATTACTACCAACATATCATGTGAATGGTCTTGTGTAAATAAATCGTCAATTAAAGCGTAGTAAAGTCAAGGACGCTTATTTGTCCACATCTCTTCCCATCAGACCAACATATCAGTAAAATAGAGTAGGTTAGGGGGATTGTCTTGTGAAAGATCAACGCTTTAAAATTGCGCATCGAGAGGCACTTATTGGAATTGGACTAGTCCTTGTGAACTTTGCGATTTGGTTTGGCTTTGCATATGGACTAGGTGCAGGGGATCCCGCAAATTATTCGTATGTTTTGGGTTTTCCTGCTTGGTTTTTCTATAGCTGTATCGCAGGGACAGGCTTTATGATCCTGCTCGTCTGGATCGTTATGAAGCTCTTCTTTAAAGAGGTTCCATTTGATGATGGGGAGGAGGAGCGCTAATGCACTGGCAAGTTGTATTTCCATTGCTATTATTTTTAATTATTATTTTTGGAATTGGACTCTGGGCCAATAAACATGTCCGCTCCTCTAACTCGTTTCTACAGGAGTATTTCCTTGGTGGTCGAGAAATGGGTGGATTTATTCTAGCGATGACCATGATAGCTACCTATGGTAGTGCGAGCAGCTTTATCGGAGGGCCAGGAGTAGCTTATACGAAAGGACTTGGCTGGGTGCTACTTGCCATGGCACAGCTACCTGCGGGCTATTTTGTCCTGATGATTTTAGGGAAGAAATTTGCTATTATTGCTCGTCGTTACCAAGCTATTACGCTCATTGACTTTTTACGTGAGCGCTATAAAAGCCATGTCATTGTCATTCTGTCTGCTATTAGTATCATTGTCTTTTTATTTTCAGCGATGATGGCACAGTGGGTAGGGGGAGCCCGTTTAATCGAGTCTTTAACAGGCTTACATTACACGGCAGCATTGTTTATATTTGCGATATCAGTATTAGTGTATGTTATCATTGGTGGCTTCCGAGCAGTTGCTTTAACAGATACTGTTCAAGGTACGATAATGGTCATTGGAACTGTTATTTTATTAATCGGAACTATTATTGCAGGTGGAGGCATCGATAAAATTATGTCCTCGCTGGTCGCAGAAAATCCCCATTTCGTATCTCCATTTGGAGCAGAAGGGGATTTAACGCCTCTGTATGTTTCAACGTTTTGGCTATTAATTGGTGTAGGTGTGGTGGGACTTCCCCAAATTGCCGTGCGTGCGATGAGTTATAAAGATTCTAAAAGTATGCACTTAGCGATTATTATTGGTACGATTGCTATTGGGACCATTATGTTTGGGATGCATCTAATTGGTGTGTTAGCACGACCTGTCCTACCTGGCATCGACATTGGTGATAAAGTCATGCCACTCTTAACATTGAAGGTGCTGCCGCCATTTTTAGCAGGGATTGTCTTAGCAGCGCCAATGGCCGCTACCATGTCCACTGTCAATGCATTACTTATGCTAGTAAGCTCTACGGTTGTCAAAGACATCTATCTAAATTACATGAAGCCACAGGCAAGTGATGCCGAAATTAAACGCGCAAGCTTTATTGTAACGACTGTGATTGGCTTAGCAGTGATCGTCTTTGCACTCCATCCACCTGATTTATTAGTGTGGTTAAATTTATTTGCATTTGGTGGGCTTGAGGCAGTCTTTATTTGGACGGTAGTTCTCGGATTATACTGGAGGAAAGCAAACAAATATGGCGCCATTGCGTCCATGATTTCAGGTATGGCTTTATATATTTTCATCGACCGGTTCTATCCGACGGCCTTCGGTATGCATACCGTTACGATTCCAATTGTAGCTTCCCTTATTATTTTTGTAATCGTAAGTCTTGCTACTAGTCATAAATTTAAGGACGAGCACTTCCTCATATAATGTAAAACAACGCCGCAAATTTTGGACTGTGGCGTTGTTTTTTATTAATGAATCATATAATCGTAGGCATTTTTTGCAAGGAGTGTCATTGTCACAATAATAAAAAGCGTCCGGACAAAGCCGCTTCCTTTTTGAATGGCCATTCGAGAGCCAAGCATAGCCCCTCCAATTTGAGCAACCCCCATGACTAAACCATATACATAATGGATTTGACCTAGGTAAGCAAACATACAAACACCTGCCACATTACTTGCTAGATTTAAAAATTTCGCATTTCCTGCCGCCTTTAAAAAATCAAAGCCAACAAGCAAGAAGCTAAAGATTAAAAATGAGCCCGTTCCTGGACCAAGAAACCCATCATAAAATCCAATAGCAAATAATAGCATCATAAATAAAAATAAGTGGGTTTTCGACAGATTTTTTACCGTTGAGACAGCGCCCCAATCTTTTTTAAAGATTGTATAAATCCCAACAGCTGCCAGCATGATAAGCATTAATGGTTTTAGTAGAGCTGGGTTAATTAAATGAACAGTCCATGCACCACATAAAGATCCAATGAAGGCGAGAGGGAAATATTTCAGCACAGATCGAATTTCAAGCTGACCAGAACGGTAAAAGGAAATGGACGAAGTAAGTGAGCCCATTGCGCCTGCTAACTTATTGGTTGCCACAGCGGCGGCTGGATTTAGGCCAACAAACAATAGAGCTGGTAAGGAAATTAAACCGCCACCTCCAACGACTGAATCGATAAATGCCGCCAGAAATCCAAACGAAATTAAAAGTATTAGAATATGTACATCCACATCAAAAACCATGTCTTACACCTCATTTTAATTAGTTACTACTGAAATAGTAACTAATTTATTTGAAGCTGTAAAGCCTAACTTTTTCATTGGCAAATGTTCACAACAGTAGCCTATAATAAAAATATGGAGGGATGATATGGATGAATTAATCGCCCAATTAAAAGAACTGGGATTGACAGAATATGAGGCAAAGGCCTATACAGCACTCGTACAAAATAGTCATGTCAGTGCCTATCAAGTTAGCAAAAACTCTGGGATTCCAAGAGCTAGAATCTATGACATATTAAATGGTCTTGTTGAAAAGGGATTCGTACTGAAAGAGGAAACGGCGGATCAAACGACGTATTCTTCTATTCCTGTCGAGATGTTTTTGCAGCAAATTCAACAGCGCTGGCAATCGAATTTTACATCGATTAGTGATCAGTTAGAAAAACTAGAAATGAAAGAACAGGAAGCGGAATCTAAAGTATTAATGCTAAAAGGGAAGCAGACGATCGTTAATTATTGTCAAACCTTATTAAAAAAAGCAGAGACAAAAGTCATCCTATCGATGTGGGAAGATATGTACGATACCTTACGTGAGGATATTGAAGAGGTATCTCAGCATGTGGAGGTGCATGGCATCACTTTATATGTCGAGGAACATCTAGCATCTATAGACATGCACAGAGCCACACACTATACGAGAAAGACTTCTACACCTCATTGGTTTATTTTATCGGTTGATGGTCAAGAAATGATTTATGGTCACTCGCCATCCAACCAAGAAACCGCATTTATAACGAATGACCCTGTGCATATTTATTTACTAGAGGATTATATTTGGCATGATGTTCTTATCAATAGACTAGTAAAACGCGATGATAATGAATTGGAGGACTGGATTGCTAAAGAACGTAAAGCATTTTTCTTAGAGTAGTTATAAGGGAAGGGGAGCATCTTGAAAAAATGGATGTTGCCAGTATTACTTTATTTATTAATGATGGGTGGATGTGATTCTGCACCGCTGCCGGTTTTTCCTAAGATTCAAGAGCTAACAATCGTTCCTGACCATATCCAACAACATATTATAGCTACAGACAGAATTCAGTTATTGTATGAAGATGACGTGACGTACTATCTTGTCATGTTTTCAAAAGGAAATGTGCTAGCAAGTGTAGCAGCTAATGAAAATAGGTTAGTCATTCATTTCAAGGAAGGAAGCGAGCAAAAGAAAGAAGCTCTACCCTATGTCTATGCCATCAACAAAAGCGCGGAGCTGACTATTATCGAACTGTATATTAATGGCAAAAGCATGCCGATAGATCGTATTACCATGCTGTAATAAAAAACCGAAATCCCTAAAAAGAGATTTCGGTTTTTATTGATATTAATAAAATACTTTATCTACATTGTATTTGGAGCGGAACGTATTAATCGCATACGTTTCATAAATTTCACGTTCCATAGGATCTTCTACTTCATAGACTTCAATTTTGAAGACCTCGTCACGATAGTTTTTCATCGGAGATACATTGTCTTCAAAATGTTTTTTTATGCGTTGGCGAATTTTACGTGCTTTGCCGACAAATAATAACTCATTCTTTTCATTATAAAATAAGAAAATGCCGCCTTTATCACGTGTGATTTTGTGGAAGTCGATGAAACCAAAGTATGGTGTAATTGGGACATCACCTGGTTTTACATCTTGTTCGCGTTGGCGAATAACTACATCTGGTTTTGGAAATTCAATATTAATCAAAGTATTCACGTTCCTCTCTATTACTAAAGATATATGGTAACATAATAGCGGCATGTTTACCATAAAATTTCATGTAGAATAACCATATACAGCAAGCTTAGTGTTTATCAAATTAATGTAGAACATGCATAGGAATAACAAAATATTCTATGAATTATTGATATTCTAACTAGTCCATGTTACAATTCAAAATAATTAAATAATCTTATCAAGAGAAGCAGAGGGATTTGGCCCGATGACGCTTCAGCAACCTCTAACAAATGTTAGAAAGGTGCTAATTCCAGCAAAGGTTTTTCCTTTGAGAGATAAGAGTGAACGTGAAAAAAATCCTTCTCATTCTATCTCATATGGAATGTGGAGGATTTTTAATTTTTTTAGAAAAAGGAGCAAAAAAGAGAGGGGAATGCTAGATGCCAATTAATATTCCGAAAAATTTACCTGCTGGGGAGCATTTACGTGAGGAGAAAATCTTCGTGATGGAAGAGGATCGTGCGAGAACACAGCAAATACGTCCATTAAACATATTAATTTTAAATTTGATGCCCGAAAAAGAAAAAACGGAGCTACAATTATTACGTTTACTAGGAAATACACCCTTACAGGTCAATATTACTTTTTTAAACACGGCTACTCATGAATCTAAAAATGTCAGTAAATCTCACTTACAATTATTTTACACAACGTTTAACCAAATTCGTCACCGACGTTATGATGGTATGATTATTACTGGGGCACCTGTAGAAAAAATGCCATTTGAAGAGGTTAACTATTGGCAGGAAATTGCTGAAATTATGGATTGGTCTAAAAAGAATGTGACATCCGTGCTACATATATGTTGGGGGGCACAGGCTGCGTTATATCATCATTATGGAATTGGAAAAATAGAGCTTTCTGCTAAATGCTCCGGCGTTTATTCTCATGTGATTACTGATTTAACAGTGGATTTAGTACGAGGCTTTAGTGATTTATTTACAGCCCCTCATTCTCGCTATACATCTGTCTCGATTGACGAGGTTCGCAATCATCCAGACTTACGCTTATTATCCTATTCAGAGGATGCAGGTGTGTTTATCGTGCAATCTAAAGATAATAAAAACATTATGATTACAGGTCATTTAGAATATGATGCGACAACACTGGCTGATGAATACAGTCGCGATGTTGCCAAGGGCATTGATATCAACGTTCCAGTAAACTACTTCCCAAATGATGATCCAGAAAAGGAACCGATGAATACATGGCGTGCCCATACACATTTATTGTTCTCCAACTGGTTGAACTACTATGTATACCAAGAGACACCATATGAATGGGACTTTGTGGACGAAATTGAATATCATATTTAAATAACAATAACAAAGTCTAATTTCTTCGCTAAGTAGCTGAAGGAATTAGACTTTGTTATTCTAAATTCTTCTTGTCAGAAACCGTAATATCTGGTTTAGCCTGATCTTTCTGATTGGAATCTGTAGCAACATCGTTAGTTGGATTATTTTGATTGGTATCCATATTATTAGGTTTCATCTGATTATCTTGGTTGGAATCTGTAGCAGCATCGTTAGTTGAATTATCTTGATTGGCATCCATTTTATCAGGCTTAGTGTGATTATCTTGGTTGGAATCTGTAGCAGCATCGTTAGTTGGATTATCTTGATTGGCATCCCTATTATTAGGTTTTATCTGATTATCCTGGTTGGAATCAGTAGTAACATCGTTAGTTGGATTATCTTGATTGGCATTCATATTATTAGGTTCCATCTGATTATCCTGGTTGGAATCAGTAGTACCATTGTTAGTTGGATTATCTTGATTGGCATCCATTTTGTCAGGTTTAGTGTGGTTATCTTGGTTGGAATCTGTAGTACCATTGTTAGTTGGATTATTTTGATTGGCATCCCTATTATTAGGTTTTATCTGATTATCCTGGTTGGAATCAGTAGTAGCATCGTTAGTTGGATTATCTTGATTGGCATCCCTATTATTAGGTTTCATCTGATTATCCTGGTTGGAATCAGTAGTAGCATCGTTAGTTGGATTATCTTGATTGGCATCCATTTTGTCAGGTTTAGTGTGGTTATCTTGGTTGGAATCAGTAGTAGCATTGTTAGTTGGATTATCTTGATTGACATCCCTATTATTAGGTTTCATCTGATTATCCTGTTGGGAATCCGTATTAGCAGGATTAGGTTGATTTCCTTGATTAGCATCCGTATTACCCACATCAGTTACTTGCCCCTGATTAGCATTCGCAGCCGCATTCCCTTGTGATTTTCGATTACGTATGACGGCTACAATAAGTAGCAGGATAGGTAATAAAATGGTAAAAATAAATGAATAGATAGGCCAAATTTCATTATTATAATTGTCGGAATGGACAATATCAGGATGAATAATTTGTGAAAGACCAATCATAATGATACCCATTGGTAAGATAAGTGGGCGGTGATCCTTCAGTTTCATAATTTGTGCAATTCCCACAACCGTTGTATAGAAGTACATAAAGGTCCGAATAAAAATAGATGTAATCCACATAAAAGCCATGATAATTTCAATACGCTGTAAAAAGTTGCCGATCGAGATTCTCTGTGCTAAAGCATAGCTAGGAAAAGTTCGGGAAGCCGTATTGGCTGCCCCTAATACTAGTATGCAAAGGGTAATCAATGTTACTAAAACAAATCCACCGAGAATCGTGCCTATGTAAAATCCTTTCTTTGAGGATTGCTGGACATTCACACTGGCAGGGTAAATCATTAATAACATAACTAGGGAAAAAGAAAAGACGCTCATAAAGCGAATAATACTATAGAACATGGATGTTTTGGATACTTCCATAATTGGTTGTATATTTTCAAACTTAATTTGTGGAGTAATACAAACAATAAAGAAAATAAAAATTAAGATAAACATAGGGAAAAGTATTTCTGCTGAGCGAGCAAAGGTCTCTAACCCTAAATAGGCAGCATACATAATAATAATGCTAAACAACAAGGCGAATGCCAGTGTGGGTGTTTCTGGCATTACCTCTGTTTTCATAAAAATGCCAATAAAGTATAATAGTTCTCCTCCCGAAAATAGGGTAAGGGACAGAAAACCAATCACTGTAATTTTTCCAAAAAAGCGACCGAAAATTTTTTCATTTGCCTCAATAAAATTCAGTGTGGGTGTTTGGTTGCCTAGCGTCAAAAATAATTTCACCACTAGTAAACTAAGGACAACTCCAATGCTGGCAGCAATCCATGCATCCTGCTTACTGGAGCTTGCAATAGTTAAAGGGATAATTAAAATGGCTGTACCGATAGAAAGGAGTGACGTAATAATTGTAAATTGTCTTGAACTAATGACTTCTTTTTCCATTTAACTGTCCTCCCATACATGTCGATGTGTCTACTATTTTGTGAGTGAAACGATAAAATCCTTAATGGGTGTAAAAATAAAAGTTACCAAATCTAAAGGGCTCGGGATATTTATTTTGAGAGCAATACCCATATTAAGTGCTGTCCCAATTAGTAAAAGAATAGAAAAAACAAGAATGGTCTTGGTTTCTTTTTGTCTTTTGAGCTTTGGGATAAATAGTAATGCAATAATGGCCGAAATAATGAAGACCGCTACCGCTAGTACCATGCTACTATTCCTCCTTTGGCTTTTTTAATAATGAATTTTGCATTGTGCCTAAGCCTTGTGTCGTTACTTTTACACGAACATGGACAGGAAGATCAGGAAAGATAGTTGGCCAATCATTTTTAATTTTTTTCCATTGTTTAGCATCTGCGCGATGAAGGGCATCCCCATAGCCTAAAACATCCACTTGGTATTGCTGCTGAATTTTTTCTAACGTTTTTTCAATACGTTCATCGATGCCTTGTGCTGTTTTTTTATTGATATAATCCATCGTTTTATTTTTTGTGAGATTAATATCACATTCGACCTCACCTACATTTTGCTCCACATCTATTTGGACATCAATTTGCGGTTTCCCATTTTGAAATGACCCCTTTACTTTTGTGGAGGATTGCGTAATCTCAGTCGAAAGAGTACCTTGTTTTGGACAGTTGACGATTTCAATGGTACTTTGTATTTTGTCACTGAGGAAGCTAATACTTTTACTTTCTCCCTCTGAAAGTAAACCAATGTATCGATCTCCTTTAAAGACAGCCAATCCTGCATATTTTAATAACACAGGAGTTTTAACACGTTGGACGTTTGTTTTATCGGCACCTAATCGTTTGTCCCCGTGAATTTCAATGGCAGAAATCAATGCGCCATTATCCTTTTCGTTGAGCCTCGTGACCAATTCGTCTATATTAATAGCAATTGTAGAGCCCCAAACTTTTTCAGAAACATTGAGCGAATTTAAGATTTTATTAGCAGGCACTTTTTCGATAGGGGTAAGAACATTTAACACTTCCTTAGCTGTAGCCTCATGAGACATAATGACATCGAAATCTTTTCTAAACTCATGGTCTCGTGCAATCAAATCCAATGAATCACTAATTCCTTCTTTGGCGAGGTCTTCACCTAAGATAACTACTTGTAAATGAGCAAAATAGGGTTTCCGAGCTGCAATAGTTGTCATTTTACGAATGGCCTCAAAAATTGTTTCCCCTCTCGAATGATAGCTAATAACTGGGGTGCGCTGAGTGGAAGCTTGTCGCATTGAAACCTCACTAGGATCAACGATTTGAACAGTAATTTCAAATTCGTCCTCTACTTTATCTATTCCAAGCGCTACGACAATGGCTAATTCATTTAATTCACGCTTACTCCAGCAGCCACTTAACAGTAAAGGGAGGATGCACAGTAAGCAAATTGTTTTTACTTTTGCCATAATTCATTCCTCACTTGTTCAGTAGTAGTTTTATTTCCTGCCTGTTCTTGTGACATATTTATGCCCTCTGACAACATTTTTCTGATTCACCAAACGTGGACGTTTTAATAAATGTCTGCGTGGGAGTAATAAAAAAGCATCTTTTTGGTCCTGTATAATGAATGGAGCAAATGGGCTTAAATATGGTACACCAAATGAACGAATGCTACATAAATGAAGAATAATAACCATAATGCCGAACATTACGCCAAATAGACCGAACATAGCAGCTAAAATCATTAATGGAAAACGCAGTACACGAATCGTATTGGACAACCCATAAGCAGGAAATAAAAAGCTACAAATGGCCGTCAATGCTACAATAATAACCATAACTGCTGAGACCACACCGGCATCTACCGCCGCCTGTCCGATAACCAATGTACCCACGATGGACACCGCTGGACCGATTGTTCGCGGCATTCGAAGCCCTGCCTCTCTTAGTATCTCAAAGGCAAGCTCCATAATAAGTGCTTCTACTACAGCAGGGAAGGGCACGCCTTCTCGTTGTGAGGCAATACTAATGAGCATGGGCGTCGGTAGCATTTCCTGATGAAACGTCGTAATCGCAACATAGAGAGATGGTGCTACCAATGCCAAACTAATACCAAAGAAACGTAAGATACGAATGAGGGAACTAATCATCCAATGTTGGTAGTAGTCTTCTGCTGATTGCAAAAAGGAAGTAAATAATGCAGGCACCACTAAGACAAAGGGGGTACCATCTACTAGAATCGCCACTTTACCATCTAATAATTCACCAGCTATCACATCAGGACGTTCGGAGTTGTAAACGGTTGGAAACATGGTGTTTTTAGAATCCTGAATAAAATCCTCAATATAGCCACTTTCTAAAATGCCATCGATATTAATGCGGTCTAACCGCGCTAACACCTCGGCCACAATTTTGTCACTGGCGATACCATGTATATACATCACAGCGACGTCTGTTTGTGTCACTTCACCAATGACACGGGACTTAATCCAAAGGTTTGGACTTTTTATTTTGCGCCGAATGAGCGCAGTATTAGTGCGTAAAGTTTCAGTAAAGGACTCCCGAGGACCCCTAATGACGGATTCGGTTGATGGCTCTGTCACAGCTCTATCTTTTGCACTTTTAGTGCTTGTTACAATGCCTTCCGCAAAGCCATCTAATAGAATAACGGTCTCACCATTCAGTATGGCATGATAAAGTGTGGTAAAATGCTCGATATTCATCACGTCACCAACAGTTAGGTAGGAACTTCGCACATATTGATTTATGGTAGTAATTTCTATTTCTTGTTCTTCCTCAATATTCGCCATTAATTTATCAATGACAGAATCCGAAATCATGGTTTTATCAGATAAGCCATCAATGGAAATAATGGCGAGCCGATGGGGTTCAGTTTCACCAATTGTAATTTCTCGTATTATGATGTCATTGCTGTGACCAAGAGTGTTTCGAATGACCTTTATATTTTTGGCAAGGGAAGTATTTAATAAATCGTCCGTTGTAAGGGATGGGGAGGGATCAATCTTATTTGATATGGACATGCGCTTTCCTCCTCAAATGAATGTTCATTATTTATAGAATGGACAACTTTATGCGGAGATAAACGAAAAAAGGAATGAAATTCTAGCTACTATTTTTCAAATAAAAAAACAGTATTTCCTTTCAAAGATTGAAAGGAAAATACTGTTTTATGTACGATACTCGTATTGTAATTCATCTAAACTAGCATCCACGTCCACATGTAAGTTATGATCGTTAAAGAACCATAAATCTTTTTCATCGATGTAATAGGTTACGCCATCTATGACTGCTTCAGCTCCAATAGCAATGGGCTCTTCTCGCGTCATACCTAGTGAAAAGCCTTCGTGAAAAGGACTTGAGCCACCATAGCGTGCATAAAAGCGAATAGTATCGCCTGGTTCTACTTCCATCTCTTGCTTGAACCATTGTAGGGCTTCATTTGTCAGTGCAATTTTCATAGCGAATGCTCCTCTCTTCCTACAGCCATTTTACCTTTGGCTCAGTGCCATTTTTAATACGTGCAATATTGGCACGGTGACGATAAATAATAAAGGTAAATAAAAAGGCTACCAAGATGCTTAATGCAAAGTCACCTGTAACAAAATAATAAACGATTGAATAGATAAGTGCTACTAAAGCGGCTATCATAGATGTTAGGCTGACGATTTTTGTGAGTTTCAATGTCACAAGAAAAGCAATTAGGAGCAAGACAAACAATGGCCATGAGTAGCCTAATAAAACACCTGCAGATGTGGCAACGGCTTTTCCACCACGGAAATTGGCGAAAATCGGAAACATATGACCAATCACTGCAACAAGACCTAGGATTAAGGGATGAATAGAACTGTCTGAGAATATGGGAAGTGCAGCTAGTAAGACAGCGGCAGTCCCTTTTAGAACATCCATCACAGTCACAACAATACCGGCCTTTTTTCCTAATGTTCGAAATGTATTCGTTGCTCCTAGATTACCGCTTCCGTGTTCTCGGATATCGGTATTATAAAAAATTTTACCTATCCATAGCCCTGAAGGTATAGAGCCGATTAGATAAGCACATAAAATAATAAGTCCATTGATCATAGTTGGACTCCTTTCATTCATAGTCCATCACTTGGTACTAATAGTTTGTAACAAGTATTTTACACTTTTTCTTGCTAATCTACAATGTTATGAAGGAGAATTCCTAAGGAGTCTTGAATTCAATACAAAAGAAACTAAATGTAAGTTGGAGATAGGCTTTTAGACATGATTGATGAAGGCACGAAAAAAGTCTTTCTTAAAATCTAGGCAAAATGGCAATTTTGTCAATCGTTCATTCCTTTGGTAGAATAGAAGTCTAACTTTATTCATTTACATGGAATGACGCAGAAACACTATTTTGCAACTAAATAAGCTACGATGCGTCAGGTGTTTACGGATACTAGTGGTTGTCTGTCTTGCTTAAATTCCAATTTTAAGCAACTGTTGAAGATGTTTACTATTGAAATGTTTATTAAAACTGTGAGCAATTTTTAAAAATTTAATTGGACCTGTCGCTAACTATTGACAGGAAATGCTATTATTATTAGGATGAGAACATAAATAGAACATGTGTTTGTTTTTTGGAGGGGAATTTTGTTGACGAATAAACAGTCACCTAGCGTCTATAATGATGACGCTATACAAGTATTAGAAGGATTAGAAGCGGTGCGCAAACGACCAGGCATGTATATCGGTTCGACAGATGGCCGTGGACTTCATCACCTTGTGTATGAAATCGTAGATAATGCGGTGGATGAAGCATTGGCTGGCTTTGGATCTCATATTATTGTCAAGATTCACAAAGACCAGAGTATTAGCGTACGTGATTTCGGCCGTGGAATGCCAACTGGTATGCATAAGATGGGTAAACCTACTCCTGAAATTATTTTTACCGTCCTACACGCAGGTGGTAAGTTTGGACAAGGTGGTTATAAAACAAGTGGCGGTTTACACGGCGTAGGTTCTTCTGTTGTGAATGCGCTATCAACTTTTTTAGAAGTAACCATCCATCGTGATGGGAAAAAATATCGCCAGCGCTTCGAGCATGGTGGACATCCAGTGACAACACTTGAAGAAATTGGTCAAACAAAACAAACAGGAACGCTTGTTCATTTCCTACCTGATGAAACAATCTTCTCTGTCACAAAATTTAATTATGATACATTAGCAGAACGTTTACGTGAGTCGGCTTTTTTATTAAAGGGCTTAAAAATTGAATTAATCGATGAGCGCGAGGAAGGCAAAAATGATGTGTTCTTTTATGAGAACGGCATTGAAGCTTTCGTTGCGTATTTGAATGAAGAGAAGGATGTTCTTCATCCTGTGAAATATGTTGAGGGTATTCAAGATGATATTGAAGTAGAGTTTGCCTTCCAATATAATGATGGTTATTCTGAAACGATTTTATCGTTTGTCAATAATGTACGTACACGAGATGGCGGTACACATGAAACAGGTGCAAAAGCAGCCTTGACGCGTGTCTTTAATGAATACGCAAGAAAAATTGGCTTATTAAAGGACAAGGACAAAAACTTAGAAGGAACGGATATTCGAGAGGGCTTAGCGGCTATCGTATCTGTTCGTATTCCAGAGCACTTATTACAATTTGAAGGACAAACAAAGGGCAAGCTTGGTACGAGTGAGGCTCGTTCAGCGGTAGATAGTGTGGTGTCTGAGCAAATTTTATATGTGCTAGAGGAAAATGCTGAATTGTCAGCGTCTCTTGTGCGTAAAGCGATTCGTGCGCAGCAAGTGCGTGAGGCGGCTCGTAAAGCCCGTGAGGATGCACGAAATGGTAAGAAAAACAAAAAGGGTAGTACGATTCTGTCTGGGAAATTAACGCCTGCACAGTCACGTAATGCGGCGAAAAATGAATTATATTTAGTCGAGGGTGATTCAGCGGGTGGTTCTGCAAAACAAGGTCGTGATCGAACATTCCAGGCGATATTACCACTGCGTGGGAAAGTTATTAACACAGAAAAAGCCAAGCTACAAGATATTATGAAAAACGAAGAAATTTCAACGATTATTCATGCGATCGGTGCAGGTGTAGGTACAGATTTTGCTGTGGAGGATTCAGCCTACAATAAGGTAGTCATTATGACCGATGCTGATACGGATGGTGCGCATATTCAAGTATTGCTACTAACGTTTTTCTATCGTTATATGCGTCCGCTCATCGAGGCTGGAAAAGTCTTTATTGCGTTACCACCACTTTATAAGGTTTCGAAAGGAACTGGCAAAAAAGAAGTGATTGAATATGCTTGGACAGAAAACGATTTACAAAAGGCCATCAAACAAGTTGGAAAGGGTTACATATTACAGCGCTATAAAGGTCTTGGAGAGATGAATGCTGACCAGCTATGGGATACAACAATGAACCCTGACACACGGACATTAATTCGTGTCACTATCGAGGATGGTGCACGTGCAGAGAGACGTGTCACGACGTTAATGGGCGATAAAGTAGAGCCACGTCGTAAATGGATCGAAGCCAATGTAGACTTCGGTATGGAGGATGATGCTAACATTTTAGAAAATGAATTCATCCAACAAGAGGAGGGCCAAGCATGAGTAGTACAGAAAAGTTTCAAGATTTACCTTTAGAAGAAGTAATGGGTGACCGTTTTGGTCGCTATAGCAAATATATTATTCAAGACCGCGCGTTGCCAGATGCACGTGACGGTCTTAAACCAGTACAGCGTCGTATTTTATATGCAATGTTTACGGAAGGTAATACACATGAGAAACCGTTTCGTAAATCGGCTAAGACAGTCGGAAATGTAATCGGTAATTACCATCCGCACGGAGATAGCTCAGTCTATGAGGCGATGGTTCGTATGAGTCAGGATTGGAAAGCTCGCCATATGCTTATAGAAATGCATGGGAATAACGGTTCGGTTGATGGAGATCCACCAGCAGCCATGCGTTATACGGAGGCAAGACTTTCTGCAATTGCTGGTGAAATGTTACGAGATATTGGGAAGAAAACGGTTGAATTCGTACCAAACTTCGATGACCAGGATATGGAACCAACTGTTTTACCAGCTCGTTTCCCTAATTTATTAGTAAACGGCTCTACAGGGATATCTGCGGGTTATGCAACAGATATTCCACCGCATGCATTAGATGAAGTGCTGGATGCTGTTTTGATGCGCTTAGACAAGCCTACTGCGACAGTGGATGAATTGATGACAGTTATCAAGGGTCCTGATTTCCCTACAGGCGGAATTATTCAAGGTGTAGACGGCATTAAAAAGGCATATGAAACAGGGCGCGGTAAAATTATTGTCCGTGCACAAGCTGTGGTCGAACCTATCAAGGGCGGAAAAGAGCAAATTGTCGTTACCGAATTACCATACGATGTGAATAAAGCGAATCTTGTGAAAAAAATTGATGAGCAACGTGTAGATAAACGCCTTGAAGGGATTGCTGAAATTCGTGATGAATCAGATCGTACAGGGTTACGTGTCGTTATCGAGCTGAAAAAGGATGTTCCTGGACAGGGGATTCTACAGTACCTATTTAAAACAACAGATTTACAAGTAGCTTACAATTTTAATATGATTGCCATTCATAATCGTCGTCCAACGATGATGACATTACCATTATTGCTGGATTCCTATATTACTCACCAAAAAGAAGTGGTCACAAATCGTTCTATATATGATTTACAAAAGGCAAAGGATCGCTCCCATATCGTGGATGGCTTAATTAAAGCCCTATCTATTCTAGATGAGGTTATTGCTACGATTCGTTCTTCTAACGATAAGAAGGACGCCAAGCTCAATTTACAGGCGAAGTTCGATTTTACTGAGGTACAGGCAGAGGCGATTGTGAGCCTGCAATTATATCGTTTAACGAATACCGATATTACAGAACTCCGTCAAGAACAGGATGACTTAAACAAATTGATTGCCAAGCTAGAAGGAATTTTACAAAGCGAGGCCAAGCTTGTACGCGTCATTAAACAAGAATTGCTAGATATTAAAAAACGTTTCACAGAGCCACGTCGCTCGAAAATTGAACAAGAAATAGAAGAAATTAAAATTACATTAGATGTCCTTGTTCCAAGTGAAGAGGTTGTAGTGACTGTCACGAAAGATGGCTATATTAAACGTACATCTACACGATCCCATGCCGCCTCCAACGGTCAAGATTTTGCGATGAAAGATTCCGATTACTTATTGTATGAAGCAAACTTAAATACACAACATCATCTATTGTTATTTACAAATAGAGGGAATTATATTTATCAGCCTGTTCATGAATTACCTGATATTCGCTGGAAGGACCTTGGACAGCATATTTCAAGTATTGTGCCAACAAGTGAAGATGAGTCGATTATTGCAGTCTATGGCTTTGAAACATTTGAACAGCCAAATATGTATATTTTAACTGCTACGAAAGATGGCCAAATTAAACGTTCGCCATTAGCAGATTATGCTGTGACGCGTTATTCGAAGCCAATTAAAACAATGAATGTTAAAGCGGGCGATGCAATGATTTATGCATCGTTTATAACTGATGATGCGGAACTGCTCTTAACAACTGATACGGCCTATGCCATTCGTTTCCCTATTGAAGAACTACCAGTTACTGGAGTGAAAACGGGCGGTGTTAAAGGTATTACGCTAAAAGATGGAGAAGCTTTAGTCGGGGTCAATGTCCTACAGCCAGACGAAACACAATATGTCGTTATTGTGACACAACGAGGGGCTGTAAAGAAAATGAATGTTGCAGAGGTAGAAATAGCAAGTCGTGCCAAGCGTGGACTTAAAGTCCTTACAGAATTAAAAGCAAATCCTCATCGAATTGTCGCTGTTATTCAAGCAACAGACGATGAGCAGGTTGTGATTGAAACTGAAAAAGGCATACAAGAGGTTATCGATGTCCAAGCATTGACGCGCGCTGATCGCCATTCTAATGGTTCATTTAAAGTGGACATTGCAACAGATGGAGCCATCTCACATGTTTTAACGGCCAAAAAAGAACAAAAACCAAGCTAACATCATGCCCAGTATCTATAAGTAGAGCTGGGCTATTTGTTTATAGTGGCACAACTATCCAAAATTAGCATCTTGTCATTTAAGATCAACTATGGGTATAATAAACATCGAAAAGTTCATAGCGAAAGAATGTAGGGGGGCTAGTTATGGCTAGCTGAGATTGTGTCCGATAGACACTGACCCTTTGAACCTGATTTGGCTCGTACCAGCGTAGGGAACATCTATTCAAAAAAGCAAATGTTTTGGAGATTGATTGCAATACGTCTGGGAGGAATCCTAGGCGTTTTTTTGTTTTCTAAGCAATATCTTACCAACCGTATAATACGCTTTCTTCTGGTGACAACATTCATTCATGAACACTTTCATATTACAAACTGGGAGGACCTAGCATGAAAAAATGGTTATTTATCCTATTAGCTACTCTATTGACGTTAGTAGGCTGTAGCGACAAGGAGGACAAGCAGTCTGCTGATACAAAGAAAAAGGTATCAGTGGTACTCGATTGGACACCGAATACGAATCATACAGGATTGTATGTTGCGAAAAAGCTCGGTTATTTTGAAGAAGTAGGCTTAGATGTTGATATTATAATGCCAGGAGAGGCAGGAGCCGATCAGCTCGTAGCTTCTGGTAAGGCAGAATTTGGCGTGAGTTATCAGGAGGGCATTACACAGGCTCGTGTTCAGGATGTGCCACTTGTTTCGATAGCGGCCATCATCCAGCATAATACATCTGGATTTGCTTCTGTAGCGTCAAAGGGTATTACCTCTCCAAAGGACTTTGAAGGAAAAACATATGGGGGCTGGGGAGCACCTCTCGAACAAGCGGTATTACAATCATTAATGCAAAAAGAAAACGCTGATATTAATAAATTAGACATTGTCAATGCGGGAGATTTAGATTTCTTTACGATGATGAAAAAGGACATCGACTTTGCTTGGATTTATTATGCATGGACAGGTATTGAGGTAGAGCTTCGTGGGGAAAAAATTAATATGCTGTATTTAACGGACTATAGTGATCAGTTAGATTACTATACACCTGTTTTAGCAACCAATGAAAAAATGATTCAAAACAATCCAGACAGCGTCAAAGCTTTTGTTGCGGCTGCATCGAAGGGCTATGAATATGCCATCGAGCATCCGAATGAAGCGGCTGATATTTTACTAGAAGCGGCACCAGACTTAGATAAGGAGTTAGTGCATAAAAGTCAAGAGTGGTTGGCTGATAAGTATCAGGATGACGCTAATCAATGGGGGGAGCAAAAGCTTTCTGTGTGGGAAAACTATGCTAAATGGATGTCGAGTAACAAAGTGTTAGAGGGCGAATTTGATGCTAAACAGGCGTTTACGAATGAGTTCCTACCGAAAAAGGAGGCCAATTAACATGGCAAATTCATTAATCAGTGTCCAAATCATTCCGAAGACAGAGAAATACGAGGATGTCATTCCTTATGTGGATGCGGCCATTGCGGTTATTGATGCATCTGGTGTGAACTATGAGGTTCATCCCCTTGAAACAACAATGGAAGGTGAGCTTACAACGCTTCTTCAAATCATTGAAAAAATGAATGTTAAGATGGTCGAGCTAGGAGCCATTAATGTCATTACACAAGTAAAAATTTTATATCAACCAAATGGGATTACCATGGCTACATTAACGGAGAAATATCATTCATGAAACGGGCATTACAAAAGGGAAGGACGATAATGTTTATCGCCTTCCTCTTATTCATATGGGAGCTTGTTGTGCATATCGCTGATGTTCCTCCCTGGCTCCTCCCAGCACCAAGCATAATCTTAAAGGAAGGCTTTCAATCATATCAAACGTTTCTGCCACATGCTCTGGCTACTGTGGAATTAGCTTTACTTGGACTTGCTATTGGGGTTGGCTGTGGTCTAACCGTGGCGATTGTTTTGCATCGTTTTACTTTCATTCGGTCGTTATTTTATCCGATTCTCATTATGTCGCAAAATATACCCATTCTTGTATTGGCGCCGTTACTTATTATTTGGTTTGGCTTTGGCTTATTACCAAAGCTCATCATTATTTGTCTAGTATGCTTTTTCCCTATTGTCATTGCGGCAATGGACGGTTTTCGTCAAACAGCACCCGAGTTAAAGCATTACTTCGAAATGATTGGAGCAACGAAGGCCCAAACGTTTTGGAAATTAGAATGGCCACATGCCTATCCGGCAATTTTCTCGGGCGTAAAAATTGCTGCTACCTATAGTGTAATGGGAGCAGTTATTGCGGAATGGCTTGGTGCAAAAAAGGGAATAGGCGTATACATGACCTTAGCACAATCTTCCTTCCGTACAGATCGAGTGTTTGTCGCCATTTTTGCGATTGTCTTGCTAAGCTTATTGTTGTTTAGTAGTATCCGCTTGCTTGAAAAATTAATGGTAAAGGGGAGAGGTTATCATGCTCAGCATTCAAAACATCGCTAAATCGTTTGACAGTCTACATGTACTTGACCATGTTTCCTTTGATGTCAAGGATGGTGAGTTTGTGGCCATAGTAGGACCATCTGGCAGTGGTAAGAGTACCCTTTTTCAATTAATTGGTGGGGTCTCTTTGGTTGATCAAGGGACGATTTTATTAAATGGAGAGGAGATTCAGCAAAAAAGAGGCGCAATTGGCTATATGCCACAGCAGCCTTGTTTACTTCCTTGGCGTACTATTTTAGAGAATGTAACAATTGTCGAGGAATTACAGCAAAATCCAAATGTTGAACGTGCAAAAGGTTGGCTTGAAAAGGTGGGGCTTGCTTCCTTTAGTCAAGCTTACCCATACGAGCTCTCGGGAGGGATGCAACAACGTGTGTCTTTTATCCGTGCCATTGTCAGTGATAAACCTATTTTATGTCTAGATGAACCATTTTCTGCGCTTGATGAATTTACAAGACTGGAAATGCAGGCATGGCTCCTGTCCATTTGGGAAGAGCATAAAAAATCTATCTTATTCGTCACACATAGTATTGAAGAGGCCCTCTTTTTAGCCGATCGTATAATTGTTTTATCGAAACGGCCTGCAACAGTGAAAAAAGAAATAATTGTGCCATTTGAGCGCCCCCGCAAAGAAGAAATTCGTCATTCTGCCACATTCACAGCCTTGAAGCAACAGTTATTCACGTATTTACAGGAAGAAAAGGGGGATTTGAATGTTGATTGATGCCCATATTCATTTAGATCAATATAAGGACGTGGAAATACCTTCATTATTGGCAGAAGTAGAGGCATTAATTGCGGTAAGCATGCAGTTGTCCTCCTGTCAAAAGACGTTGCATTTAGCGAAGGTCTATCCCAAGGTGAAGGCGGCTTTTGGGTTTCATCCTGAACAGCCTTTACTGGATGAAATAGAAGAGAAGGCTTTATTTGATTGGATTCGCGCGCATCGTGATAACATGGTAGCGGTTGGTGAGGTCGGTTTACCCTATTATTTAAGGCAAGAACAAGCCTTGGATGTTCGTCCATATGAGGCTTTATTGGAACGATTTATCGTATTGGCTAAGGAATTGGGCAAACCAATTGTGTTGCATGCTGTATATGAGGATGCTAGCATCGTGTGCGATTTGCTAGAAAAGCATCAGCTTTGTCAGGCTCATTTCCATTGGTTTAAAGGGGACGAGGCAGTCATGAAACGCATGATTCGGCGAGGTTATTTTATCTCTATTACGCCTGATGCCTTGTATGAAGAGGAA
The DNA here is from genome assembly GCF_049943995.1 of Lysinibacillus sp. VIII_CA. Classification (NCBI taxonomy): domain Bacteria; kingdom Bacillati; phylum Bacillota; class Bacilli; order Caryophanales; family Bacillaceae; genus Lysinibacillus; species Lysinibacillus sp. VIII_CA. The sequence continues at coordinate 80,834 of NZ_JBNFXM010000006.1, forward strand.
ATTCAACAGCTAATTCAAATCTACCCGATTGACTTAATGATGGTAGAAACAGATGGCCCATGGTCGTTTGAGGGACCTTTTACAAATAAACCAACGTCTCCGTGGATGATGCATTCGACGATTGAGGTGATTGCAGCCATCAAGGGATTGTCTATTCAGCAAGTGGCTAAAATTATCACTCAGAATACAAAAAACTTTTATCGACTTTAAGGTAACGTGGCAATTGCCACTTATGTTTTCTACAATAATAAAAGCAGTATAGGATATCAATTAGTTATCCGTATACTGCTTTTTATGTTTAGTAAAATCATGCATCAATTTCTCTGTTTTTGTTTTGGTGGTGCGTTCATGTGTGCTGAAGGAATTGGATTGGCGATTTTTCTCTACATCCTTGCCAGCAGTTCTTTTTATATGCATCCGCTTCTTTTTCGCCCTAGATTGAGCCATTTTCATTCCCTCCTTTTAACAATTATAGTAACGAAAATGAATGAAAAAGTAAAACCTCGTAAGCAAGAACTTACGAGGTTTATGAAATCGATTTAGTGAGATACGTCCTGTACAGAAATACCTGTGTTTGCTTTAACGTCAACTTCACGATATTTTGCATCATCAGTTTCTTTAGAAAGTAATGTGCCGATGAAACCACCAAGGAAACCAAGCGGTACAGAGATTAAGGCAGGGTTCGTTAACATAATTAACGGATCACCAACAAAAATCGCCTTGCCTTCAACTGGATTCCATACGTTTGGTGACATAGCTACTAATACTAATGCAGAGATTAAGCCTGTTAACATCGCTGTAACAGCACCAGCTGTATTAAAGCGTTTCCAATAAATTGTGTAAATAATAACTGGAAGGTTAGCGGAACCTGCAATACAGAATGCTAAAGATACTAAGAATGCAACGTTTAATGTTTGTGCACCAAGAGCTAATAGAATAGATATTACAGCGATTGTAATCGAGCCAATACGAGCTGCAAGAACTTGCTCTTTTTCAGTAACTTTACCCTTTTTAATGATTTGACCATAAATATCATGTGATAGGGCAGAGGCACCTGAAAGTACAAGGCCTGCTACTACCGCTAAAATTGTTGCGAATGCTACCGCACAAACGAATGAGAATAGAATGTCGCCTCCTAGTGCTTCTGCAAGAAGAGGGGCTGCCATATTACCTGCAGCGTTAGCCGCAATAATATCTTCTTTTCCAACGAATGCTGCTGCACCGAAACCTAAGAAAATGGTTAAAACGTAGAATATACCTACAATCCAAGTTGCCCAAATAACAGATGAACGAGCCGTTTTTGCATCTTTTACTGTAAAGAAACGCATTAAGATATGTGGAAGACCCGCAGTACCTAATACTAATGCAATTAACATTGAAATTGTGTCAAGTCCCTCTGTATATTTTAGACCAGGATTTAAATAAGCAGCACCATTATCAGTCACTGTAGACATTTCCTTGAACATTGTTGCAATACTGAAGCCAAACTCTTTTAATACTAAGAATGAGATAATCACTGTACCTAGCATTAAAAGACAAGCTTTAATAATTTGAACCCATGAAGTCGCTGTCATACCACCGAATAATACGTAAGTTGTCATCATGAAACCTACGATCAATACAGCTACCCAGTAGTCGATACCTAAAAGTAATTGAATAAGTGCTCCTGCACCAACTAGTTGTGCAATCATGTAGAATAAAACAATGGTAATAGTGCTTAAAGCAGCTGTTCCACGTACTTTCGCATTATTGAAACGCGCTGTAATCATGTCAGCTAAAGTGAACTTTCCAAGGTTACGTAATGGCTCAGCAACGATGTATAATACCACTAAGTAAGCGACTAAATAACCAATAGAGAAGAAGAATCCGTCAAATCCAAATAGTGCTACTGCACCTGCAATCCCTAAGAAAGAGGCTGCCGATAAATAGTCACCTGCGATAGCTAGTCCATTTTGCCAGCCTGTTAAGCCCCCACCAGCTGTATAGAAGTCACTTGCAGAAGAAGTTCGTTTAGATGCCCACCATGTGATAACTAATGTTAAACCAACAATGGCTACAAAGAAGAATATGGCTGTAAAGCTCATTCCGTTATTCATCGGTGGCCACCTCCGTTCTCGTATTCTGCGATAATTGCTTTAGCTTCTCTGTCAAAGCTATTTGCTTTAGCTACATATAAATGACATAACCCCCATGTCATAATGAATAGCCCTGCGGAATAAATCCACACCCAAGTAATTTCCCCAAATGCCTTTTGGTGTAGAATTGTTGTGTACGATGTCAGAATTGGTAACAACATGTAGGCCAATAAAAATATGGCAGTCATAGACCAAAGAAAAGAGTTCTTTCTACGTACAAGAGACTTAAACGATTCTTGGTTTGCAATTGCATCATAGTCAATCACGACACCTTTTTTTGCTTGATTGTTCGCCATTAACATTCCCCATTTTGTGTATATTTTTTCTGCCTTAAGACTTGATTTTGCTAGTTTAGTGAATTCACATTCTCATTTTATGAAAGAGTTCACAAAATTGCAATACATTTCAGAAAAATTATGTAAAAAAAATTTTTCTGAAAATAGTCCTGAAAGAGAAAATAACCTCCTAAATCAAGAATATATAGGGTTTTAGAATATTCAGACAAATAAATGAAGCAAAGAGAAATCTAGATTCTTAACAAAAAAAGAACGATAAATTTATAAAAATGCCTAGATTTTTTATCCATATTTAAATACTATTGCCTTAGTGAAAATTGGTTTTTTTCTGTATTTTGGAAGTCAAATAATATTGTTCGATAAGTAAATTGCTAGTTGTGGAATAACAAAAAAGGCGAAAAACTCGACCAAAAATCGAATTTTTTGCCTATTTTTTTGTATATTTTGAATTTCGGTTCATTATGCATAAGGTGCATAAAAATTAATGTGAAATATCAGATACAGAAACGCCAGTATTCGCTTTTACACGAATTTCTTTATAAATACGCTCGGCCTCTTCAGTCGGTACTTTACTAGATGAAAGGACTGATCCCAAATAACCTGCAATAAAGCCTAATGGAATGGTAATAATGGCCGGAACAGCTAGTGGTACAAGTGGCTTACCAACAAAAATAGCTGCACCTTCAACAGGACTCCATACATTTGGTCCCATCGCTCCTAAGATTAAACAAGAAATTAACCCTGTTAGCATGGCTGCTACAGCACCAGTAGAATTGAATTTCTTCCAATAGATAGTATAAAGAATGACAGGTAAATTTGCGGAAGCACCAATACAAAACGCAAATGACACTAGAAACGAAACGTTTAAGCTTTGTGCAAACAGCGCCAAAACAATAGAGACAATTGCAATGGAAATAGAGCCTGTACGTGCTGCAACTACCTGTTGCTTTTCTGTTAATTTTCCACCTTTCATAATTTCTCCATATATATCATGTGAAATCGCGGATGCTCCTGTTAATACTAAGCCAGAAACGACGGCTAAAATTGTTGCAAAGGCTACAGCCCCAATAAATGCCATTAACACATCACCGCCTAAATAATGTGCGAGTAGTGGAGCAGCTGTGTTACCAGCCTTACTTTCAGCTAAAATTTGATCGAGACCGACAAAGTTTAACGCGCCGAATCCTAAAAATATAGTTAACGAGAAGAAGATAGCTGTAATCCAAGTTGTCCATGAAATAGAAGAACGAGCTGTTTTAGCATCTTTTACAGTAAAGAAGCGCATTAATATATGTGGTAAACCGGATGTTCCTAAAACTAGGGCCATCATCATAGAGACAGAATCAATCGTGCTTGTGTATTTAATTCCTGGTACAAGGAATTCCTCCCCATGATCGACTGCAATTGTGTCAAACATTTTCATTAGAGAGAAATCAAACTTCACTAATACTAATGTTGCTAATAAGCCTGTCCCGAATAATAGTAGACTAGCTTTAATAATTTGCACCCAAGACGTCGCTGTCATGCCACCGAATAAAACATAAGTAGTCATCATTACACCGACAATTAACACAGCAACCCAATATTCAATGCCGAACAGTAGTTTAATCAATGCGCCTGCACCTACAAGCTGTGCAATCATATAAAGAATCACAATAATAATCGTACCTGATGCAGCTACGCCACGAATTCGCTTTTCATTAAAACGAGCCGTTAACATGTCAGCTAGTGTATAGCGGCCTAAATTGCGCATAGGCTCAGCAATAACGTATAAAAGCACTAAATTGGCTACAACATAGCCCACTGAGAAGAAGAAACCGTCAAAGCCAGTTAAAGCAATCGCACCCGACACCCCAAGAAATGCCGCTGCTGATAAATAATCACCAGCAATGGCAAACCCGTTTTGCCATCCCTTTAATCCGCCGCCAGCTGTGTAAAAATCAGCTGCTGAGGAAGTGCGCTTTGCTGCAATATAGGTAACAACGAGTGTTAAACCAACAATAGCTAAAAAGAAACCAACGGATACAATATTCATTTAGTTACCACCTTTCGTTTGATACTCGGCTAACACAGCAGCTGCAGCTTTATCGAATGAAGCAGCTTTTTTTACATATACTGTACAGAGCACGATAGTCATCACAAATAATCCAGCTGAGTACACCCATACCCCTGTAATATTTCCGAAGAATTTTTGTTGTAGTACAGGCTGGAATGCGAGGATTGGAAGTAGGATATAAAGAATAAGAAACAGTGCTGTAATCGAAAAAAGAAAGGTGTTTTTCTTTTTCACAAAACTATTGAACGATTCCATAGCCTCGATTGCATGATAATCAATAGGTTGTGCTTGTTTTTTACTAGAAACATTCGCCATTATTATTCCCCCTAAAGTTATATATTTCTGTTTTAAACGACATATTTCTTTTTCGTTCGTCGTTATATTCACTTATTTTATGGGGGATATTCTTATAATGCAATACTAAATTTTGAGTTTTTATAATTTTTAGTCATTTCATTTTTATGGTAATAACATAGAAATATTAAGGATTTAATAGAGAAATATTGTTTGAAAGAGAGTGATTATTTTTATTGATATAATATTCTTAAAATAGCTTGCTGCTAATAAAAATGATTGCGGGAGAAAATTTGCACTTAAAAGAGAATTTTCTGTATTTTATTATTCTGCTATTAAAATTCCAGATTCATAATAAGGTGAAGAATCGTTTGTTATATAACAATCGTTATTTTCTTTGGGAAATAACGAAAATAATAAAAAAAAGCTATGAAAAAATTTCTGAAAAAGGAGAGCTATTCGGAAGAATAAGTATGATGGAGTTCCAAAATTAGTTAATGTTCACAACTTACACAAAATGCATTGCTTGCGGAAGTTCATTATCTTGTATTTGGTATCTAGAATGCATAAAATAAGGTGAAGAAATGAAGGGATGTGTGCAATACAAATGAAAAAGAAAAGCATACTGCTAGTTTTAGTACTAGCAATCAGTAGCATTTTAGCTGCTTGCGGAAGTTATAAATTTGAGCCATCTTTAAACATTGAGGTTCAAGATTTTAATGTAACCAATCAAAAAAATGAACAGGTAAGCCTGGATGATTTAAAGGGCAAGCCGTGGTTGGCTATGTTTATTTTTACAAACTGTACAACAATCTGTCCGCCCATGACATTTAATATGACAGAGGTACAGCAGGCACTGCAGGATGAAGGCCTTGAAGATTATCAAATTGTTGCATTTAGTGTAGATCCAGAAGTGGATAAGCCAGATGTATTAACAAACTACCTAAATACGTATAACGTTGCAGATGAAAGCAAGTGGCAGCTACTAACAGGTTATCAGCAAAAATTTATCGAGCAATTTGCACGTAAATCATTCAATTCTTTAGTCAAAAATGATCCTAACTCAGACCAAGTCATACATATGTCGAGCTATTATTTAGTGAATGCAGACGGCACAGTTGTAAAAGACTATGATGGCGCGACGAACGTACCAGTTGAAACAATCGTTGGAGATATGAAGGCACTTATTAAGGAGAGCAAGTAACGCAGAGGTCCATGGGACTTCTGTGTTTTTTTGTGGTCTAGGGAGTCTCCTTCAAAAATGCATTCGTCTCCATTTACTTTCTCAATATTGCACAGATTAGTCCATAAAATTTTATATTAATTGTTATGTATATACGCAAGTAAAAGCCCCTCTCGAAATTCGTTTTTGACGACAAATTTTGCTATTAAGAAGCTCTAGTATTATGATGATAATTGACTATCCCATCACATATCCTTATACTGTTCTCATATTTCATTTAGAAAAAAGGATGATTTAAATGAAAAAAGCAGTGAAAATTGCCTCCTAAATCCAATAAAACATTTTAGGAGGCGTAAAAAATGGAATTTAATTTGATTGACCGTGAGAATTGGCACCGCAAAGAGTATTTTGAACACTATTTACAACAACAAACAACCTTTAGTATAACGAATGAAATTAATATTACTGTTTTGATGGAGAATTTAAAGAAAAAGAATTTTAAGCTATATCCCGCGTTTATTTTTATGATGACTAAAATAGTCAATGCTCATCAAGAATTCAGAACTAACTTTAACGAAGAAGGGCAATTAGGTTATTGGACGGAAATGTTACCATCTTACACAATTTTTGAAAAACAGTCGTGCACATTTTCTTGCGTTTGGACATCCAATTTAACTCCATTTTCTGAATTTCACAAACAATACGAGCAAGATGTAGATATGTATAAAGGTACAGGTCGAATGTTTCCAAAAATGCCTGTGCCAGAAAACAATATCCCAATCTCTATGATTCCTTGGTGTTCCTTTACTGGATTTAATTTGAACATTCATAATGGTGGAGATTACCTACTACCAATTATAACCGGCGCTCAGTATACGCGTATAAATGGGGAGTACCACCTACCAATCTCCCTACAATTTCATCATGCCGTTTGTGATGGTTATCATGCAGGTATCTTTATGAATGAGCTGCAAGGACTTGCTGATAATAGTGCGGAGTGGCTATAGTTTTTTTATGAAAGAAGCTGTGATTACAGCTTCTTTTTATTGCCGTAAGCATAAAGCCAAGTCTAGTGAGAGCTTTCTATTTGAATGGAATTTATAGTATGCTAACCAAAAGGGAGGAGAGGAATCTATGATTAAACAACTGATTATCGGCGACACATTGCATGAATTAGCCGCTACACGCCGCATTTTGGAACGTTTGCCTGAGGAGCACCTGTCGTGGAAGCCGCACGAGAAATCGATGACACTTGGTGGGTTAGCCACACATTTAATCAACTTACTGAACTGGCAAATCGCAATACTTCAGCACTCAGAGTTTGATCTTTTGACAGTACCGCTGCGAAGGGAGCCAATAAATAAGCAAGCTTCCATTCTGAATGAATTTGATGAAAACGTAGACAAGCTTGAAAAGTTGCTAGCTGAATGTAACGAGAAGCTGCTTGCTGAAGAATGGACATTACGTCAAGGTGAACATATCATCCGCAGTCAGCCACGAGCCATGGCGTTCCGTACCTTTGGATTAAGCCATATGATTCACCATAGAGCGCAACTCGGAGTATATTTACGCCTTCTCAATATTCCGGTGCCCGGCAGCTACGGTCCCTCGGCTGATGAAGAAGCACCATGAATGAAGTTTCTTAATTCGATAAGAGCAGAATCTTAATCTACCAATGATAAAAAGGAATGTCCAAAACGAATTGTCTTAAAAACGACAAAAAGTTTTGGGCTTTTTATATTTTGCTGGATTAATAGGGTATTAGAAGTATTAGATTTACTTCGATACATGACATACCAGAGATGTTATTAGTACATAAGTGGATGGTCAAAAAAATTTAAAATTGGAGGGTGATAAATAATATAAATCCCTTATCATTGAAAGGTGGATGATAAACATCAATATAGCGTAATTACTGATTAATGAGAAATGAAATTATTAATATAGTAGTAGCTATTAAGAAAAAATAGCTGAAAGAGTTGATAGGATATGACAACGGGATTGATAATTACAATAGTGATTGGATCTATTATTAAATTGTTAATGAGCCCACCAAGTATAGCTGTGGCGTGGCTAGTAAATAAATTTGAGCTTCATAAAGAACTCGACTCAAAAGAGGTTACGATCTCATTTAAGGGAAAGAATTTAGAAGAGAGAGAAAAAATAAGATTTATAGACTTTTTTAACAAAGCTATCTTTTTGAAAAAATATTATATATTTCCGGGCAATGAAAAATTATTTTTACAGCCTGAGACGAATGTTACACCTTTTATCATCAACTTAAAAAGTGGTAAAAAAGATGTGAATTTCTTAATTTTTCCCTACGACAATCATGTGGATGTAGTCAGGAAACGTAAGGAGAAAGTGATTTCATATAGTCTAAGTTCAGAAAGTCTACAAAACTTCACTATTTAAACTTCTAATGCGATTTTCGAAAAAATAGGGATTTGGTCGTACTTCGGTTATCGGTGCGAAATCCCTTTTTTTATACGAAATTATAGAGGGATAGAATAGGACATAGTTTTGTAGTGAATGTACTTGGTATCTTAATGGGTATTCTGGATGATGCGTTCAATGTTGCTTCTATCCTCCAAAGGCTTCTACAAGAAGTGATTCATATAAAATTAGAAAATGATGGGACGGTTTGAGGTAGATGTTATGACTTTTTAAAGAGAAGAGTTAGTTTTAATATATAAGGGCGCTTTCCTGGAAAGTGCTTTTTTAGATTCATTTATTATTACTTAATATGTGAGCTTATTATAATAAGGGTAATTCCCGTAAATAGGCAAATGATTCTCGTCACAGGAATTTTATCAGCTAATCCAAATAATGCAATTGCAGTCGTGACAATTAAAACGGTTGGGCCAAACAAAGCAAGCATTGTATTAATATAGAATGCTTTTTCCAAGTTATTCAGCTTCAGCATTAACAATCCAGCACTAACTTCAATACTTCCAGATAATACACGTAAAATAACCATAGCAAGAAGCGATTTATCAATTATTGTCATCATCCTATCTTTATAGATAATTTTCGCTTATTTTATAATTTCATGATTAGGCTAATAATAGACTCCTGTTTTCAAGCAATATTAAAATCAATATATGTAGGATTCATATTTAATATTCTTTTTATCTGATACTTTAAAGTTATTAAGTTAATAGGTAAATTTCTAGTTTTATTGTAGGTAAGGTTAGAATTTATCCTAATTACAAACAAATTATTAATAGTATAAAAATCTACTTGTTTTCGAGCACAACTTTTGAAGTGATTGATACCCCTGAGAACTTCAATCATACGTCCCTAATACCTACACCCTTTTGAAGCCAAAGAATACGATAATAAAAAACTATTATTGTATTAGTAGAGGTGACTGAAATGGAACAAGATTTTAAGCTTTTAAAAGGATTAACAGGTGAAGTGATAACGATAAAAAATCCTAATTATGATGAAGCACGACAAGAATGGAATCGAGCTAATCAGAAATTCCCGCTGGTAATTGTATATTGTGAAATAAAGCAGGATGTTGTTAACGCCGTTCTTTGGGCACGTAGACATTGCATCGGAATTCGCATTAGGTCGGGTGGACATCATTATGAGGGATATTCCTCTGGTGATTTTGTATTGGTAATTGATATAAGTCGCTTAAATGCAATGAGTTTGGAGAAGAAGGAAGATGTATTAACAATCGAAGCAGGAGCAAAAAATTCAGACGTATATGATTTTATAGGTTCAAATGGATATGTTTTTCCAGGGGGAACTTGCCCGACCGTTGGAGTTTCTGGCTTTACACTGGGTGGAGGTTGGGGATTCTCCAGTCGACTTTATGGTCTAGGGTGTGACAGTTTGATTGAACTTGAATTGGTAGATTTTGAGGGAAGAATCATAAAGGCAAATAAAAATTGCAACTCTGATCTTTTCTGGGCTTGTCGTGGTGCTGGTGGAGGTAATTTTGGGGTGGTTGTAAGCATGACTTTTCAGTTACCAAAACCAATAAAAGGCCCTGTCACATTAATTAGATTCTTTTATGTAAATACTACAAAGGCTAAGCAACTAGAAGTTATGGATATTTGGCAAAACTGGTTACCTGAACTGGATAAACGAATGACTTTGGTTGCAAGCTTTTATAACACGGAGGAAGAAGGGTTAGGTATTTTTGCAACAGGATTTTTTTACGGTTCTTCAAGATTGGCAAAAAAAATTTTACAACCTTTTGCAAAAATAGAGGGATTTCGAATGAACTTAGAAGAATTATCCTTTCTAGAAGCAGTGAGAAGGGTAGAGGCAACTTATCCACCGTTTGAAAAATTTAAATCAACGGGTAGGTTTGTTCAAAGGAGCTATACATCCGATGAGCTCGAAAATATTGGAAGACTTGTGGAAAGCCCTCCCAATGGTTCAGTTTATGCAGCTATATCCTTTTATGCACTAGGGGGAGCAATCAATAACATAGATAAAAATGAAACGGCCTTTTACTATAGAGATGCCAAATATATCATGGGCATTCAGTCTGTATGGATAGACGATAGGTATGCTAAAGGAAATCAGGAATGGGTTCGTGAACGCTTTGACATTATTAAAAAGATGACAAAAGGTTCCTATGTGAACTTTCCCATTAGTCATCTTAAAAATTTTGAGAAAGAGTATTTCGGAGGCAATGCACAGAGGTTGAATCGAGTAAAAAGTAAGTATGATCCCTTGAATGTATTTAGGTTTCCACAGGGGTTAAAGTGAAATAGAAAATTAGGATAGATTTTAAAATGATAATAGTAAAGTGAACACCAAATTAACACTACACCACAGTTTAGTAGTTACTACTAACTGTGGTGTAGTTTTGCTGGGGCCAGTTTAGCCATCCCTCAGCTCTCACTCAGTTCCATTCAATAGCGAATAATGGTTCGATGTGAAACCCCGTATTTCTTTGCAATCTCCTGAGTGGTTCATTATGGATCATAAATATTTTATACATACAATGATTGAAGGAATAAATAGAACTCAATCACCTTCATTATCCTAAATAACAGTAGGTGAAGTTGAATTATTTTTTAGTTACTATATGAATACCTGCACTTGCAGTACCAATTAAATTAACTGGGAAGTTTACCATTATTGATGAGATATAAAATACCATTAATAAACAATCTCCAACTGATATAGATAAGGGTGAAATATTACTTGATGCGAAAGCAATTTGTCCGAAGGTTACTACTGGTAATGTTATAGGGGGAGTTAAATCAACAAAGGCACTTGTACCAGTGAACATATTACTTCCAACGGGTGCATGAAAAATTTGAGCTCGGATTGTAACAGATCCTTCTACTAAAGGTAATGATCCTAATGGAGAAAATGACGCTGAGATAGCTGTAATGTTACCATCACTAGGAACTGTGAAGGCTTCACTCGTGTTTCCATTTAAGTTAATGACATTATTTATAATCGAAACGGTATTTGCAGTACCGAACCCTATACTACTTGCAAGTCCAACTAGAGCTTGAATATGTGATGTTGAATTTCCAGTTGAGAATGCAATTATAGTGTTATCAGTAGGAGAAGAAGGGTTTATACAGTTGGTTTCTGTAGCCATAAATGGTCCGGAGTTATCGCATGCTCTAAATGTTGACAATCTACTATTATACCGACAATTATCCATACAAGAACTTATCCCCTTTCTATTTATAATATGTAGTAAAGAGTATTAGACATGAACAATCACCTTATGTATGGATATTTTAATGTAGTAAAAACACTTTCAAATGGTTCACAAATGAACTACATATACTATAGATAAGAAAGACCACATTGCGCGACAAGTGATCCTTCTTGTTTATACGTCCAATTAATTTATAGGAAACCCAGTTTTAGTCATCGCATGTATATTTAAATTCCGGATTAGTCTGAATAAAATAGCCACTTCTAACTTGCCCTGCCCAATTCTGCAGTGCTTCTTTCCATGCTACACTTTCAAAAAATTCATCTACTGTCGTTGTTTCAGAAAACCAAATTAATGGAGTGAAGGGTGCAAGGGGTCCCGCATCACCCCAAATCCCCCCAGCTTTAATAGTACTTTGTTTCACAAGAAGCAAAGGGAGCCCGTGTTGAAAAGACATGGAAGGTTCTATTTGCATGAAAGGTGAATAGGGCTCTAATTGATCCGTACGACGTGTTGGTTTTAAAAGGGCAGCTATAGTTCCGTAACTAGAGTTTACAATTCTACGGACATTTTCTAAAGTGGTGTTAGGATACTGGTCTGTATTTGGTAGTGTTCTAGGGAAAAGAAGCACCTCTTTTATTTCATTAAACATGCGAATAATGAATCGCTGCTCTTGTGATAATGGTGGTTGCGATGGTCCCAGAGTAAATAGGTTTTGGTGGCTAAAAAAAATGGGTATACGGAAAAAAGCACTCGCTGCCTCATTGAAATCATCTACAGCTTTATAAAATTGATCTATTTCATTATTAGTAGCATTTTTTCTAGTTTTATTCTCACTCAATTTTTTATCAACTCCTCTCCATAACTTATTCATAAGTTGGAAGTGAGGGGTGTGTTTACATACAAAGTTCACTATTCATTTTTGTATTCATGAATAATTTTAAATAGATATTTAATTCTAGAGTTATATTTTTTCATGAAAAAATATAATGAAGCTAATTATTCGTCTGTTCAACATTTTTGTTTCAGAAAAATCTTTATCTGCACATTTTATATTAATTTACATAAATTGTAGAAAGGAGTGTTGTTCTTATGATGAATCATGATCGAATGATTAAGGCTGTTAATATACCTAATCCATTATATCAATCATTACAGGGGAGATATTTTGTAGGACAAACTGAAGCGATTTGTTTCGGACAAGGAAAAAATGCTTGGGGTAGTTTAAGTAACCCCCATCATTCAAATGTAGATCTATTTGTCAATGCGTTTACCATAACGAATCACTCAAATCAACCTTTTGTAGCTGAAATCTGGTTTAACGCAATTCCACCTGGAAATCCAATGGTTTCGAAAAATGTGACACCTTCAAACACAGCCATTTCTCCACTTCCAAAGCCGGAGGTGAACATCAAATTTGCTGAACTTGTTAATGGACTACCTAAGAATGGAATCAATGCGTTTAAGCGAATAGTACCCCCGCAAAGTACTTTAGTTAGTGATGAAGATGGAAAATATATTTTCCCATCGGGTGAATCATTTGTCATTTTTTTAGTTGCACCAGACAATGAATATATTGAGGCAGAAGTTGCATTTGGATGGTTTGAAAAAACGGTTAGGAAAAAGAAAATTATTAACTAAAATTCGAATATTAATATTTACTTAGTTCATATTTTAATAAAAGAGTTCTGACGGTGGATGCTTAACCTTCTTACTTATAGAAGATTTTCCATTAGAAATAACTCCGAAAAAATGGAATAGCCTTGTGTATTCGCACCAAAAAAACAGGTATCTATAGGTTTCGTTTCAGGATGAATATGTACTTTGGTCAGACAGTAATGGAATAATGGTTAAACAAAACAATAATTTTTAATATCTATAAAAATTTTTATTGCAATTTCCAATCAGTGTACATAATATAAGTGTATAGTTATATAAAAATTTATTCACCTGAATTGGTTAGGTGATTTTATTTAAAATAATATATAAGTAAATAGTTATATAAGGAGTGCAGATACATGGAAAATACACTAATTGAAAAACAATTAAAAGCAGCAGCAGATTTGAATCGCATTAAATTACTTGCATGCATGAAAAATGGGGAGGTATGTGTATGTGATTTTGTGGAGGTGTTAGGAATATCACAACCAGCCGTTAGTCAGCATCTACGAAAATTAAAGGAGGCAGGCATTATTACGGAACGAAAAGTAGGGACTTGGAAACATTACCGTTTAGTAGAGGATCAAACGCCATTGATGAAGGGGATTTTAGAACAAATTCAACCTTTAAACGGGTGCAACTGTGGCACAGATTGTTGCCATATAGGAGGGACTGATCATGCGTAATGAATCTTTAACCAAACAGCTTTCTTTTCTAGATCGTTACCTTACCCTTTGGATATTCGTTGCAATGGGTATCGGTGTCGTATTAAGTATCACCATGCCCAATATCGGCGAAGCATTAGAGGCCATGTCTATTGGTACAACGTCCATACCGATTGCAATAGGGTTAATTGTTATGATGTATCCACCATTAGCGAAAGTAAAATATGAAGAAATGTGGCGCGTGTTTAAGGATTGGAAGGTGCTTTTGCTATCCCTTTTTCAAAACTGGTTACTCGGACCGTTCTTAATGTTCTTTTTAGCCATCATCTTCCTGCATGATTATCCTGAATATATGGCTGGACTCATTATGATTGGCTTAGCTCGCTGTATAGCAATGGTCATTGTATGGAACGATTTAGCCCGTGGAGACCGGGAATACGTCGCTGGACTCGTTGCTTTTAACTCCATCTTTCAAATCGTGACATATTCTATTTTTGCTTATTTTTTCTTAAATGTATTGCCTGGTTGGTTTGGTTTAGAGAATTTCCATGTATCCATTTCTATGTGGGAGATTACTAAGAGTGTACTTATTTACTTAGGTATCCCGTTTGCTGCAGGGTTCCTCACACGATGGATAGGGATTAAAACAAAAGGGAAACAGTGGTATGAAGAAAAGTTCTTGCCAAAGATTTCACCACTTACTTTAATTGCACTGTTATTTACGATTATGATGATGTTTGCTTTAAAGGGTGAGCAATTAGTAGAACTGCCACTTGATGTAGTGCGAATTGCTATTCCATTATTTATTTACTTTGTGGTGATGTTTGCTGTGTCATTCTTCTCTTCTCGTAAAGCAGGTGCTTCTTATCCTGTCACAGCAGCTCTTTCTTTTACAGCTGCAAGTAACAACTTCGAGCTAGCGATCGCCGTGGCAGTTGGCGTGTTTGGCCTTCACAGTGGCGTGGCATTTGCTGCTGTTATTGGTCCACTTGTAGAAGTACCTGTTCTCATCGGACTTGTATGGGTTGCCTTACGTTGGCAGAAAAAATACTTTAAAACCGTTGAATTGTAAGGAGCAATTTTTATGACAAATACACTTTATTTCTTATGTACGGGGAACTCATGCCGAAGTCAAATGGCTGAAGGATGGGCAAAAAAATTACTCCCTACTAATTGGACTGTAGAAAGTGCTGGGATCGAAGCACATGGCGCAAATCCGAAGGCCATTAAAGCGATGGCAGAGGTAGGGGTTGATATTTCGGATCACACATCAGATTTAATTGATTTTGAGACATTAAACAATGCCACATTAGTTGTTACGTTATGCGGTGATGCCGCTGATAAATGCCCAATGACTCCACCGCACGTACGTCGTGAGCATTGGGGATTTGAAGATCCAGCGAAAGCGACAGGAACAGATGAAGAGAAATGGACTGTATTCCAAAATGTACGTGATGCAATCGGCAAACGCATTGAGCAATTTGTAGCTGATGAGCTGTAATTGAATGGAGGATTAAAAATGACAGTGAATCATGCTAGCGTATGAACTCTAGACTATTTTATCGCTTATTTAATAGTTATTATGAATAGTAGAGAGCACACATTGAGTCAGGCCAAAGAGTTCGCTTTTGATTTTTTTTGAAGAAGCCTTGGATTGTTACGGCGCTTCGACATGGTTGCAATTTAAAAGTGCTGTAAAAGAAATTGATAAACGATATGTGAAATGTGTTAATTACACATGCAAAGTTTAAACGTCTAGCTAACTGCTAGACGTAAAAAATATATTATATATAAGAGAATGCTTATATAAAGAAAAAGAGGAGAAGGTAATAATGAAAACACTAAATATAATCAACCAAAATGGCTCTTGTTGTACTACTACAAAGGATATTGAAGTACAGAAGAGTGTTAATAAATCCAACAAGAATTTACCGATTGTCATAATTGGCGCAGGTCCTATTGGATTAGCTGCAGCTGCTCATTTAGTGGAACAAAAGCAAGCATTTATTTTACTTGAGGCTGGGCGTGAAATAGCACACAATATTCGTACCTGGGGGCATGTTACACTATTTTCACCATGGCGATATAATATTAATAAAGCGGCTAAAGCTTTATTAGATGACTCCGGATGGGTATCACCTAATTTAGATACGTTACCGACAGGACATGAATTAATTGATCTTTATTTAAAGCCTTTTTCTGAGCTAGTACAAATGAAGCCGAACATTCAGTTGAACGCAAAAGTAGTAGGGATTTCACGACAGTTGAATGATAAGATGAAGACAAAAAATCGAGTTGAACAGCCCTTTACTATTTATATTGAACAAGAGAATGACATCCGTATGATTGAGGCGAGAGCAGTTATTGATGCAACGGGTACATGGGGAAATCCCAACCCAGCAAATTCTACAGGTGTATGGCTACAAAGTGAAAAGGCATTAGCCAATCACATTGAATATGGTATCCCAGACATTGCTACGAATACTAAGAGATATGCCAATAAGAAGATTGCAGTTATTGGAGGTGGTCATTCAGCTATTAATACATTATTGGCGCTTGCGGAATTACAAACAGAGAATCCTGCAACCAAGCTAGTGTGGATTATGCGTAAAAAGTCTGTAGAAGAAGCCTATGGTGGCGAAGAAAAAGATGCATTAGCAGCCCGTGGCACACTTGGTATTCGCATTCATGAATTAGTGGATACAGGTAAGATTGAAGTAATAACACCTTTCTATATCTCACAGGTGAAGAAAGTTGAGAACATCCATATTGTTGGTGCAATGAACGGAGAACAAAAAGTATTAACAGGATTTGAAGAGCTTATTGTCAATGCAGGAAGTAGACCAGACCTTTCAATTAACAGTGAATTACGGCTTTCCATTGATTCAGCAACTGAAAGTGCGCATTCCTTAGCACCATTAATTGATCCAAATGTGCATAGTTGTGGCACAGTAAGAGCACATGGAGAAGAAATTCTACGCCAACCAGAAAAGGACTTCTATATAGTCGGAGCTAAAAGCTATGGACGTGCACCAACTTTTTTAATGGCAACAGGCTACGAACAAGTTCGTTCCATAACAGCTTTTTTATCAGATGATGAAGAAGCTTCAAAACGTGTGGAATTGGAGTTACCTGAAACCGGTGTATGTGGAATAAATCTTGCCGGTCCATCAAATTCATGTTGTTAATGATTCTGACTGTTAGCGAAAGCTAGCAGTCCTTTTAAAATAATAAGGAGGGAATTAGGATGGACACACTCATTATTCGTAAAATGGAAAAGAAGGATTGAAAGAGGAATTACAGATTGATAAAGAAGGAATCGAAACAGGGTTGGCAACCTTTAAAATAATTGTGCCAAGTGAACAGGTAAGGGATGAAAGGCAACATGCAACATTGCGTTTTGTTGCAGAAGAAGACAATAGGGTAGAGGGTTGGATTGGCATTTCCCCTGTCTCTACACGGTCGTCTACGATGCAACATGAAAAGATAAATCGAGGAATGACGTTTATAGAATTAGAATTTCCCTAACATTGTAATGCCGCATTAACTACATCAAGTTGTATGTGTAAAAAATCGCTTGAAAAGTGCAAAATATCTCCTGAAGCAACCTGTCCTAAATTAGAACGGGTTAGCTTTATAGATGATTATAAAAGTAATTAGCTATTCGCTACAGTGTTATATAACCCTTATCAAACTATATGGAGAAAATAATTAAAATGGGTCTTATGCTTAAAGAAGTACTTGTGTAGAAACTTTCTTAAATATAGAGCTGGGTATAGAAATAAAATTACATACAACTACGAGCTTTTAAATGGCTGAAAATTTGGTATTATTTGGTTTGGTGGGCTGTTTTTTTGAAATGAGGAGATGTTATTTTTTTAATGGGTATGGGCGTGATTATTTCAATAGCTGCCGTGATGGCTTGTGGCAAAAATAAATAATGTTTTAAGAAATAGTACTAAATTCACTACATATTCATTTTAGATAAATTTCCAAAACCAAATTTTGAATTCAATGAAATATTCTTTAAACAGCTATTTATGCAATACATAAACAGGTCTACTATAAGTACTTTTCAAGAGTATGCTGAGTGTGTACTCAGCATAGAAACCTGTATATTAGACACTTTAAAACTACATTTTTTTATCGTTCATATACTTTAAATAACAGGCATTACAGCTAAAAGGAGTGGGATGATGTTTTTCTTAACACGTGAACGTCAGGAAGTATTCAACGCAGCACAAACATATCCATTTGAAGAGGAGTTCGATGGCGAATTTGAAGATCATTTATACGAGTATTTAACTGCGTATATAGATGTCTTACCACAAAAGTTTCAATCCGGAATGATTGAACGAACTCTATTTGGAAATGATACTTTAATGAAAGAGTTTCAAGAGTGGTGCAATGTGACAATTGAGCAGTTCATAACTAAGAGTAATGCTATTTATGAAGAGCGTGAAGCAATTGTGGAAAGCTTTCATTCGTCTGCAAAAACTGTTTTTTCACAATCATTGCACGATGGAGAAATTTTGAATGCTGAGCAACAAGGAAATAATTTTATGCTTTTATTAGATATGAGTAACGGGTTTACAGTCGAGTCAATGGTCCAATTAGTTTTTCATGATGCCCATATAGAGGGTGATCTTGAAGGCTATTACGTGTATGACGAACTAATAAAGTTTGAAGGTAGATATGCCTTACGAGTTTTATCTAGCTTTGGTAGCCCTTATGCTGAATGTACGATTTTCTTCAAAGATGTGACAGCAAAATACTTGTATCGTCCTGCAGTTTATATTGAACCAGGAGGAGTCGCTACGTGGGATGATTATGTTATTGCACTAAACCTAGATGATAAACATTATATTGTAAAAGATACGCATTTTGTAGAGATTAATATGGCTAATATTTCGCAATCGGATAATGGGATTTTTGCTGGAGGAGTATTACTAGGTGATACTTTTGAGGAGGCAAGAGAGCGGATTTATTGTGCTACTTATGAAGATCCATATGCTCATTTTAGTGAGCCTATACCGGCTGATGAGCTGTTATCTGCTATGTTTGATTTAGACCAAAATATACGTGTGCGTGCCTTCAACACAATCTTTGCATTAGGAAAGGATGCCGCACATATCGCTAATGATGTGCTTCGTAAAGTCGATATAAACACAGATGAAAATATGTATTTTAATATTATTGCCAACCATTTCAATCAACTCGGTTGTTTAGAGGAGGATGTAAAACTGAAATGGCAAAGTGAATAAGAAGAGTGCTGTTCAAAACGTTCAGTGATTGAACAGCCTTTTTTAGTATTATGGATAGTTGACACAACCAATCCCTCCTCCATGCCAAAAAAGAAATTAAAACATGGTAAAATATAGAATGGTATATAGTTAGTAAATGACGTGATGAATTGTATTCAAAAATCTAATGTGAGGAGGAAAATACATATGGCGAGGAAGAGAAAAACGTTACCGAAAAATTTTAGTGAACTAATTGAAGCAGGTGATATTGCGGCATTACAAGCGGTATTTACCAAATGCGAGCTAGATGCATATGGCGGTTATAGTAAAACAACAGCCTTAAGCTTTTTCGATGTACCGGATGAATTGGTTCGCTGGCTGGCGGAACAGGGAGCAAATATAAATGCGAGAGACAATTACAAAAGAACAGCTTTACATAATCAGGCAATAAATTGGCGGGGGAATATTGAATTGCTTCTTGAGTTAGATGCGGATATAGAAGCCTTGGATTATCAAAATGAAACACCTTTATTTGCTGCGGCTGCTTTTTTTAAACCAAATGCGGTGCGCACATTGGTTTCTAAAGGAGCAAATATAAGAGCGGTAAATATGTTGAATGAGACGCCTTTGGACAAAGCTTTAGCAGTATGCAGAAATATAAATATTGTTGATCTAGTGGAAATTTCTGAGATTTTTTTGAGCGCAGGTATAGCTGTAACGCCGGAAATGAAAAATTCTATTAAGCGAATTGGAAAAGACTTTGAATTTCATAGAGAAGGTTTTAATAAAGAATATTTGAAAGAAACGGATGAGGCACTTTCCCGTCTTTATGAGCTATTTGATGTTTCACCTGTAGAGAAGCGAAAAACGCATGATGGTAAGTCTAAAATAACAGTATGTACAAAGGGCTGGCAGGCACAACATAATGAACTTTGGGATTTACTAATTCCTTCGCAAGGACATGCCCAAACTGTACAAGGAGAGGTTATTCGTATTACTGGTAAAGTCTCATACGAAATTTTACATAATGGCGGCATCAACTGGGATAATGATTTTCGTAAAATGCTCAAAAGTTTGAACCATTACATTAGCTTAGGTACACCATTACATCCCGCTGCACTTCAGGAATCTATCACTTTAGCGAAAGAACTTTACAAAGGTGATGGAGATAAGGAGCCTGCGAGACTATGCGAGTTAGCAGTGCAATGGGTACTTAGCAATCCAAATCCAATTATTTTAGAACAGCCCGAATATAAGCGCTAACATATTTAACGAATCCAATAACCATTTTTATAAACAATACTATCCACTTTTTCTAAGCACTTAACGGCAATGAAGGGCTTTGGAAAATTACCCCTTAGTTGCATAAACGGACCTTTTTTATATTGTAGAAATAATAATGTAAAGCTTATAATTTAATTAGGTGATTAAAATGACGATACGACATAAAAAGATAATCAATTTCTATAATAGGCGTATACGGTTCAATAAATATCGTAAAAATACACCCAGCGTAATCTTTATTGCCGGGTTAGGCGATAGCCATGAAACATGGAAAAAGGTCCAAGATCGAATATCGGAAGAAACGTCAACCTTGTCCTATGACAGGGCGGGTATTGGCAGGAGTCAAGACGTAGCTGTTACGCGAACTTGCTGTGATCTTGTTGAGGAGCTCTCCGAATTGGTACAAGCGCTTGATGTGGAGAAGCCTTATATATTAGTAGGCCATTCCTTTGGTGGATTGGTCGCCAGATTGTATACCAGTCTTTATCCGCTGGACATCTGTGGTATGGTTTTGGTTGACGCTGCACCGGAATATAAAGAACTTGCCTATGAAAAGGTTCTACCAGAAAATCTACTTGCAGGAAATAGGGAATATTTCGAGAACCCTATGTTAAATAGTGAGAAAATTGATAAAATACAGAGTTATAAGCAAATCGTTGATTATTCAAACCAAAGTGATATCCCTCTCTCAATTATTACAAGAGGTTTACCCGATACTAATGAAAATGAAGGTGGATGGCCCTCACAAGAAATATTAGGAATTGAACAAAGTCTACAAGCAGAATTCCAATGGCTGTCAACGTCTAGTAAGTTCCGGATTGCTAGTCGTAGTGGACATTATATACATCATGATGAGCCTGATATTGTAATAGAAGAGATTATATTCATGTTAAAGGAGATGGGAAAATGAGCGACATAAGGTTTAAACTTATGGAGGATTTACAAAGAATTGAGGAGAATGCGTATCAGTTAGGCGAAGGTGAGCAGCATCAAGATTTCTTACCTTTGTTACTTCAATATATCGGTGATCCTCAGCCAGAATTGCGGGATAACTTGATTTATCCGATGTTTTATATGTGGATTAAGGAAGAGAATAGGTTCAGTGAAGAGGAGTTGCGTAGTCTCTTAACTGTTCTGACGGATGAGAACCATTTGTTCTATAAAATTGGCAGTGAGGAGGATCAGTCAGTTTTTACAAGGACGTTTTCTGCCTTGCCTATCGCTTTGATTATACAACGCCACAGACAGAATCCATTTTTAACTCAAGAAGAAATTGAGCAATTAATGCGAGACATGCTCCGTTATTACAAGGAGGAGAAGGATCTGCGGGGTTACCTTTCAGTAGGAGGCTGGGCTCACAGCGCGTCTCACGGTGCAGATGTTTTTGTTGAGCTGGTGCAGTGCGAGGAGAGCAGCGTTGCAATGCTACGTGAGGTGCTTGTCGCTATATCTAGCATGCTCCATAATGGAATACATATTTTTAGTGATGAGGATGATGAGCGGTTGGTCAATATCGTGGATACAATGATTGACAAAGAATTACTTCCACATCAAGAAATTGCTGATTGGATTAGCTGCTTAGCGCAATGCTGCAATTTGCCGAGAAGTCGCAGTCAGGTGATTGCTCGCGTGAACAGCAAGAATTTTTTACGCAGTCTCTATTTCAGAAGGGGACAAGATAGCCGAGGAAATGAGCTTAATACTGCCATACTTGGCACTGAGGCAAAATTAAACAGGTTTTCTATCAGTTAAAGGATTAAGTGGTTGTCCTAATCCATGGATTTTGCTGAGAAGCGCTGTTTTTTGTTACATGGATGGCTAATGGAGTAGAATAATTGAATTAGGCTAAATTGCCACATTCAATTTTAGTATCGAGGAATTACGCTTTGTAGAATTAGAATTTTTCGAACATTGTAATGCCGTATTTTCTAAAATACAACAAGTGGTATGTGTAAAAAATCGCTTGAAAAGTGCAAAATATCTCCTGAAGCAACCCGTCCTAGATTAGAACGGGTTAGCTTTACAGGGATTATAAAATATTACTTCATCTGGTGGTTGTGTCTTTCTCCAGCCATAAAACTGCATATCGTCTTTTGATCATATAAATCATTTCTATTCCCACCTTTCCTGTTTTTTGAAATTACAACATTAATATTGACGAATACGAATATAATTTTCTACTTTTCTTCTGTTCTCTTCAAAGATTTTTTTCGCATTTTCATGTTGAAGTGCTTTTTCAATAGAAATCTCACGTTTTGTAATAGTTATCGTAAGAGCAAAAATGTTTAACATCATTTATTATCACCTCCTTAAATTACCATGAGGAATGAAAAAAACCGCAGAGAGACTCCTCTACGGTGAAAAAAGACACAAAAATACCGCAGGGGCACACTTCTCCCTGCGGTATGGGTATACTTAATTACAAAAAACTTAAGCGATCCATTCCGATCTGGTCGAATGTGTGATTTTCATTTTTACTGAAGTTGTAACTACCAATGACATTAATTTAGCGATAACGAACATTTCATTCGACCTCCTTAAGAATTTTTTACTTTGTAAGTATATCATTTTTTAAGTTGTTTGTAAACAACTTTTACTAAGACTTCCTGATTGTGTAAAAGTCTAGAAAAATTCTTTGCTGCTTTACATTGTTAGTTATCTGATTTTTTGGGGTAGCGAATAGAAGAAATAGTAGTCTTAAAGCCAACAAACATCATTAAGGCATTATCACTAAGGGTAAGGGTCAAGTTGTTGACAATTAAAAACAAAGTAAATAGATAAATTTTTATATAAAAACAATTTCTACTATTCTGAAATATATGGTATAGTAGGGGTATAACTGAATATAGTGTAAGAAATGGTGCCAGATGAAAGTTTGGCTTAAAAGGGAAGTCGGTGCAAATCCGACGCTGTCCCGCAACTGTAATTCGGAGCAAATCACAAATGCCACTGGGAAACTGGGAAGGCTGTGAGACGTGTTGATGAGAAGCCAGGAGACCTGCCAATTTCTAGTACACACCAAATACCTACGTGGAAATAGGTGGTGAATAGTGACCAATAGGCACTGTGCAAAAACAGATGATGTATACGGAAGTTCTTTTTTTTCGTATTGTTTTTGTATTAATAATTTTACTATGCAGCCATTTTCCAAAAAGGAGAATGGCTTTTTATCATGCTAATATTGCAAAGTGAATCCCACTGGTTTTCATATAGGGCAACGAAACTAGCATGTGGATAACCAAATTTGTAGAGCAAGCTAGAAGTAATTTTTTTGATGAAAGGGAGATGAAAGATGACTTATACTAGTACACTCATTGGCTACCCATATATCGGAGATGATCGCGAATGGAAGAAGGCATTAGAAGCATTTTGGCGTCAAGAACTAACGGAAGAGGATTTTCAGGCTACACTAAAAAGTATTCGTTTATCAAGAATTGAAAAGCAGCTACAACTCGGCATAGATGTGGTGACAGTAGGAGATTTCACATTGTACGATAGAATGTTGGATACTGCCTTAATGTTCGGCTTAGTACCGAAGCGCTTTAACTGGCAAGGTGGAAGGGTAGATTTACATACCTACTACAGTGTAGCGAGAGGAAATCATTCAGCAGTAGCTAGTGAAATGACCAAATGGTTTAATACCAACTATCACTACATTGTTCCTGAGTATGAAGGACAACCGTTGCAGCTAACAGAAAATAAGGTATTAGCCGACTTTTTAGAGGCAAAGGAAGCGTTCGGTATTATGGCGAAGCCGACACTTATTGGCCCCTATACATTTTATAAGCTCACTAAGGGCTACAATAAATTAACGCAGGTCGAATACTTATTAGCCTTAATACCTCTCTATGCCCAGATTATTCAAGAATTAGTAGATGCAGGTGCCGAATGGATTCAAATAGAGGAGCCTTCTTTAGTGACGACACTTGACTCAGCAGAACTGAAGCTAGTTCAAGAAATCTATGCTCAATTGATGATGACAGTTCCAGCAGCAAAACTAATGCTACAAACATACTTTGAAGCATTATGCTCCTATGAAACATTAATTACACTGCCTGTACAAGGATTTGGCTTAGATTTTGTACATGGCTATAAAGGGAATATGGAGTCACTTCGACAATATGGTTTCCCTCCAGATAAAGTTTTAGCCATTGGGGTGGTCAATGGTCGTGATATATGGCGTTCAAACCTAGCGGAAGCGAATGCCATGATTCAAGCAATTGAAAAACTAAGTGATGCTAAGGAATTGTGGATTCAACCTTCAAGTAACCTGCAACATGTACCAATATCTACTTCATTTGAAAAGAAGTTGGACCCTGTTCTCAAACAAGCACTGGCGTTTGCCGATGAAAAAATCGAAGAGATTACTGAGCTAACTAAATATAGAAAGGGTCAAAACGGAACTCGACGTCATAATTTCTCAGAAAGTATGAAAGCCATTGAAGCACTAAAAAATCATCCGATTCGTCAAAATAAGATGATCCAGCAAGCCGTTCAATCCGTCTCCACAAAGGATTTTGAGCGACATAGTGATTTTAGTCAACGTCAAAAATTACAGCAGCAGGCGTTAGCCTTACCACTATTCCCTACAACAACAATCGGTAGCTTTCCTCAATCTGATGAGGTGAAGAGAAATCGGAATGCTTGGCGAAAGAAACAAATATCGAATACAGACTATGAAGCATTTATTGAACTGGAAACAAAGCGCTGGATTCACTTGCAGGAGGATATGGATATAGATGTACTGGTTCATGGAGAATTTGAACGGACAGACATGGTCGAGTATTTCGGTGAAAAACTGACGGGCTTTGCCTTTACTGAAAAAGCATGGGTGGTTTCGTATGGTTCTCGCTGTGTGAAGCCTCCGATTATTTATGGAGATGTTGAATGGACTTCATCCATTACCGTGAAAGAGTCAGCGTATGCCCAAAGCTTAACGAAGCGCTTTGTCAAAGGGATGCTGACAGGGCCAGTGACCATTTTAAATTGGTCCTTTGTACGTGATGATATTTCTCGGAAAGATGTGGCCTATCAAATTGCTTTAGCACTTTGTAAGGAAGTGAAAGCACTAGAAACGGCAGGTATCTCCATTATTCAAGTGGATGAGCCAGCACTAAGAGAAGGGCTACCTCTTCGTAAAGAAAATTGGGGGGCTTACCTAGACTGGGCAATCAATGCCTTCAAACTTGCTACCTCGAGTGTAAAAGATACAACACAAATTCATACACATATGTGTTACTGCGAATTTAACGATTTCATAGAACCCATTAGTGCGCTAGATGCTGATGTGATTTCTATTGAAACATCACGAAGCCATGGAGAGCTTATTTCTTCACTTCAAGTGCATCCTTATACAAAAGGGATTGGATTAGGTGTATACGATATTCATAGTCCACGTGTGCCGAGTGAGGGAGAAATGTTAGCCATCATGAGAGATAGTTTACAAGTTTTAGACAAACATCAATTTTGGATTAATCCGGACTGTGGCTTAAAAACAAGGAAAGAGCCAGAAACAATAGCGGCTTTAGCTAATATGGTGGCTGCTACCAAACTATTGCGTCAGGAGGTGAAAGAATCTATATCGAGATAACGAGAGATAAAAGGAGTTAAGCAAAGATCAGGTTATCTGCCTGGTCTTTTTGTATCTGTTTATTATATTCAGAAAATAAAATTGACGTGAACATTTGAGCATGTTATGTTTATTACTAATTTCAAATATTGCATTACAAGTTTGAATGAAATTATTTTTCGTTCGATTAAAAGGAAAATGGGTGTAAATCCCATGCTGTCCCGCAGCTGTAAATGAGGAGTTTTGTTTCGATGACCACTGAGTTTTTTCTTGGGAAGGTGAAGCAAAATGATGATTCATAAGCCAGAATGCCTGCTTGTAAGAAGATTCATTGATGATCTACGAAAGATAGGGAGATGGATGGTAGCTTACGTATTGTAGGTTTATCTGTCCTTATTCTTGTAGAATAAGGTTTTTTTATGCCTTCTTTCTATTCAATTTGTAGATATGAACAGGGAATAGAGATAGGAGATAAAAAATGAGATGGACGAAGTATTTACTGCCTTACATGCTTGTTTTGACCTTCAGTTTTCTTGCAGGTTGTACAAGCACGGAAAAAGACAAAGGAAACTCAGCATCAACTGAACAGACAGATGAAAAAATGATTACGATTGGTTGGCCATTAGATGTAGGCCCATTAAACCCCCATACATATTTACCAAATCAGATGACTGCTCAAGCAATGGTTTATGAATCTTTAGTGGCGTATAACGATGATGGGACAATTACGCCAAAGCTAGCAGAAAGCTGGGTCATCTCAGAGGATAAAACTGCTTATACGTTCCATTTACGCAAGGATGTTAACTATTCGGATGGGACTGCCTTTAATGCTGATAATGTGATTCGCAATTTTGATGCGGTATTAGCGAATCGTGACATGCATTCTTGGATGGGCATGGTCAACCATATAAAAGAGGTCGTCAAAGTAGATGAATCAACAATACGTTTGCAATTAGACGAACCGTATTACCCTGTGTTAAACGAATTAGCCTTTGTCAGACCATTCCGTTTTTTAGGGGATAATGGCTTCCCAGACGGCGATAAGACAAATGATTCCATTCAATCAGCTATTGGCACAGGGCCATGGGTTTTAACCGACTATAAAAAAGACGAATATGCTTTATTTAGCCGTAATGAACATTATTGGGGAGAAAAGCCTCTCGTAGATAAAATAAAGGTTAAAATCATCCCAAATTCGGAATCCATTTCGTTAGCCTTTGAAAATGAAGAATTAGATGTCATTTATGGGCGAGGGGTTATTAGTTTAGATAACTATACGTATTTAAGAGATAGTGGCAAATATAAAACAGCTACATCTGAGCCATTGTCTACGAAAGCATTACTGTTCAATACACAATCTGGACCGTTAGCTGAGCTAAAGGTTCGACAAGCGATGCAATATGCTATCAATAAGGAACAAATGGTAGAAAGCATTACACATGGTACAGAAAAAGTGGCTAACACGCTATTTTGGGAAGCAATTCCATATGCCAATATTGATTTAGCCCCCATTATATATAATCCTGAAAAAGCACAGAAATTGCTAGATGAAGCTGGATGGACGCTACAGAAGGGTGAAAAAATTCGTTCAAAAAATGGTCAACCCCTTACATTAGATTTAATCTATATTGCTACTGATGCCATTCAAAAACCTATGGCAGAGTTAATGCAGGGCGAGCTAGCGAAAATAGGCGTACAGTTAAATATTGAAGGCGCCGATGTGATGGTCGGTCTGCAAAAATTAATGGATGATCAGGTTGATATTAACTTCTGGCGAACTAATGGACCGCCGACTGATCCACATAGCTTTGCAAATGAATCAGCTACACCAAATGCTAGTGGTGTTTATGAAGCAAAATTAGGCTTACCAAATACTCAAGAAATCGATACTAACATACATCAATTATTAGTCGGGACCGATGAAGAAGAACGCGTGCAGCTATACACGGATATTTTAACAATGTTCCACAAACAAGCATTGTTCTATCCAATATCGTATGAAACGAATCAAGTTATTTATCAACCATATATGAAGGATTTTGCACCACGTGCTTCTGAGTATGACATTCCATATGCACAAATGGATAAAGAAAACTAAGTATGAAAGAGAGAGTGTGTCGAACCAGGACAACTCTCTTTTTATCATCGGATGAAATAGGAAGTGACGACATGTACGAATCGACTTGGATGTTTTGTGTAAAAAGAATTCTCACACTTCCATTTGTATTAGTAGGCGTATCTATTCTGACCTTTGTGTTTATTCGTTTCGTACCAGTAGAACCAGCAGAGGTCATTCTTCGACTTGCAAGAATAGCCCCAACACCAGAGGCTATACAAACTTTACGAGAAGAATTAGGGACAGATAAGCCTTTTATCATGCAATATCTGCTATGGGTAAAAGGCGTTTTACAGCTAGACTTTGGGACATCTTTTGTTAGTAAATTACCCGTTGGTGATGAGCTATTTGCTAAGCTACCCGCTACCATCGAATTAGCTTTAGTAGCATTTATCCTTATTTTAACCTTTAGTATTCCATTAGGGGTTGTGAGCGCATTATATAAGCATTCCTTTATCGATAAAATCATTCGATTATTTACAGTCCTAAGTGTTTCCATTCCAACATTTTGGTTAGGGTTTATCCTACTTTATCTATTCAGTTTAAAACTTGGGATTTTTCCGACGAATGGAAAAGGTTCAGGAGCACATTTAGTTTTACCAGCTTTCACATTAGCTTTACCTACAATCGGATTGTTCTCACAGTTTATCCGCTCTGCCATCATTGAAGAATACGAGCAGCCCTATGTAAAATATGCACAGCTTAGAGGCTTAAAAAAATCGGTCATTCTCATCCGACACGTGGGGAGGAATGCTGCCATACCGATATCAACTTTGTTAGGGATGACACTCGGAAATTTGCTAGGTGGGGCTGTCATTGTAGAGCAAGTATTTAGTTGGCCTGGACTCGGTAGATATTTAATAGAATCCATAACGAATCGTGATTACCCCGTTGTACAATGCTATGTGTTGGTGATCGCTGTCATCTATGTGCTCGCCAATCTAGGCACAGATGTATTGCATCGTTTATTGGATCCTCATCTGATGATGAAGAATAGGAGAGAGTAAAGTGAACTTAGAACGTATACATATGAGAAGATTTATGAGTCTCACTATACTAATCATCATTGGTTTACTAGGACTGTTTGCCCCAATCATGATGCCTCATGACCCTTTAGCAGTCGATATTTCTAAGAAATTTTTAGCACCTTCATGGGACTATCCATTAGGAACAGACCAATTAGGAAGATGTGTCTTCTCACGATTGCTTTTAGGGATTCGGTATTCTTTAGGTGCGGCGCTCGTCATACAAATAGTTGCTATTGTAGTAGCGATCCTGTTGGGCGCATGGGTCTCTTTAAAAAGAGGTATAATAGATGCGCTATTTATTCGGATATGCGATATTTTATTAGCTTTTCCAACACTTGTACTAGCATTTGGGCTTTTAGGTGTATTAGGGCCAAGCTTAAAAAATGTGTTAATCGCACTTATTTTGACACAGCTTATTTATTATTCAAGACTAATTCGAAGTTTATTTATCGGCATGAATGAAAAGGATTTTATTCTAGCGGCAAGAATAAGCGGTACTACAGGTGTGAAATTAATTATTCGTCACTATCTCCCTCATGTTTGGCCTCCTATTGTAACGATTGTTGCATTAGATATGGGAAAGGTTATTTTAGAGATTGCAGGCTTTTCCTTTATAGGGCTTGGCGTGCAGGCTCCCACTCCTGAGTGGGGAATGATGGTAAATGAAGGGAAGCAATATATCCGCCAACATCCCGAATTAATGCTATATCCTGGGCTTACTATCGTTCTAGTTGTCCTAGTATGTAATGTTTTGGCAAGTAGTTTAAAGACGCCTGACCAGTAAAGGGGAAGTTATGAAAAAAGTTTTAGAAGTGAAAGACTTATCGGTCAAAATTGGAGAACAAAATATTTTAAACGCCATTCATCTGACAGCCTATCAAGGCCGCGTTTTGGGGATTATTGGCGAAAGCGGTAGTGGGAAAACCATGCTTTGCCAAGCTATCATGCAAGCCTTACCGTCTAGAGCGCAGATTATCAAAGGGCACATATTCTACCATCAACAAGATTTATTGAAGATAAATGCTGCTCAAATGAGAGCTTATCGTGGAAGACATCTATCTATTATTATGCAAAATCCTTCGACTGCCTTTGACCGTGTGCAAACCATTGAAAGTCATTTTCGTGAATCATTAAAGGCTCATTTTGTTATAACTAAAAATGAAATTAGACAAATTGCTATGGAAAGCATGTCAAAAGTTAATTTACCTAATCCCGAGAAACTTTTACACTATTATCCATTCCAATTAAGTGGGGGAATGCTACAGCGTGTAATGATTGCTTTGTCACTGGCAATTCAAGCCTCGGTATACATAGCTGATGAGCCAACGACAGCTCTTGATACAGTCAACCAAAAACAGGTATTGACATTATTTGATCGGATTCGCCTGGAAACACAGGCAGCCATACTTCTTGTGACGCATGATTTAGGCGTTATTGCTGAACTAGCTGATGATGTAGCCGTGATGTATAAAGGGGAACTAATTGAACAAGCAAATGTCTATGATTTTTTTGATGCACCACAGCATCCTTATACAAAGAAACTATTACAATCCCGAATGATGTTTTAGAGGTGAAAAAATTGAAGCTACTAGAAGTGAGAAATATTGAGAAGAACTATGCACATAGACCGTTCATATTCAAGCGAAGACAGGATGCTCCTGTATTACAGAAAGTATCATTTTCACTTCAGGAGGGGGAATGCTTAGGGATTGTTGGACAAAGTGGCTCAGGAAAAAGCACATTGGGCCGAATTATATTAGGAATGGAAAGGCCAACAGCCGGTGAGGTTCTATTTCAAGGGGTTAATCTTTATGATGCCACTAGCCAACAGAAAAAAATGATACGGAGAGATTTACAAGCAGTCTTTCAAAATAGCTATCATTCATTAAATCCAAAGCACACTATTTTTCAAATTTTAGAGGAACCGTACCTAAATTTCGAGCATTATAGCTCAGCTGAGAGACACTATAAGGTAAAGGAATTACTTAATCATGTAGAGTTAGAAAAATCTATTGCCGAAAAGCATCCTTCCCAGCTTAGCGGTGGGCAACAACAGCGGGTAAACATTGCAAGAGCGCTTGCCTTACATCCAAAATTAATTGTTTTAGATGAAGCCATTAGTAGTTTAGATATGATTTTGCGAAAACAAATCATTCAATTACTACAGACACTACAAAAGGATTTGCAACTTGCATACATTTTCATTTCTCATGACTTACAGGCTACACGCTTTATTTCAGATCGCATCCTCGTCATGCAAAATGGTCAGCTAGTAGAGGAAATCATGAAAGGTGAACCATTTAAGCATTCCGCATCACTTGAGCTATACAACGCGATTTTGCCCAGTCACCCTCGCGAAAGAATTCACAAGAATACTAGTTTGGAATGATCTGAAATGTCTTTGCGAAGAAAGTCCTTATTAAAATTCTTACATTGTTATTTGGAAAGCTTCGTAAAGGAGCTTTCGAACCCCCATATTTTGCCCTCTAGGTTGTTTAAGAGAGCGACCGTCCTCTGTTCCATATTATTCGGAAGTTCTTCCTTACTGAAATAAGTGAGGCTTAAGCTCTCACCATCCTTCATTTCCAATACACCCCTTACATGTTTAGCTCTATAAAGGTGAATGACTGTATAGATTTCATCGCCATTCGGATAACAGTAGTAATAATCAGGTCCTGAAAAAACACCGATAAACTCAAACTCTTTAGCCACGAGACCAGTTTCCTCATAAAGTTCACGAGCAGCAACCTGCTCTAATGTTTCGTTTATTTCCATTGAACCGCCAGGTAATCCCCAATCCAACGTATCTGAACGATGTTGAAAGAGTATTTTCTTATCATCATTAACAACAAGAACTGTCGAACCAACGCTTATAATTGGTCTATTACCGATAAGCTTTCTTAATTCAGTTATATAGCCCATCCCGTCACTCCTCGTTTCATCGTAATGCAAAACAAATCGCTTTTTTAAAGCAGGCTTCATAAATATAGCTCCATTGGGATTGATTAACAATCTTTTTTTGAGCGAAATAATGCTTAAATATGCAGAATAGTTCGTCAAAAATGAAAAATAGCTTTTTATAATCAGTCTTTTCTGAATTTTACCTATATTGATTGTTTGGAAACCTCTATGTTAAGGTAAAAAGACAAATTGAATATGCTAAATTTTGGTGGTTCAAATGGGTTTGATTCCATTTGATTAAAAGGGAAGTTGGTGTGAGTCCAACACTGTCCCGCAACTGTATGTAGGAGTTCCATAACGAGACCACTGTTTTGTTCTTCAAGACGGGAAGGTGTTATAGGAATGTTGATGATAAGTCAGGAGACCTGCCACTAAATAAGCATCAATTGACCTACGAGGATAGGGAGGTGTTAGCTACTGTATGATGATTGTGAATGGATGTAAGTTCACTGTTTTTTGTTCTGTCATACTTTTGTAGATTAACAACTTCTAAAGGATAGAAGTTGTTTTTTTGTTGTTCTTTCGAGTTTGAATGGTAACGCTTACAAGAATGATTAAACAAAGGGGTTGTAATCTATGGAGTTAACGTATTCACCAGGTCTTGATGGAGTTATTGCTGCGGAAACAAAACTGTCTTTCTTAGACGTAGTAGGCAGTCAAATTGTTATACGTGGCTATGATTTGATTGAACTATCTCAGCGATACGCCTATTTAGATATTGTCCATTTATTATTGCACGGAAACCTACCAACTACTGAGCAACAAGCTGACGTACAGGATAAATTGAAAGAAAACTATCACGTTCCACAAGAGCTTTTTCAAATTTTCAACTTATTACCAAATGGGACACATGCGATGGACGGCCTTCGAACTGGAATTTCAGCGTTAGCAGGGTATGATCAGCACATCCATGATCGTTCGACTGAAATGAATGTAACACGAGCATATCGACTTTTAGGTGGAATGCCCAACATCGTTGCGAATAGCTACCGTGTATTAAATGGTCAAGATGTTGTAGAACCGGATAGTCAGCTTTCTTATAGTGCTAATTTTTATTACATGATTACTGGAAGAAAACCAACACCATTAGAAGAGGGAATTTTTGACCAATCACTTGTTTTATATAGTGAACATGAAATGCCGAATTCGACCTTTGCTGCTCGTGTTATTGCCTCCACACAATCCGATCTGTATGGTGCTCTAACTGGTGCTGTCGCATCATTGAAAGGAAATTTGCATGGTGGGGCGAACGAGGCAGTCATGTATATGCTGCTTGAAGCTAAGACTGTGGAGGGCTTTGAAGCGATGCTGAAAAACAAGCTCAAAAATAAAGATAAAATAATGGGCTTTGGCCATCGTGTCTATATGAAAAAAATGGACCCAAGAGCGCAGATCATGAAAGAAGCTTTGTATAAACTATGCTTGGAGCAAGGGGATGACTGCTTATATCACATGTGCGAAGCCGGTGAAAAAGTGATGGTGGAGGAAAAAGGCTTGTATCCAAATTTAGATTATTATGCTGCGCCCGTGTACTACATGCTGGGCTTACCAATTGAATTATATACGCCTATTTTCTTTGGCTCTCGAACGATCGGTTTATGTGCACATGTGATCGAACAACATGACAATAATCGATTATTTAGACCTCGTGTTCATTATATAGGCGAGCGTCATAACCTTGAAGAATTGTCGGTATAATCAAGTTTTAACAACTCGCCATAGAGCTGATGGACATTCTGACCAATGCCCATCAGCATACAGTATATCAAATTCATACCTTGAAAGGAAGATATAGATGATTAAAACGAATGAAAAAACGATGACAGACCAGCTTCTTATTGATATTGCGGATTACGTATTAAACACAAAGATTACGAGCGAAGAAGCTTACGAAACGGCTCGATATGTTTTATTGGATACGTTAGGTTGTGGCATTTTAGCTTTACAATATCCTGAATGTACAAAACTTCTAGGTCCTGTAGTACCAGGTACAGTCGTTCCAAATGGTACTCGTATTCCAGGAACATCCTATGTCCTTGATCCAGTTAAAGGTGCCTTTAATATCGGTTGTATGATCCGTTGGTTGGATTATAACGATACATGGTTGGCGGCAGAATGGGGGCATCCTTCTGATAATCTTGGTGGTATTTTAGCTGTAGCTGATTATTTGAGTCGTGTACGAGTTGCAGAAGGGCAAGAGCCTCTCCAAATGAAAGATGTTTTAGAAATGATGATTCAAGCCCATGAAATACAAGGAATACTTGCACTCGAAAATAGCTTAAATCGTGTTGGCTTAGATCACGTTTTATTTGTCAAAATAGCGACAACAGCTGTTGTTACAAAGGCTTTAGGGGGCACTCATCAAGAGATTGTCAATGCTTTATCAAATGCTTGGATTGATAATTCAAGTTTAAGAACCTATCGACATGCTCCTAATACGGGATCAAGAAAATCATGGGCTGCTGGCGATGCTACAAGCAGGGCCGTACAACTAGCAATGATGGCTGTGAAAGGGGAAATGGGCTATGCAACTGCATTATCTGCACCAGGCTGGGGATTCCAAGATGTGCTCTTTCATAAGCAAGAATTAAAGCTTGCGAGACCACTTGCATCTTATGTTATGGAAAATGTCCTCTTTAAAGTTTCATATCCTGCAGAGTTTCATGCTCAAACGGCTGCAGAATGTGCCGTTCATTTGCATGCTGAAGTAAAAAATCGCCTAGCTGATATTGACCGCATAGAAATTACAACACATGAATCAGCCATGCGAATTATCGATAAAGAAGGGCCTCTTCACAATCCTGCAGATCGAGATCACTGCCTTCAATATATTACAGCGATTGGTCTTATTTATGGTGACATTACCGCAAATCACTATGAAGATGAGGTGGCGGCAGATCCACGAATCGATGACTTGCGTAATAAAATGGTTGTTGTGGAAAAAGGCCAATATACAATCGACTATTTAGACCCTGATAAACGATCCATTGCGAACGCTGTTCAAGTTTATTACAAAGATGGTACATCAACTGAGCTAATTGAGTGTGAATATCCTTTAGGACATCGTTTCCGCCGTAAGGAAGCATTCCCTCAGATTATTGATAAATTCCAGCAAAACCTTCGTACGCATTATGCTCAAAAACAACTCAATAAAATAAACGATGTTTGTGTAAATAAAGAGCTGCTTGAACAAATTGCTGTTCATGAATTTGTTAATCTATTTATTTAATTTAGATGGATTCCGAACGCAATAAAGAGGAGGTATTTAAAAATGACATGGATTGTCCAAGAAGCAAAGACACAAAAACAATTAGCTGAACAATTTAAAGCTCATATCGCTCGTTCAGCTATTTTGCAAATACCAGGGGTACATGATGCAAT
The DNA here is from genome assembly GCF_049943995.1 of Lysinibacillus sp. VIII_CA. Classification (NCBI taxonomy): domain Bacteria; kingdom Bacillati; phylum Bacillota; class Bacilli; order Caryophanales; family Bacillaceae; genus Lysinibacillus; species Lysinibacillus sp. VIII_CA. Next base: position 116,354 of record NZ_JBNFXM010000006.1, read on the forward strand.
GGCTGGTTTGATGGCTAAAAAAGTTGGCTTTGAGGCATTATATCTTTCTGGTGCCGCTTATACAGCGAGTAGAGGTTTACCAGACTTAGGGATGATTTATTCAAATGAGATAGCCCAGCGTGCTAGTGATATTATTCGGGCTACAAATTTACCGATGCTAGTGGACATTGATACGGGCTTTGGTGGCGTATTAAATGTTGCCCGTACTGCTCGTGAAATGCTAGAGGCAGGGGTTGCTGCCGTACAGCTAGAGGACCAAAATCTTCCTAAAAAGTGTGGACATTTAAATGGCAAAACTCTTGTTCCAAAGGAGGAAATGATTCAAAAAATAAAAATGATTAAACAAATAGCCCCTACATTAATGATTGTTGCTCGCACGGATGCAAGGTCTGTTGAAGGCTTAGAGCAGGCTATACTAAGAGCCAAAGCATATGTTACTGCTGGTGCAGATGTTATTTTTCCAGAGGCATTACAAACTGAAAAAGAGTTTAAACAATTTGCCAATGAGTTAGATGCCCCCTTATTAGCCAATATGACTGAATTCGGTCAAACTCCTTATTATACCGCTAAGGAATTTGAAAAAATGGGTTACTCGATGGTCATTTATCCCGTTACATCTATGAGAATTGCAGCAAAAGCATACGAGCGCGTATTTGAATTAATAAAAAATACTGGAACACAACAAGAAGCAATTGAGGATATGCAAACAAGAAGCGAATTGTATGAAACGATTTCCTATTATAAATTCGAGGATTTAGATAGTGAATTAGCAAAAACCATCTTACCGAAGGAGGAAATAAAGTAGGAGAGGTAAATGGCTTTTCTCCACTTTCTTTCAAGGAGGGCTTATATGGATCGACTAAAAAACAACATGACGATCTTTACACCTGAGGATTTCCACGATGAAGAAGAGCTCATTGCAAAAACTGCTGAGCTCTTCATTAAACAGGATGTCTCACCGAATATCTCATCCATTGAACAGCAACAATATGAGATCACCCGACAATTGTTCCAAAAAGCAGGTGATCTTGGATTACTGGCCATTGAAATACCCGAAGCTTATGGAGGACTTGAGCTCAATAAAAAAATTTCTGGTCTGGTAGCAGAAAAAATGGGTTTTGGGGGTTCTTTTAGTGTCTCCTACAATATTCATGCAGGGGTGGGCACATTACCCTATATCTATTTTGGAAATGAGGAGCAAAAGCTGAAATACTTACCAAAGTTGGCTTCTGGAGAATGGATTGGAGCTTACGCCCTTACAGAGTCCGAAGCGGGTTCTGATGCACTGCGCCCCAAAACGAATGCTAGATTAACAGAAGACGGGAAAGCATGGCTAGTAAATGGAGAAAAGCAATGGATTACCAATGCTCAGCTAGCAGACGTCTTCGTTGTATTTGCCCAGACGAATAGGGGGATGACTGCGTTGATTGTCGAACGTTCCATTAAAGGGGTATCCGTGGGTCAGGAAGAAGAGAAGATGGGCATTAAAGGCTCTTCAACGGCCACGCTCATTTTAGAGGATGTTATTGTGCCAATCAATTGTGTTCTTGGAGAGGTTGGCAAAGGACATATAGTCGCTATGAACATTTTGAATATGGCACGTCTAAAGCTTGCCTTTTCTAATATAGGAACGGCCAAACAAGCATTTCAAATAGCCGTGAATTATGGGAAGGGACGGAAACAATTTGAACGACCTATCGTTGACTTTACATTGATTCAGGAAAAGCTTGCTGACATGGCCGTTCTGATTTATGGAGCAGAAAGCGGTGCATACCGAACGGCTGGGAAAGTTGATGAGGCTATTGCATCAGCAAGCAATGAAACGATAGTTCAGAAAATATCTGAATTTGCTCTGGAATGCGCACTTCATAAAGTACATTGTTCCGAAGCACTTGGAAGAATAGCTGATGAAGCTGTTCAAATACATGGTGGATATGGCTATATGCAAGATTATGAAGTGGAACGTTTGTATCGAGACGCAAGAATTAACCGTATTTTCGAGGGTACAAATGAAATCAATCGCCTTACAATGGCTAAAATGCTGTGGAAAAAATATGTACAAACAACTGCAATAGAGGGTGATTTTATTCACGCTCAACCATTAGAAAAAAATCACCATTACATCCTTCTCTCCAAGCATTTAATGCAACTAGCTATTCATGTCATTGCAAATGCACAAATTCAACTCGAACAGGAGCAAGAATTTATGCGTTTGTTGGCGGATATGGCCATGGAAACGTATGTCATGGAATCAGCCTGGCTCAGGTCGAAAAAAACTGCACATGTCCAAACAAAACAATTAATGACTGACATATTATGCCAGGATGGTTACCGCAAAATAGAAGAAAGTGCGATTACTATCATTACGGCCGCTGAAAGCAATGAACAAAAACGAGTAAGCTTGCTAAATAACATTCGACAATTAAATATTCCGCTACAGCAAAATCTCTTTATGAAAAAACGGGCACTTGCGAGAACATTCATTGACAACCCAAAAATGATTAGTTAGGAGGAGCAGCATGATCGATACATTTGTCAACGTTAGTAAAGAGGATTCTATTTCAATTATTCATTTAAATCATCCACCTGCAAACACTTTGTCATCAGCCACTATTGAAAACCTACGTCTCATTTTCCAAGAGCTAGCAGAGGATGAAGACACAAGTGCCATTATTATTACAGGCACTGGCCGATTTTTTGTCGCTGGGGCTGATATAAAGGAGTTTGTTTCAGCCTTTGGCCAACAGGAAAAAGCATTGCAAATGGCTCAAGCAGGGCAAGCGCTATGCGATGAAGTAGAAGCCATGAAAAAACCAGTTATTGCTGCCATTAATGGACCGGCTCTTGGAGGAGGGCTTGAACTAGCGTTAGGATGTCATTTCCGAATTGCTTCGAATCAAGCCATTCTCGGCTTACCAGAATTAAAGCTTGGGCTACTCCCAACATTCGGGGGGACTCAACGACTTAGCAGAATGACGAATCAAGCAACAGCGCTCCAATTAATTTTAACAAGTAAACAACTGAGTGCAGACGAGGCATTACAGCTAGGTATTATTCAACTCGTAACAGAACCTGAGGAACTTTTGACGACGGCTAAAGCTGTTGCACAGTCCTTTGTTGCGGGTAAAAGTATGATATGTGTCTCTCGTACAATTGAATGTGTGATTCAAAGCACGAAGGATAACTTACAAAAAGGACTTGAACTTGAACGAACGCGTTTTGCTGAGTTATTTTTAACAAATGATGCCAAAGAAGGTGTGCAGGCATTTATTGAAAAAAGACAGCCACACTTTAAACACTGTTAAAGGAGGGGGCCAACATGGCAAACGAAGTTTTATTTTCGGTGGAAGATGGAGGAGCAGCCTTCATTACGTTGAATCGTCCTAAAGCTTTAAATTCTCTTTCCACTAACATGCTTAACCTCATTAGAGAAAAATTAAAAGAATGGGAAGCGAATGATCAAATCTGTCTTATTGTACTACAAGGGGCAGGGGAGAAGGGGTTTTGCGCTGGAGGTGACATTAAAACACTTTATCAAGCACAATCCAGTCAAGAAGCATTTAAAGTAGCTGAAAACTTTTTTGAAGTAGAGTATAAAGTGGATTTAGAAATCTATCATTATTCTAAACCAATTATTGCTTGCCTTGATGGCATAGTCATGGGTGGTGGAGTCGGATTAACCTATGGAGCAAGCCACCGAATCGTTACAGAGCGTACAAAATGGGCGATGCCGGAAATGGATATTGGCTTTTTTCCAGACGTTGGCGCGGGCTATTTCTTAAACAAAGCGCCAGGATTTATTGGTTACTATCTGGCATTAACTGCGTCCATTATTAAAGCAGCAGATGTCCTTTTTGCGAACGGAGCAGATCATTATATGACGAGCGATAAGCTATTTGATTTCCTTCAAAGCGTTATACAGACAGATTGGCATTCTAACAATATAAACGCAACCTTACACCAACTAATTAAGAAATATTCTAGTAATCCATCCACGAACAGTGAACTTGAGAAGGTTCAAACAGTAATAAACCATCATTTTTCAAGAAATACAGTCGAGGAAATCATACAATCCTTAAACCATGACCCAAGCGAATTTGCCCGTGACACGAAGAACTTGCTTTTGTCGAAATCACCTTCCTCTTTAAAAATTACGTTACAGCAGCTTATTGACGCTCGTGAAAAAACAGTAGAGGAATGTTTGAATACAGATTTCATGTTGGCAAGAAACTTTTTAAGACATAAGGATTTCTATGAAGGTGTACGATCTGTTGTGATTGATAAGGATCGTAATCCACGCTATATCTATCAAAACCTAGAAGAATTTACAGAAGAGGAGAAGAAAAAGTTTTTTCAAGAAAATAATGTTACATGATAGACTTCATTTAAAAATCCTGTTCGTAGCAGGATTTTTATCTTTATAGAAGAAAGGGGGAAATGACATCACCCCATTCTAAGCAAGAAACAGAATATTTGGGTTTATACTAGCTTTCAATCTCTTCATTTTGATCATTTAGAGTGGTATTAGAGTGCTGTAGGAGGTTATCTAGTATTCTGCCAGTAATAGGCATAAAGAAATGGAGGATGAGCCCTCCCAAACAAACCGTTATGATTGTTCCAAAGCCAATTGGGCCTTTCCATAGTAACGCCAGCGCTAAAAACAGGAGATAAATAGTGGTTCTTGCAAAAAAGATGCTCCTTTTCGTGAGCTCTTTAATTATTAAGGTTAATCGATCAACAGGTATCGGTGCAAAATTCGTATGTAAATAGGTGGCAGTCCCTAACCCAATCACCATTAAACCTACACCAAAACTAACAACTTGACTATACCAAGCTACAGGCGTTATCCAATTGTGTAACACAAATAACCACATATCAATTCCAATTCCCGTAATAAAGGCTGTCATCAAGCCCAAGAATTCGGGCCTTTGCTTGGTTAACATAGAATTACCAACTATTAAAATAATAGCTATAATAATTTCCCAGCTACCTACAGTCAGCCCTATATTTTTAGATAAACCCACTAAAAGGGCATCGAAGGGGGAAGTGCCTAGATTAGATTGAATAGTTAAAGAAATGCCCAGTGTTAAAATGAAAATGCCTAAGACATAAAAAACATATTTCACTTTTATTACCTCCCTCCACTTTTTATTGCATATACAACAAAAATAAGTTACATTCAATATATATTCTTTTTATTGCATTTGCAATATAAAATACATAAAGAGTTCTGAAGGAGTGTAATCAATGTCAATCAAATTATCAAAATGTAGCATAGGTGATTTAAAAAAACTCCAAGAGGTGAGTATCGAAACATTCAATGATACCTTTAAAGATCATAATTCACCTGAAAATATGACCGCTTACTTGGAGAAAGCATTTACAGAGTATCAGCTGGAAAAAGAATTATCTAATAAAGCTTCAGAATTTTATTTTATCTATAACAATGATGTCATTGCTGGTTACTTAAAGGTGAATGTCAATGATGCTCAGTCTGAACCAATGGGGGATGAGACACTTGAAATTGAACGTATTTATATTCGACAGCCATTTCAAGGAAGAGGTCTTGGCAAATATCTCATCAACAAGGCAGTCGAATTAGCTGAAGCTCAAAACAAAAGCAGCATCTGGTTAGGAGTTTGGGATAAAAATGACAATGCCATAGGCTTTTATAAGAATATAGGCTTTGTGCAGACCGGGGCACACAGCTTTTATATGGGTGAGGAAGAACAAATAGATGTAATTATGACAAAAATATTAATATAAATTTTTAAATAGCAGAAATGTTGCGGTATCAACGTTTTTGCTATTTTTCTATACTTATTTTTCTACAGGTACATCGTTTGTGAAATGGCACGTCTTTCAAACCATAAGAACCTTTGTTTCATTAAACAACTATTCTTGTTTTCTTGTAATATTTAAGCTTTTTAATCCATTAAATATTAAAAATCTCTAATATGTGATGCGGAAAACGCCAACTTTTTCTATACTTTTACCTATTTCAATGGTTTGTATTGTCATATAGGTCTTTAGACAGTTGAGTCATTTCCATATTACCTATAAAATGTAATTATTAATGAAAACGATAATCATTATCAATTGTTAACAACACCTCATTTGTTTCGATTTACTTTTACTTCTCAGTCTTTCTAATAAGGGAGACTTATTTTTTCAACAGTGAGTGATAATCATTATCAATTAATAGTAAAAAGGTTCTGTGAAAGGATTGGTTTATTTCATGCAGCAGATTGCTAAACAGATTGCAAAGAATGCAACGTTTCAGGCGTTTATGAATTGTTATATACGAGAGGTGAGAAGCGGGCATTGGGTCAAAAAGGAGGAATGGATTAAGGAACAACGACTATCAGCCCTGATTACCGAGGCATATATATTAGAGCTTGAGTTACCAAGACAAAACATACGTTTTGCATTTGGCGTGGAATATAAATCTCTTGTTGGAAGACAGGTATTTGGTGCATCGTTGAAATATTGTACAAAACAAAAACAATGGCTTGTTGAGGATAAATTAACGATTCTCATCACGCTTATTCAGGAACTACATTGTACGACTAAAATGGATGGCTGTCTGAAGCTTTCTTCCCATTTTGACGAACTCATTCTTCGCATAATTGAGAGCTATCAAACAATGGCCCATTATATTGAAAAGAGTTTTGAAGGTGACAAGCAACACCGAGCTAGCGATACGTTTATTGAAGCAGAGCAGTCCCTTCTACTTGGTCATTGGCTCCATCCAACACCTAAAAGTAGACAAGGGATGGCAGATTGGCAACAAACCAGTTTTGCTCCAGAGTTACAAGGTTCTTTCCAACTTCACTACTTTCGAGTCGACCGTAAAATGGTGAACGAGGCCTCCGTATTAGAAATAAGTGCTAGTGAACACATTGCTCGATCTTTAATCAAATCACAGCCTGAATTTGTTAAGTCAGAGAATGTCTGTTTCATTCCGGTACACCCCTTACAAGCACAATGGCTTCTACAGCAACAGTATGTCAAAAAGGCGATTGCTGAAGATTTAATAAAATACGAAGGAGCACTAGGGGCATATTATACAGCAACCTCTTCAATCAGAACGGTTTACAACGCCCAGGAAGAAATGATGTATAAGTTTTCAATTCCCGTAAAAATAACAAATTCATTGAGGGTCAATAGAACTCATGAACTTAAAGCGGGGATTGCTATGGCTCGATTAATGAAGAAGATAGATTTCTTACAAAAGCATTCATCCTTTCAAATGATGAATGACCCTGCGTATATGACTATAGAGTTTCCAAATCAGACGGAATCAGGATTTGAGGTTATTTTTCGTTCAAACATATTTCCTAAGGGGCATGATGAAGGAATCTGCATGATCGCTACGCTTGTGCAAGAGCCCCTGCTAGAAGAAAAATCAAAGCTATGTCAGCTCATCATGAAAATCGCTCAATCTGAATTCCGGTCATTAGAGAGCGTCAGTTTAGATTGGTTTAAAGTCTATTGGACAAATGCTATTGAACCATTATTAAGATTATACGATGAGCATGGGATCGCTCTTGAAGCCCATCAACAAAATAGTCTGTTAAACATCTCTTCAGGTTATCCAACTACATATTATTACCGCGATAACCAAGGTTATTACTTATCAAAAGCATATAAAGATGTACTTCTTTCAATAGAACCATCTTTACATGAAACGGAGGAGCTATTTTACGAAGATGCCCTTATCCATGATAGATTTACCTATTATTTATTTATGAATCAATTGTTCCCTGTTATTGCTCGATTTGGAGCAGATCAGTTAATTAATGAAAATGAACTTTTGAAGTGGTCTATGGATCAACTGCACTTATTAGAAAAAGAATTTACAGGTTTTGGAAAAATATTCGTTCGTAACATTCTAAATCAAGAGGAGCTTGCCTTCAAAGCAAACCTATTAACAAGGTTTCATGATGTAGATGAACTGGAGGCCGAACTGGAACAAGCCGTATATACTAAAATTCCTAATCCATTTGTTATTCAGTTTGAGGAGGCAGAGTATGCAGCAGCTACAGCCTTTAGCTAAACAAGGAGAACTTCGTGTAAGGCGGCAGCTTGTAGAAGCAATGATCTTTGAAGGACTAATCAAATATGAAGAAACACGTCTAGATCAAAGGACTATAATTTTTACACTTATTGGACAGAAATACACCTATCGTTGTGAAGGTAGAAGGATGGCATTTGATCGCATTCGAATAAAGGAAGATCATATTTTTTTAGTAAGCGAAGATGAAACGGTACATGAGGCAACGCTTGAGGAGCTAGTCGATGAGTTACTGACGAGTCGTCAAGACAAAATTCGATTACTGAAAGAACTTCATGGAACGAATAAGCTTTGTGAATGGAATGAACGACATCTCCAAATGCCCATGTCGAGAAGAAAATCAATCTATGAAGAATTAGAATCGGAAATTATGGAAGGACATCCCTATCATCCTTGTTTCAAATCCAGAACCGGCTTTACAATTGACGACCATGCAGCCTATGGCCCTGAGGGAAAGCAAGCATTTACTCTTCAATGGGTTGCAGTGAGAAGAAGCTATGTACGAATCGCTGTACTTGAGGATGAAGCGAATTTTTGGAAAAGAGAGCTAGGGCATTTACTGTGGGAAACCATTCTTGACAAGCTTGCAGTATTCAAAGGAACATTTGAGGACTATACGTTCTTACCTATTCACCCATGGCAATGGCGTACCATGAAACAGGAACTTGCTGAATTAATAGAACAAAAAGATTTCATACCTCTTGATGTGAAAGGAGATTACTATAGGGCAACTCAATCAGTGCGAACATTATGGAATTCTTCAGATCCAAAAAAGGCACAATTAAAATGCTCCATGAATATGGTGAATACCTCTTCATTACGAAGGTTACATTCTCATGCTGTTTGTGCTGCTCCTCATATTTCTGCATGGCTTAAACAGGTCATTGAATCCGATGCCTACTTACAAAAGAGCGTTATTGTACTGGAAGAATATGCAGGCATTATTTTTGAACCGGATGCCACAATGCATAGTAGAAAATTAGAAGGTCAGTTTGGCACCATATGGCGAGAAAGTGTGCGCTTGTACATGAAGGAAGAAGAGAAAGCAGTACCGTTTACGGTACTCATGATGACGGAGTTAGATGGGCGTCCTTTTATTGATGACTGGCTATGCCGATATGGAACCGAGGCGTGGATAAAACGATTGATTGAAGTGAGTGTTATTCCTGTTTGGCACTTACTTGTTGCTCACGGAATTGCTGTAGAGGCCCATGCGCAAAATATGATTTTATTGCATCAAAATGGGTGGCCGACACGAATTGTATGGCGGGATTTTCATGACAGTATCGAATATACGGAAGAATTCATTGCCGATAGAAAACTCGTTCCAGATTTTGAAATGATACATGAACGCTTTAAAGATGCACCTGCCGATCAATATTATTGGATGTCTTCTGTAGAGGGTTTACGAGAGTTAGCTATGGATACACTCTTCGTGTTTCATTTAAGTGAGCTATCTTATTTGCTAGAAGAGCATTATGGATACGAAGAAACACGCTTTTGGAGTCAAGTTAACGACGGAATACAGAAGCACTTTGACCGCTTTCCATCTTTATGCCCAAGAAATGAACAGCTTCAGTTTACTAGCACACATATTTATGTTGAATCTTTACTAAAAAAGAAACTGCAAAATCAAGAAGAAGGAAATTTTCGACATATCGTCAACAATACGTTGGCACAAGCAGATGAAAAGGGGAAATAATGATGTTTTATGTTAACGATCAATTTTATACAGTAGAAAATATTGAACAACAATTTGATATATATGAAGGCTTATCTCATCTAAAGGAGTGTAGCAATCGCAGGATAGCGATTTGTACGGATGATGTTTTTCAATATATGACTCTTTGTTTATACATTCGTGAAAATGGAGGATCAGTTGTCCCAATCCATCCGGCTACGCCCAAAGAGGGGGCCATAAGGATTGCTTCTACTGCGGGTAGTCATCTGTTGTTGTTCCAATCGATTGATACGTTTATTGAACTATCCAATCATTCCAATAACCAAGAAGGGGTATTGGTTCAAATGAGCTCAGGTACAACAGGAGCTCCGAAGTGCATTGAACGAACGTGGAGCTCAGTGGAGGAGGAGATTGAAAGTTATGTAAAAGCGTTACCTGTTGATGCCATGACAAATTCTGTTGTTGCTTGTCCAGTTACTCATTCTTATGGATTTATTTGTGGGGTTCTAGCCTGCATAAGAAGAGGAGCAAAGCCGGTTATTATTACGAATAGTAATCCTAAATATATATTGAAAAAGCTAAAAGAACATCCTCAGCACATACTCTATGGAGCTCCAGCGTTACTGTATACATTAAGCCGATTATTACCGATTGATCAACAATTTGATCGTGTGATGACGTCAGGAACTGTGATGCCACATAGCTGGTTAACATCATTAAGAGAAAAATCTAACCAAGTACTACAGCAGTATGGATGCTCCGAATTTGGCTGTGTTGCGATTCACCCTCATGTGGAAGATCCAAAAGAGATGGGATATCCTCTACCTCATGTAAAGGTGACAGCTGGTGACAAACAAAGACCTAGCGAGATTATCATTGAAACGTCTACACAAACGATTTATACGAAAGACCTTGGCTATATAGAACATAATATTCTTTCTTTTCTTGCAAGAATCGATGACACAATTAATGTAGCAGGCTTGAATGTGTATCCGCAAGAAGTAGAAAGCGTGTTAATGGATGAGCCAAGAATAACAGAAGCCGTCGTATATAAGAAACAGGATAGTTTATCAGGAGAGCGAGTTTGCGCACTCTATGTGTCTTCTGAACCAATCGATACTATAGAACTTAGAGAATGGTGCCGGAAATTTCTTGCCCCCCATCAAATTCCGATTGAGTTCATATTTGTTCATGAAATCGAAAAGCTACCTAATGGAAAAGTAAGTAGAAAAAAACTTGGAGGCATCCCTGTATGAGTCGGCAACAATTGATTAAGAGCATCTATGATATTATGGAAAATTCATTAGAGTTGCAGACACTGTCTTCTTTTAATGAAGATGCCCGATTAAATGAGGATTTATATATGGATTCAATTATGGTTCTTCAACTCATCCTTCATATAGAATTGGATCTTGGCATTTCCATTCCCGATGAGGGGCTCGTTCCGAAAGATTTCAAAACAGTAGGGACTCTAGCAAGCTTCTTAGAAGAACAGCAAAAGATAGATTAATCGGAGGCTAAAAATGATAAAAGTTCATTGTTTTGTAAGCTGTGTTTGTGAGGTTATTAAGAAGACAAAGGGTGTCGATCATAGGCCTTACTATTTTGGGGTATGGGATGCAGATTTCGATGTGCTTGATAATGGTGTGCTCACATACCATTCTGAACAAATAGATCATTATTTCTTTCAAACATGGTATGAAATGCTCTATGGCATCAAGCTTTACAAATGGTATGACGAAAAACAAACCAAACAAGAAAATATCAACAAGCTACTAGGGTTATTAGCGCATAAATCTCCCCAGCAACATGTAATGGTAATGTTAGATTTATCGAAGCTTCCAGAACGAGAGAATAAATTTCATCAAAGTCCATTCCCTCATTATGTGATGCTAGAATCGACAGAAAATGAAGAAGAGTGGTTCATGTATGATCCTGATTTTCGCTGGGAAGGGTTATTACCGAAGGAAAGAATTTTAGCTGCTATCCAAGAGCCATCTGTAGGAGGAGGCTATTACTTTGATTCGGAGACAATCATTGCTCCAACTACCGAGACGGTGGAAGCCTATTTTAATACATGTATCAAGCTTCATTGTAATCCATTGACAGATACCATTGCTGAAATTATTAAAGAGCATACTGCTGGGAATGACAAAGAAAGTATATCAAAACTTCCAGATGCAATAAAACAATTGCCAGTTATAGCGATTAGAAAGTATGCATATGAGCATGCGTTTGCATTTTTTTGGGAAGCACTTGGCCGCGCTGAAGAAGGCTTTGATAAATGGTGTGATGATATTGAGCGTTTAGTGAATGGCTATACTACGATTCAGTATCGGGTGATGAAACTTGCGATGACGCAAGACCCGCTAGTAACAGAAGATATTTTTGCGAAGTTAGCAAAACAAAATCTTCTTGAGTTCAACATAAAGCAAGGATTACATGAATGTTTTCAAGCATGGTTAACACTACAGCATAAGAAAGAGGTCCAGTTATGAAACTATCTATTTGTACAATTTCGTTTCGCCACTATCTTCACTCAATAGATCAATTGGCTGACTTTGCCAAAGCTCAAGGCTTTCAAGGGATCGAGCTCTGGGGTGTTCATGCAAAGAACTTGGCTGATGACCTTCATTATGGAGCGGATTGGTTAAGATCTTTCGGTTTGGAAACGAGCATGCTTAGTGATTATTTACCATTAGATGCTCCTATTTCTGAGATGATGGCTGAAACGGAGAGGTTATCTGCACTTGCGGAACGCTGGGGAACCAATAAGATTCGTACATTTGTCGGAAAGAAGGGCAGCTCAGACACAAGTAAGAAAGAAAGAGAGGAACTTACTTTCAGACTAGAATTGCTCTGTGATTATCTTGAGTCAAAGGGACAATATTTACTTGTTGAAACTCATCCGAACACTTTGACAGATAATTTACCATCAACCATGCAGCTACTCGAAGAAACGAATCACCCAAGGCTACGAGTAAATTTTGACGTATTACATGTATGGGAATCAGGGATAAACCCTATTATCGCTATGGAGCAACTTCGTGCTTATATTTTACATTTCCACTTTAAAAATATTGCCTCCCGTACACAACTTGATGTTTTTGCACCACATAATGTTTATGCTGCATCAGGGTCTAGAGAAGGGATGGTTCCATTATTTGAAGGAGTCATTGATTATGGAGAATTCCTAGCGGAAGTAGATTCAACCATGGAGATAGATGCCTCACTGGAATGGTTTGGATCGAATGTGAAGAGTGTTTTAACAAAAGATATTCACGATGTTAAGAAGGCTTTGCAGCTGGTGCAAATATAATAAGTATAAGGCTATAGAGAATCCCAAGGAAAAATATGTATCATCTTTTCCTTGGGATTTTGTCTTTTTATTAGGGAGATACGCTTAGAGAGCTATTGATTTACAAACGTTCAGTTTTTATAGTTTCCTACTTAGCTACATAGAAATAATTTTGGTTGCCACGGTTTGCTGAAATGCCTGGTCATGCTCTACAAACACCATTGTAGGATTAAAGCTTTGGATGAGCTCTTCAATTTGCAGACGGGAATAGATATCTATAAAATTAAGTGGTTCATCCCAAATATATAAATGTGCTTTCTCACATAAACTTTTGGCAATAAGTAGTTTTTTCTTTTGTCCACCTGAATAATGAGCAATATCCTTCTCAAATTGGATTCGATCAAAATCCATTTTACGAAGGATGGATTTAAACAATGTTTCATCAATGCCGTTATCTTCAATAAAATCCGATAACGATCCCTTCAAATGGGAAGTATCCTGTTGAACATAGGATATTATGAGACCCGAGCCTACATGAATGTTGCCCGTATGCTGTATGTCGTTTCCAAGAATGAGTTTTAAAATACTACTTTTTCCGCTTCCATTTTTTCCATCAAGGACAATACGATCACCTTGCTCAACTTTAAAGCTTAATGGCTGATTAATCATTTGGTCATCATATCGAACAGATACATCGGTCAACGTCATTAGTTGCTTTGACTGAAACGTCAATGGCTCTAATTTTAATGACTCCGTCTTTTCTACATTTTTTAGCAATTTTGATTTTTCATCAATCGCTTTTTGTTGTCTTGATTCAATGTGCTTCGCTCTCTTCATCATCTTAGCCGCCTTATGTCCGACAAAGCCTTTATCTAGCTTAGAACCTGAATTCGTCGTCCCATTTTTGGAAGCCTCGACTTGGTTGGACCAGCCTGCTGAACGCTTCGAGGAATGTTTTAATCTTTCTATATCCTTTTGTAGACGATGGTTTGTTGCTTCCTCGTGCTCCTGCTGTCTATCAAAATTTAACTTCCATGAAGAATAGTTACCACTTTGAACGTCAATATTTGCTCGATTAATGGATAGGATATGGTCCACACAGCCATCTAAAAACGTTCTATCATGCGAAATCAAAATAAATCCTTTTTTCTTCTTCAAATAGTTAGCAACCATTTTTCGCGCATCTGTATCTAGATGGTTAGTCGGCTCATCAATTAATAGAAATTGGCCCTCCGTCAAGAAAAGGGCAGCAAGCAATACCTTCGTTTGTTCTCCGTTCGATAATGTATTAAAGGGGCGATACATAACCTCCGCATCTACATGTAGATACGATATTTCGCGAAGATACTCCCAATCCTCTGCCTGCGGGCAAATCTCCTCAAATATTTCATACGTAAATTTGTTTCGATCAGCAACAGGGTAGGGGAAATAAGTAAAGTCTACCGAAGCATTAATTTTCCCACTATACTCATAATGCCCTAATAATAAATGAAAGAATGTTGTCTTCCCTCGACCATTTCTACCGATAAATCCTAGTTTCCAATCCGTATCTAATTGAAAGTTAACACCTTCAAAAATAGGATCAAAGCTACCTGGATAGGAAAATGTTAAATTTTGAACTTGTATCATTGACATGATAATTCCTCCTTTGTATAGCAACACGTTTTTCTTTCTTATATACAAAGTCGGCATATCCATCTGGTGTTCATGTCTCCGCATAAGTAGGATGGATATTAACGACTTATACGGAGATTTACATGTGTAACAATTGTGTCTAAATCGCTCATTTTCCACACTCCTTTTTTGAATTTTGATGTAACTATGAGAGAATAAAAAAATCCCCCCAATTTCATTGGAAGGATTAGTCGGTTACAGGTAATAATAAAGGACCTTTTTGCCATAGGAAAATGGCGAAAAAAGTATAAACTGATTGATAAAAATGGACAGACTAATCCTATATTTTGTAGTTTGAAGTGATTGATTTCAACTTAAAATATAGATTAGTTCATCATTGTTCATCCATCAGTCCTCTCATAATTGTATATTCATCGTACCAAATTTTTTCATGAATGACAAATCAGCCTATTGTTCGCGTAACAGTAAATGAGGCACAATACGAATGTACATGATTTCTCCTATAATTTCGACAATCGTTTGTGTAACGATAATAGCAACCACAACTGTATGAATTGAATCCGGTAAAGATAAGGCTAAGGGCAGAACGACAAGTGAATTGCGTGTTGAACCACTAAAAATTAAAGCTCGACCAGATGCAAGATCAAGTTTGAAACGTTTGCCGATGTGTTTTGAAATAAATGGCATGATAAGCATAAAGGCAATATAAATTGGAATGACCTTTACAATCAAATCAATGGACGACGATAGTTTTCCAATTTGTGAAGCTACAACAACAAACAATGTTAACGCCATAAACGGAACAGGTAGCCATGCAGAAAATTGAATAATTTTTTGACCAATTATTGATTTTTTAGCTAGTAGTTGAAAAATAATAGCAATGACTAATGGGATGACGATCAGCTCTAAAAATGCCTCTAGGAAAGGACCTTTTTCAACTATTTCCGATGCTTCATGACCAATGAATAACCACAAATAGAAGGGGAGTAATAGCATTTGGGTAATGAAAAGAATAGGTGTGGAAATCAGCATAGCTTTTTCATTACCACCACCAAGTGCTGTAAAAACAATGACATAATCAATACAAGGTGTCAGTAATACTAAATAGACACCAAGTAATAAAGGCGGGTGGTTTGGTAAAAACAAAGTTAGTAGCCAAACAACAATGGGTACCGCTATATAGTTGACCGTTAGCAGAGCTCCCAAAAAACGACGGTTAGAAAAGGATTCTTTTAATGTAGTAAAAGGAATTTGTGAAAACATGCTATACATTAAAATAGCTATGACAAATGAAATGGTAATGTCTAAATGGATGCCCATCTCAGGGGCGAATAACCCTATACCTCCTGCCAACAATAAAACGAATACATACAGGGAAATCTGATTTCTTTCTAATGTTTCTCTTGCAATCATCATCATTGAACTCCTATTTTTTTAACCCCGTATATTTACTAGGGGAATTCCTCTATAAAAGTATCATATAATAGGACCTTATTGGATGATATAAGCAAATTCCTTCATAAAAACAGATTTTTAATCGCAAGAAAATACCTATCCCCATTCGGGTGGGGGTACGGAGTCAGTAGAAATCAGCTAATAGAACGACTCCATATCATGAAAGTTTGACAATGGTAGAAGCTGAAGCGCGCTTTATGAAGGAGAATCGACCAACTTCTATTATACAACGACTTATTCGCCCAGAGGAAATTGCTAATTTCGTCACGTTTTTATGTAGTCCACTGTCATCTGCCATCAATGGCTCTGCATTAAGTATTGATGGTGGATTAGTACGCAGTGTATTTTAAGAAAATTTCCATCATATAAATACAATCATTAGCCTTGGAATACTATTAAAACATAAATATTAAGAACAAAAACGCGGGTTTAGCCTCCGCGTTTCTTTAACATTAAGGATTATTCTGCTGGTCTTGGTCCTCTATTGCCCTTTGTATTTTCAGAAGTTAGAATGGGGCGAACAGTAATATCACTAATGACACGGATTTGACAAGATAGTCGTAAGCAGTCGTCATATAAATTCTCATCTATATTTTTTAAAGCGAAGGCTGTTTTTTCTACTTTTGAAATATCTTTATACTCACCAGCTAAAACCTCCACTCTACAAGTGGTACATTTAGCTTTTCCGCCACATTGATGATAAATTTCTATCCCATTTTCCTCAAGTGCTAGCACTAGTTTTTTTCCTTCCTCAACTTCAAAAGTTTTTCCTCCAAACACGGTGACAAATGGCATCTAATAATACTCCCTTCATTTTTTCCTTATGGGGTTAACGAAGTAAATGTTTTTATCAGTTTGTATGGATGCTGCTATTTTTATACAAAAATCAATTTGAACAATAATACCTAGCGAGGATACTTGTATGGTGGAAATCCTTCCAATTCATATGCTGGGAAAACCACTCTATTTAAAGGATTACGCCCAAATCCGCCGTACATGGGGGATATATTTCCCTTGGATATGGGGAAATTTTCTTGTCACTTTCTAACCTTCTATCGGTGGCAAGCACTTAAAATTGGGTTAAGTGCCTACTTTACTACTACTATTTCAGTATCTTGGATTGAAATCGATGAACGAAGGCGAATTTTTGTTTTCCCATATTGCCCCTACATACTCCATTTCTATATAGTCTCTTCACTTTATATTAACGTTTTTTGTAAAAATTAATTATTTTAAACTACATATTAATATTTTTAATTTTTTTGGATAAATAATTAAACTTAATTATTTATTTTTTAAATTATTTGTTATATAATCAAATCAACCTAAAGAAAGGAATTTCATTATGGCCTATCAAGTAATCACAAATTGTCCTGTTTGCAGTCAAACATTGAAAATTACAAAGTTGCAGTGCTCTCATTGCCACACTATAATCGAAAATGAGTTTGAATTATCGAAACTGGCCTCCTTATCAAAGGATCAGCTTCATTTTGTGGAAGTATTTTTAACTTGTAGAGGGAATATTAAAGATGTTGAAAAAGAACTTGGGATTTCATATCCAACAGTTCGAGGAAAGCTAACAGATATTATTTCATCTCTCGGACATGTGGAGAAGAAGAAGAAAAATGAAGTAGACGAGAAAAATGTTGTTACGCTGCTAGAAAAGGGTGAAATCACAGCGGAAGAAGCCATTAAGCTTTTAAAAGAGGAATAGGAGGAAATGATCATGAAAGAGGAAATTGCACGAGTGTTAACGATGGTTCAGGAAGGAAAAATCGATGCAGAAAAAGGTTCAGAACTTATTCAAGTACTGCAAGAGAAAGATGAAGCAGGAAATAAGCTAATAGATAAACCAGCTAAGTATTTAGATAAAACTTTAAAAGTTCGTATTGTCTCAACTGAAAATGATAACGTAACAGTCAATTTACCTATCAAGCTGGTCAAGGTGGTATTAATGGCTGGACATAGTATCGCAGCTAGTATTCCTCAATCGGAAAAATACGTGAAAGATCTAGATATTAATCTTATAATGGAAGCCATCGAAAACGAATTAGATGGCCAAATCGTTGATATTAAATCGGCAAACGGGGATTCCGTTTCTGTGTTCATTGACTAGTGACTGATGATACATGTCAAAGTGAAAACAAAGGATGTTCGGCTTACCATCCCAATCCCATATGCTATGTTAAATATTGTTATTTCCATTTTGTCTTCACCATTATTTCAGCGGAATATAAACAAATGGACAAAAGAATACTTTGAAAGAAAAAAACTGAACTTTACTTTGCCGCCACTAGACAAAAAAACACTCAAGCCCATTGTCCAGGAGCTCAAGCATTATAAAGGCATCGTGCTAGTTGATGTCAAAGCACAGGATGGTACAGTAGTAAAAGTTAAATTATAATTTATTGACATACAACCACTTACATCTGAAATAGTAGGTGGTTTTTTTTACATATTCGCTACCAATAAACACGTCAAAAAAAGTTTAATAGAACCACTATCCAATTCGTCCATGAATTTGTACCTATATAGGTTTTTCTGCGAAATCACCACGCTAGATGTCAGATAACCATTAAAGTGTTCTACATCTATTATCAATCATAACTTACATCTAGCTACTAAATGGCTACCGAAAATCATTGTGGAAAAATGAGTATATAAGTTGAAATAACTTCAAAATTGAACTATTCTAAAGGCGGTGATATGAATGGCAGAGATACAAGCACATGAAGCAATTTTATTTAACTCCATAATTTCTACCGCAGTACAAGATGAATTAAAACAAGAGTTAAAACGATTAGGCTACACGGACTTAGCCCCAAGCCATTTCATGCTGTTATACGTTGTGTACAAAAATGGGGGACGCATACAAATAAAATGTATTTGTGATACAATGCAAAAACAAAAATCAACGATTACTGAAATGATTCTCCGTTTAGTCAAGTCTGGTTATCTTGTAAAAGAGGGACATAGCCAGGACAAACGAGTCATGTATGTGGTTGCAACTAAAAAAGCACTGGAGGTCCAGAAATATTTTGAAGAAATCTTTGATCATCTGACAACCAAAATGTTTCATGGATTTAGTGAGGAGGAGAAAGCTACTTCTTTTACTCTACTTCAAAAAGTGTTAGGTAATTTGAGTTAGAGCAGCTATGTTCTAACTTTTATTCCCTCTAATAGTTCATAATTGAACTATTTGTATAGAATTTGTCCTCTCAACACGTAGATGTATATTAGACATAGTGAAATAAAGGACTCTTGGACTAACGAATTTTTCCCACTATGTGCTTTACAATACGTAGGCTGTTTATTGGCTATGTAGAAACAGAAGCCCATGCCAATAAAAGAGAAATGACAACATGTATTTTTACAGACGGCACTCATACGCAACTGAGGTCTTTGTGACATGTATAACACAATCATTAGATTATTGAATCGTCGATGGGCAAATTGTTGGGCTTGTGGCGTAAAAAGGCGATGATGTATGATGCAGATTCATCTTTTAATAAAATGAAGAAAAGAGAGATAATAATGAAGGATTATTTAGTAAAAGGTTTAGCCTATAACGGACAGGTTCGAATAATAGCAGCAAGGACAGTCGATACAGTAGGTGAAGCACAACATCGTCACTATACATGGCCGACTGCATCAGCAGCGTTAGGACGTTCAATGACTTTCGGCGTGATGCTTGGTTCTATGTTAAACAATGAAGATAAATTAACCATTCGAATCAATGGTGGAGGCGATTTAGGTACAATCCTTGTAGACGCTAACGCGAATGGAAAAGTACGAGGATATGTTACGAATCCGCAAACACATTTCCCCCTCAACAGTATTGGCAAATTAGATGTTAGAAGAGCCGTAGGAACAGATGGTATGGTAACGATTTCAAAGGATATTGGTCTACAACAACCCTTTGTAGGACAAGTACCTATTATTTCAGGGGAGTTAGGGGAAGATTTCACATACTATTTAGCACAGTCAGAACAAATTCCTTCTTCAGTGGGGGTAGGAGTGATCGTGAACCCTGATAATACAATCCAAGCAGCAGGCGGCTTTATTATTCAAGCATTACCTGGTACAGCAGTAGAAATTATTGAAGAAATTGAAAAGCGTTTGGACAGAATTCCTACCATTTCAGCAATGGTACGTGATGGCCTAACACCGGAAGAAATTCTAACTATGGTTGTAGGAGAGGGGAATGTAAAAATTCTCGAAACACAAGAAGTACTATTCCAATGTACTTGCTCAAAAGATCGCTCTACTAAAGTGCTAGTTAGCTTAGGAAGCGCAGAACTCCAAGATATGATTGAAACAGATGGTCAAGCAGAAACACAATGTCACTTCTGTAATGAAACGTATCAATTTAACAAAAGTGAATTAGAAGCCATGTTAGAACAGGCCGTTTAATCTTTAAAATAAGTAACCAAAATTTATACCCACATTGGTAAAATGAATGCACGCTAAAGGAACTGACTTCCGTTCTTTTTAGCGTACATTCATTTTTTTGGTTACACTTAATCATGTTCTTTATTAAGAAAAGCATTTTATTATATGATTAGCTAATAGATTTGAACTTTAGCTGAAATTAAATCTATTCAGATACCTTTCAATTAAAATCTTTTTCACAAGACATGGACTGAATAAGCAAGGATTTAATCCCCGCAACAATCCAACATAATAGCGATAGTTAAACATGTATATCGAAGCTTCTTTAAAAGGGTTTACCATAGAAATGGAGAATAACTATTGTAAACATTTGTTAGGAGAGAAGCTATGCAGAACTTATTAGGACAGGTTGTTCTCATCACAGGCGCAAGCTCCGGTATTGGGCTTGCTACCGCAGAGCTGATGGCATCTAAAGGCGCTAAAGTAATTATTCATTATCATACAAATGTGAATGGAGCCATGGAAGCTGTCCAACGTATTCAAGAAAAGGATGGAGAGGCTATGGCCATTCAAGCTGATGTTACGAATAAAGAAGAAGTGAATGCAATGGTTGACCAAGCTATTTCCTCCTTTGGTGCGATTGATGTTTTAGTTAATAACGCTGGAGGAGGTATCCAACAAAGCACATTTATGGATATAAGTGAAAGACTATTGGAAGAAACGTTCAACTTAAATGTTACTAGTGTTCTCTTATGTTCCCAAGCTGTATTAAAGTATATGATTCCTAAAAAATCCGGAAAAATTATCAATATCTCTTCGGCGGCTGCACGAATTGGAGGAGCGGGAGAAAGTATTCATTATGCATCTGCTAAAGGAGCGATAAATACAATGACGATTGGTATGTCACGAGAGCTAATTGACTATGGGATTATTGTAAATGGGGTAGCGCCAGGAATGGTAGAAACACCTTCGTATGACTTCAACTGTACCTATTAAACGGCCTGCAACCCCTGAGGAAATAGCAGAAGTAATTGCCTTCCTCACTTCTGATGCCTCCAATTATATTCTTGGTGAAATTATAAATGTTAGTGGTGGGAGATAAATAACATTGTAGAACGTGTATTTCAGGCTTTGTTGCTGCTAATAAACATGGCATAGATATCGAAATAATAGAGTTTCACCAAGAAAAACCTGCTCAAACTCGCATACCATGATGTTCAAGAATGTTTAAAGAAGAATTGGATGGCCTATTCGCATTGTAGGGCTATGAACAAGCCTGCTGTGGCTATTGTAGAAAAGATAGGGTTCCAGAAATATATGTGGTACTAGGCATTCAAGCCATTTTAATAGTAGATCATTTAAGGACTGTCAAAAGCAGTCCTTTTACTTTTGTCGTGATGAATGTACCTGTAACGAAAAAACTATTTTTAAAGCGGTGCATTGATAATGACTATACAAAATTGAAAGCTAATAATACGCAACATGAAAATTTGAATGGTTTAATAGTTTAGTTATTAAAAAGGAACTAAATTATATAGTATCTTATTATTATTTTGCTATTCCTCCAAAATCGTTAGTCTTTTTATTCGTAATATTCTAAACCTTTAATATACAAAAAATTGAAAAAATATCCACAAAGCATTATCATAGTAATCTAAAGACTTTCACATTGAAGAAGCTAGGAGGATGACCGTGTTAAAAGCATTAAAAGTAGGTCTAGTGATAGAGCGAGCGAATCGACGAAATTTAGTTGCACTAATAGCTGTTGTCATGATCGTTTTTGGCTTTATGTTTTATATAAAGGCGCAAGCCGTTGGTAATCAGCTTATTGAAAAAAAGGGTGATTATTATTCAACACAGGCCATACTATCAAAGTTTCAGGTGAAGGATGCCTCGGAAACAGGTGATGGCAGCGATATATTTAAAAATTTAACGAAGCAAAAAAGTAAGATTGCATTGCAAATAGCCACATTAACGATGGACAGACAATCCATGTATTATGAGGCGTCACTTCAGCTTGCTGAATTAAGACAAGAGGCATTCCAATTAGAAGGATACCATGATATCGCAGAATTATTACCCTCTAAATTACAAAATTCGATGGACTATCTTTATTTTAAATGGATGAATGATGCGGGAAGGGATAAAATAACTGACTTA
Source organism: Lysinibacillus sp. VIII_CA (assembly GCF_049943995.1). NCBI lineage: Bacteria > Bacillati > Bacillota > Bacilli > Caryophanales > Bacillaceae > Lysinibacillus > Lysinibacillus sp. VIII_CA. The sequence continues at coordinate 139,052 of NZ_JBNFXM010000006.1, forward strand.
TTTCAATACATACCTTTCTTATTATTTTTCTTTAGTTACGTAGGTGCAGGCTGGTACATATTTATTAGCTTCCAAACAAGTTCTATTTTGCTAGATGATTTTGAGCATTCTAGTTTAATTCAAGGCTTTCCTGTTCGTTTTGATTCTTATATTTTATCCAAATGTATGATTTCTTTGTTCACCATCATCACAAGCTTTTTACTCATTTTTATTTGCGCTAGTCCATTGTGGGTATTAAATGGACTTGGCAACCCACAAGATCCAGTAGGCATATACGTAGGAGATGCTGTATTAATCTCTTCCATCCAATATATCGCGATGAGCCTTGGCTATATGTTCGTCATTTCCATTTTCGTCATGCTATTGTCGATTATATTAAATGTGTTACTGAAAAATATGTATTTAACATTATTTATACACTTTATTTTGTTCTTTTTACCGATGATTTTTCCATCACTAATTAGTGTATTTCCCTATAATCCTTTTAATTTCATGAACTTCAATGATATTTTACGAGGCGTACCAGTTGATTTAGCACAGCCTGTTGAGATTACGATGAATCTTGGCTTACTTATTTTGTTTATCTGTATTATTTTAATGTTGTTCACTATTAAAACGTTTTTCTCAACAGGGAAAATCAAAAGGGCATAGGGGAGGTACTCATAAGCATGTGGAGTTATTTCAAATTTGAATTCAAACAATTTTTTACGAATAAGAAAAACTTAGCCATCTATTTTTTGCTTGCTTTTGCAACCTTTTTTTATGTATTTAAATTAGCACCCGCATACGATCCGATTGAGCAAGTCGAATATGAAGAAATTGAGGCTCGCTATTTAACACGGCAAGAGTTTTTAAATTCGATGGAAGGTCGCAACTTATATAGTCTACATCCTGCCATCATTTATGCTGTTGAGATATTTGGGCAAATTAATCCACTAGATAAAGCAAGATTAGAAGCATTAGAGGAGGGGGACCTAAAAAAATATGCCGAGGTAACTCGTGATTGGTACTACTTTACGAATGCGATTACATACAAAAGTGATTCATTCTCCTATAACTCAAAGTATTTTATAAAAAATAATGATTATGCAGAAGATGATGCCTTTTATGCTTATTTAGAGCAGGCAGCCCGTTATGATACTTACGCGGAAGCAAAGTATGAATTATCCATGGACATATTCGAACAGCGGACAGCCCTTCAAACGTTAGAGCGTTTATTAAAGGGATTACTACCTGTTATTTTAATTGTGTGTGTACTACTTTTAGCTATTGATATCGTGACAAAAGATCGCCGTCATCCATCTATTATCAAAGGATTTCCTATTAGCGATTGGAAAAAGCTATTGATGAAAATGATCGTTGCACTACTAGGTAGCTTCGTATTATTTGTACCACTTTTTGCTGGGTTCATTATTATAGGCTTACAATCCGGCTTTGGAAATTTCAATTTACCATCACCCATGTATGCTCCTCATCTCGATTGGCGTCAGGAGGGTAAATTTGAACCGATGACTTTAGGGATGTTTTTAGGACAAACCCTCATTCTGCTTTTAACTTGGTTTATGGTCATCATCAACGTTGTATTATTGTTCAGTATCCTATTCCGTAACGAGATGATGAATGTCGCCATCGGCTTACTCCTTATTTTTGGGGAGAAGTTTTATTTCAGCCGATATGTTGGCTACTTTTGGGATATTCAAATTTATCCAACCTCGTACATTCAAGTCGGACAAATTGTATCAAAACAACGAAATTTTTATTATATGAACGATTATTTAGATTTCAATTTAGGATTACAGTTGTTACTAGTCTTAGCTGTAGTCGTCATTTTATTCATGCTGCTTATTGTTATGAATAGACGGTATAAGCTAATAAAATAGGAGGGACACAGGTGATTGACATTCAAAATATTACTGTGCAATTTGCGGAAAATAAAGTGTTAAATGATATCTCAATGACATTTGAGCAAGGTGAAATGATTGGACTTGTTGCACCAAATGGAACAGGAAAATCCACATTTATGAATGTGTTGATGAATTATGTAAAGCCTATGAAAGGGAAAGTAGTATTTAAAGATGGTCTATGCTACTCGAATAAATCAAATGAAGTAAAAATTCATAGTTTTGTGTCGATGATGCCAGACCAAAGTGACTTGTATAATCACTTAAGCGGGCGCGAACATTTAAAAATATTTGCAACCATGTGGCAATCCGATTTAAAACTTATAGATGAAACCATTGAAATGTTAAATATGGGGCATTATGTGAATAAAAAAACAGGCACGTATTCTCTGGGTATGCGCCAGCGCCTTTGCTTTGCTATGCAAATAGTGACGGATACGGACATTATGATGATGGACGAGGTGATGAACGGACTTGATCCAAATAATGTAGAAATTATTTCGAAGATATTAGTAGAGAAAAAGGCGGAGGGAAAGGTTATTATTATTGCCTCACATTTACTCGATAATTTAGAGAAATATGCAGATCGAATTTTCTTGTTTAACGAAGGAAAACTAGTGGATACCAATGAAATAATAGAAGGTTTCAGTCAAGCACATATTAAAACAATTCGCGTAAAAAATATGGAGCATCCTACTGAAAAACAGTTGTATGAGCTGTTTCCAAACATCAAACTTCAAACTCTTACAAATGGAATCACATTAATTCATTTACCAAGCTCTGAAGCCGCTTTATTAAGTTCGCTTACATCTTTTTTAGTGGAGAGAAATGTAGTGGATTTTGCATTTGGAAAAGTGACATTAAATGATTTGTATTCTATGTATTATCATGAGTATAAAAATGTGACCTAGTTTTTTTCAATTTTATGCTAGATTATATTAAAGGAAGATTTGAGTGAATGACGATAGATGTAGAACAATATTTAAATAAGACTTTTCCTGGACTCACGTTAACACCTAGCCTTTTTCAGCAATGGGATATTGGTATTCACGTTGAATTTGGGACTGGATTTTATCAATGGAAAAATAATGGTCGTCTAAATCTAGCCATGTTTAATGATGTATACCATCAAGCTTTGGCCGTTTTCAACGAAATTTTTTCGTATTCGGATGAGATTTTACTTGTGACAAATGTTTATCAGTATAAGCCTGCTGAAAGTAAGAAAAAGCGCATAAAGGTTTATCATCGTTATATAAAAAATAAAGAGTTAAAATACCATTTAAAACAACAAACCTTGCCGTATGTATTGGATGATGAGGATGTTTATATTTCACAATTTTCCTTAAAGTGCCGCAAACAAGATATTCACTATGTATTACTTATCCAAGCAGCCTGTAATGAAGATTTCCACTTAAAGCCTAAATTTGGTACAGGCTATAGCTATCCAGATGTATTTTTTATTAATTTGACGAAAAATGTTATCTTGTTTATTTATGATGATAGAGGTTGTGAGGTCATCGCGACGAATAAAGAAACGATAAAACCTGTAGGTCTAAAATTTAGGAACTGGATAGATAATTGCAAATGAGATGACAGCGTTACACATTCTCAATGGAATGAATAGATGCAGGAATTAATCAACATAAGCTTTTATGCTTTTGCATCCATTTCGTTATGACAAGCAAAGGGTAGGAAAAATATTTCATTCAAAATCATGGAGTTGCACCAGCAGCTCTTTTTTTATAGGGCTTACAAGGCCGTTTAATGGAAATTATGCGCTATCTCTTGAGTATGGACGAGGAGGAAACAGAAAATTGATGATGATTACTGAAAATATAAGGGGGGAACGCTATTATCAGCTTATTGATATACTAGCGAAACGATGTAGCCGCTTTGCCTTTGTTGAGAACAGACAATTGATGGAAAATGAAGAATTACGCTTAGCCGCTGTCGATGAGCTAATAGCACCTATTGAAAACCTGCTTATCGAAAGAAAGGTTCAAAATGAATGGGAGACAACAACGCTTGGCGAGCATACAGCCTTTGTTTTTTACTTTCTATTAAATGATACGACTGCTCAATTCTTGAAGGAGCATAGCGATTCACTTTTTGGTTGGATTACGCCAGAATTACCAGAGGATTTAATGTTTTATGAAGATGAACAATGTTTATTAGCAGCTTGTTCGCACGAAGGTTTTTTCTGGGTGGATGAAAAGGTATGGGACCGTTTTTTATTAAGCTAAAGATGTCGCTTATTTGATTATTTTGTGAGGCAATTCTTAATGAAAAAGGGGGTTTACGTTATGTTATTTATACGTTGTTTGTCATACCAGTATTAGGAGTTTTATGTTTTTTAAATTTCACTACTTTTTTAAAGGAACTAATAAATGGGAAAAATACGTATAACCAAAAAGGTTTAAAGCAAAAAAAGTATAAAAACGAACTATTAATCAAATACATATTTAAAATATTCGTATTTTAACCTATGAAATGCGCTTTCTCCATCGACTGGAGACCGTCCATTTTGGATTAAACACGAACATTTAATGATTATGAAGATGTTTCTAACATTCAACGATGAAAACAGTAATTTTAACAGAAAGCATTTCAATAAATGATCTGCTTATACATTTAAAGAAATAGTTTCCATTATTGATAAATAAATGTATAATACGAAATGTCAATGGGATAGGTACTAAATAGAAGGAGGCTTATGGTTAGTTGCATTCACTTTATACACCAAGCTTAACTGGTAAGAAAGTAAGAAGGACAAAAAGCTTTAGCATACATAATTTAGTCATCGTTGCCTTTATTGGAGGTCTACTTGCCATTACGATCGTTGGGTTTATAAATGCCAACGCCCTTAAACTAGAGAAGCATTACATCAGACTACTAATAGTAAGCAGTGTATTTCTCCATACGGCTACTATAATCTTTTATGTTTTCCTTCCTTTTTCCGCTGAAATGGATTTGCTAATCAATCGGTTACTGGCTGGAGTAAGTTATTTTATCTTTTTGGTGATTTTGAAAAGACCTTATAAAGAACATTTAGTATTTGTGGGGGAAACAAAATCCCTGTACTGGATAGGGATTATCTATTGTTTAATTTCCATCTTTATAGATGGTTTTCTTAGAAATAGTGTCCTAGCTAATTAGGGAAGGAATTTATGTGCATGAACAGTGAAAAAGAAAATACACCTATGGCTCTTATTGAACACTATTTTGCGATTGGAAGATACACAAATGTTATTTCCTTAGTGAAGCAACGGATGGCTGAAGATATGGAAAATAAGGAATTATGGTATATGCTAGCTGTCAGTCATTATTCCATAGGTCAATATGAAGAAGCATTTGAGCCATTTCTTAAAGCATTTCAGCTAGGATATGATAAAGGCGTCATTTACTATTTTTTAGGCGGCATCTATATGGCAACGGAACAGTGGCAAAAAGCAGAAGAATCTTTTTTGGAAGCATTACATAATAATCCAAATGATGCATATGTTTATTCAGCGTATGCAATTTTGATGAAAATGACAGGTCATAGAAAAAAAGGCAGTTTATTAGTAGAAAAAGCTCTAGCATTAGATCCTAACAGCACAGCCGTTTTATACCACTATACCCTTACTGAAATGGCTGCAAAAAAGGAAAAGCACAATACTGCACTAGCTCTTTATATGAATTCAGCGGATAGTGAGTTTGCAAAGTTAATTCATCTGGGCTGGAGTGCTGCCTTTAATAATCGATTTAAGGAAGCTAAAGAATATTATCGACAAGCTTTTCTTATAAAACCTGAGGATAAAAGAATTTTATCGAACTTAGAGGAATTGGAAATTAAAACTCACCCGCTTTTGCTTCCTTACCGTATAGTAGAGCGAATAGGCGGCATTGGATTTGTATTCATAATGTGGCTTATACTTTGCCTGCTTCTTGACAAGCTTATTTCCAATGATAACTTTGTCAATCACCTTCTTCGCTTTTCTATTTTTTTCACACTTTATTATTTTATATCTATTCCCATTGTAAAAGGCTTAAGAAAATGGAAGAGCCCTAAATAAGGAAGGAACAAAATTGAAAAGGAGACAACTAAGGAATAATGGAACATATTTATCAACCTAGTTTACTAAACGAAAATGAGGATCGAACACGAAGTTATGTTGTAAACAATTTATTTTTCGTCGCTTTTTTTGGTGGAATTTTTGCCATTGTAGTATTAGGTATGCAAAATGCTAAGTGGTTAAAGCTTGAAAAAAAATATATCCGAATACTAACGATTCTTAGTGGTTTACTAATTATAGGAAAACTAATCATGGTTTATGCCATTGGACAAGGAATCTTAGCGATTGATGAAGACTACATAAAGGTTTTTGGACGAATTATTGCAGTGGCGGGCTATTTTATTTTTTTCGCCTTTTTAAATAGGCCCTATAAAGAACATCTAGTTGTTGGTGGACAAACTGAGTCCTTATGGATGCCAGGCTTTCTAGCATGTATTGTTTCTGGATTTATCGAATTTATCGCTATAGCATTCCTATTAGCGCTTTAAAAAGGAGCTTTACTACAGAATGATTGAACGTGAAGATATTGAAATGAATGAAAACTATGAAGGGGCAACATTTGAAGTAATAGAACACTATTTTCAAATAGGGAAATATGCACAAACGATTGAACTTATTCATGAGGTGATAGCTGATCACCTTGAAAACAGTCGACTATGGTTTATTTTAGGCTACAGTTATTATCTTATGGGAGATTACAATAGAGCTGAATTGCAATTAAAGGAAGCCTTGCATTTGGGGTATAGTGAAGAAATAATTTTCTATTTTCTTGGATTTATTTATATGAAAAAGGAGCGTTGGAAGGAGGCTGAGGAAGCTTTTCTAGAAGCATTACGAGCCAATCCAGATGATGCTGAAAACCACGCTGCTTATGCAGTTCTAATGAAAAAAATGGGGCATCGAAAAAAAGCAAAGCAATTAATTACTAAAGCACGTGAGATGGCTCCTGAAAATAGTTTTGTATTGCGTAACTATTTTATATTAGAGGAGATTAATAGCCCTAAAAAACAACGAGTCCTTGCATTAGAGCAATATATGAATTCAAGTGATAGTGAATTATCTAAACTATTACACTTGGGAATCCATGCTGCCTTTCATAACAAAGAAAAAGAAGCACAAGAATATTTTAGACAGGCCTTTCTACTTAACCCTGAGGATAAAGAATTGTATGAATTATTAGAGGAGTTTGAACTGTCAGGACACCCGCTATTAATACCTAATCACCTCGTTGAAGTTGTAGGTGGTACTGCTGGTATTTGGCTGATAGGGGTGGTCATTTACTTTTCATTAATAGGTTTAGATTTTAATACGGCAGCGGTTCTATTTATAAAATGCTATATTGCATTAGCTCTATATACATGGATATCACTTCCTCTTGTAAAGGGATTAAAAAAATTAAGGGGCTACAAGTATGGATAAAATAAAATGGTTACAACAAATGGTAGATCAAAATGCTAATGATCCACAAGGTTACTTATGGCTTGGCAAAGAACTAGCTGATCAGCATCGTTGGCTTGAAGCGGTTCAAACTTATTCATTGGGTCTTTCTTTTTGCTCGGACGATGAGCTACGAAATAACATCATTCAGGAATTAACAAAGGCTAGTTTACAAATTCAACACTCTCCAAAGGATGCTAGCGCCGTTGGAATTGACGATGAAGATAAGGCTGAATTAGCTATCGTAGATCATTGTCTAGACACAGTAGCAGAGGTGGAACTGGATAATCAAGATAACATTCCTGACATACAGTTAGACGATAGAAAAGTAAAAAACCTTGAACCGAAGTTTAGGGTGATTGATGGGGATGCACCTAAAAAGGCTATAAAAAAAATCGAGGAAATAGTAACTTTTGCGGATGTTGCTGGTCTTGAGGATTTAAAGAAAACGATCAACTTACGTATTATTAGTCCATTTTATAACAAGGGATTGTTTGCAAAGTTCCGTAAAAAAGTTGGGGGTGGCGTTCTTCTTTATGGACCACCTGGCTGTGGGAAAACCTATATTGCTAAAGCGACAGCGGGAGAATGTAAGGCTAATTTTTATCCCGTTCATATCACAGATATTTTAGACCCTTATATAGGAGTAAGTGAACAGAATTTAAAAGCCATATTCGATAAGGCTCGCTTCCAAAAGCCTAGCATTATGTTTTTTGATGAAGTAGATACTATTGGCATGAGTCGTTCACAAACGTCCTCCCATGTTCGTGGCATAATCGATACGTTTCTAACCGAGATGGAAGGTGTGGATACAAACAATGATGAGGTTCTTGTGATGGCTGCTACCAATACACCATGGGATGTTGATAGCGCTCTAAAAAGACCTGGTAGATTTGACCGGCTCATCTTTGTAGCGCCACCAGATGAAAAAGCAAGAGAGCAAATTTTTAATTTGAAATTAAAGGGAAGATTTGTTGAAAATGTTGATACAGCCGTATTAGCAGCCAAAACGCCATTTTTCTCAGGCGCTGATATAGCAAATGTAGTGGAATTAGCTACTGAGTATGTGCTAGAAGAAATATTACTTTCAGGTAATGAAAGACCCATTACTACCGATGACTTAGTAAGGGCACTACATGAACTTCAGCCTTCTACATTAGATTGGCTTCGTACAGCAAAAAATTATGTTAAATACGCAAATCAATCAGGGTTGTATAATGACGTAGAAAAATATCTTCGAGCACATGCACGGTATATATAAAATGGCTATCTCCAAATATTGATAGCAAAACATGAAAAAAACCTTTTAAACATTCAAAGTTTAGAAGGTTTACTTTTTATATAAATAGTCGTTACTTTAATCGCGTGTCTTTGCAAATTACAAGTGGCTCAGGTTTGAGCATGAGCATTGCTAAATAACAAACAGTAGCCCATGGTTGAGAGAGTACTGTAATTGTATTTTAAATTTTATTCATGATGGCGTTTAATTAATTCCTCAAGAAGAGAGAAAGAATGGAAAAGCCAACAACTAATATAAGGTCTTATTTTTGTGTATTTGGAGATAATTTTCCACTAGAGGAATTCACACAAAAAATAGCAATAACACCAACAGAAACACGTACAAAAGGTGCACTCTATACAATCGGAAAAACACAACACGAAAGTTATACTTCATCGTGGACTTACGAAATAGATGATCAACGAACAAGTGATCCTACTTTACAAATAAATGAACTAATAGATATTTTCACGAATAAGGTAAACATTATCAATCACTTTAAAAAGAAATATAAGTTACAATGTAAAATAGCAGTGATCCTTGTTTTTCCTGAAACTTCCGGTCTTTTTATAAATCAAAAACTTATTAAATTTGCTTATGACACCGACTCAGAATACGATATTGATATTTATCGCGATGAAATATAAATTGCAAAAAGTAAAAAGCCTTTTATTTCGTACTACAAACAGAACTTATTTATAAAAGCAGGTAATAATGACGGAGGTACACATGAAAACACACTATTATTTAGGGTGGTTTAATGATTTTTTTCCAGAGAATCTAGGCAGGGTGTTACAGGAGGATATAACTGATAGAAAATCGCTTGCTATGATTAGCTCGAATCCACTTTTGTATGAAGAGGCGGGTGCTACTGAACGCTCATGGCTTGACCAAGCAGGTATCCTATTCGATGACTATCATTTAATTAATTATCACGTACAGAAGGAAGATGCCCAAACCTTTATTCGAAATGCGTCAGCCATTTTTTTGTTAGGTGGAGATACGCTGAAACAAAATGAGTTTTTACTAGACTATGAATTGTCGGATTTAATCAAAAAAAGCACAGCGGTTGTGATGGGAGCAAGCGCAGGAGCAATCAATATGTCCGCTAAATGGTTATGCTCAAAAAACTTTGGCTATCCAGTTGAAAAAAGCTCTTTATACGATGGAATCGGTCTTGACAATTTTTCCGTCCTCTCGCATTTTGATCTTGAAAATAACATAGAGTTGGTGCAAGACGAGTTGTCTCCCTTATCGGAAGAACTAAATATTTATGCGTCGAACAAAGATTGTGCAGTACGTGTAAAGGGAGACAGCATCGACATTTTAGGTAATGTATATGTAATTTCCCAGTCAAAAATTAAGAAGTTGGATGAGACGCTCTAGATAGGGCGAATGGCAATAGCTTACCTGAATTATTGGAAATAAGAAGAGCGTATTTGGATTTATCTTTTTCCAAAACACGCTCTTTCTTTGTTCTCCTTTATACCAGATTAGGTGTTAATATTGTAGTGAGTTTAACAGTTAGTGCGTTTACAAGAAAATTTTTCATGAAGCATGATGGGGCTTCCAACGAGGAAATCGTGGAAAGTTTACCATAATAACATTATTGATGGATTGTAGGATAGATTTACATTTATAATAGAGCCTGTGATTAGATAGCTCGCAAAGAATAGTTGAAAAAGAGCATGTTTTTGATTCATTTGTTTCAAAGCATGCTCTTTATAATTGTTCTCATCTTAAACTTTTTTTAGTAAAGGACACGCCATAGATAAAAGGTAGCGTAGGATTCCCAGTTTTTCCATGATATCGATAATTCTAGAATCTCATCTTTCGTCGGCTTTTGATTCATGTTCAGTAATATTTTGATTGAATTGATAAGACCCACATCATCGATTGGAAAGGCGGTTCGGAACCTGAGGCAGCGCATTAGCACATAATTGGCTGTCCAAGGACCAATTCCTCGTATTTTAATTAAGCTTTTTTCAGCATCTTTAAAGTTCATCTTCATTAATTTTTCCCTCGATAATTCTCCACTTGCCATTAATTTCGCAATGCCAATGATATATTCACTTTTTCTTACCGTCATTTTAATATCTGCAAGGTCAGAGGGTGTTAACTGTGCAATTCTTTCGTACGATGGGAACACCCAAAATTGCTTACCATTCCATTCGATGAAATCGCCAAATTTTTCAACAAATTGCCTCTTTAAGGTGTACGCGAAGGCTAAGTTAATTTGTTGGCCTAAAACTCCCCAGCATAAAGCTTCAAATAAATCAGGAATGCCAATAACTCGCAATCCATAGAAGCTTTCAGCAGGTATTTTTAATAAAGGATCTGCCTTTGCCATTTCATAAAAGGGTGTTAAATCGTTATGAAGATCAAACCACTCATGAATATATTTTACAACCTGTTCTCGTTGCCAGCTTTCAATAGGTCTTGTTTCATTTAAGAATTGAACAATCATTTGTTTATTCTTCATGACGTTTACCTGTACCAGAGACCGAATTTCTCCAATAGCAATCACTTTTGTAATACTATCGTTCTCTATTTCATACATGCATTCATTCTTTTCTCTTGTTAGATAGCCTAGATTGGCATTCATGTTGAAATGTTTAGGTAGGGTAATGACAATATCATTATTGACTTCATGCCATTTCATTTTTTCATTCTCCTTTACAAAATACACTGATGTCATTTTTACTTTATCACATCATCATCTTTACTAATTTTGTTATCTTGCTCTTACATTCTAAATACCTTATTTTTTTCGATTGATGAGGTTATAGTGTTAGTTATCAACAATGCTAAATAGGAGGGATAACATGGTGCAAGACATAAAGACACGTGTCGAAAGCTTAGATTGGGAGTGCATTCAAAATGAATTAGATGAGCAGGGTTTCGCAAAGCTTCCAACAATTTTAACAAAAGAGGAATGTGAATCTTTCATGGAAATGTATGGGGAGGAAGAGCTATACAGGACGACAATCAATATGACAAGATATCGTTTTGGGAATGGGGAGTACAAATATTTTTCTTATCCATTTCCTGATATCATCCAACATTTAAGAGAGTCCTTTTATTCGGAATTAGCGAAAACTGCTAATCGATGGCTGGGCTATTTGAAGAAAACAGAACGGTATCCACAACATCTTCAAGATTTTTTAAACACCTGTAAGGAGTTTAATCAAACGAGACCGACACCTTTACTATTAAAGTATGAAGCAGGCGGGTTTAATTGTTTGCATCAAGATTTATATGGCGACTTATTTTTTCCGTTTCAAGTAGTGTTTGTATTAAATCAGCGAGATCAAGACTATTACGGTGGAGAATCTCTATTAGTAGAGCAAATTCCACGTGCGCAAAGCAGGGGTCATGTCATTACGTTAGAACAAGGTAGTGCCCTTATTTTCCCCACTAACCACAGACCCGTTCTCGGTAAAAAAGGCTATTATAAAAATACAATTCGTCACGGTGTAAGCACCGTTACTTCTGGGGAACGATACGGACTTGGAATCATTTTTCATGATTCTCAATAATATTACATTTCAATATTTTGCTATTCCATTCTTTGAGATATCCATTCGAATGGATAGGGAGTATATTATAAGGTGAGGTGAGAAAATGTCAGATAGAATGGATCACGGCTACAAAGAGAGCTATGCTCAAAGTCATTTGAATGATGGAGAAATGATAACTGATGAGAAGTGGCAAGCCATTATAAATAATGATATTGCATACAATAATCAATTTTTCTACGCTGTCAAGTCAACAGGGATATTTTGTAAGCCTTCTTGTAAATCACGCGTCCCCAAAAAAGAAAATGTATGTATTTTTCTAAATGCAGAACAAGCTCTCCGTGCTAATTTTCGCCCATGTAAACGATGTAAGCCGACAAATGAAAATCTACCTGATAGTGAGTGGGTCAATTTAATTACGGAATACATTGATAAAAATTTCACAGAAAAATTAACGCTAGAATCGTTAGCATATATTTGTCATGGAAGTCCGTATCATATGCAGCGGACATTTAAAAAGATTAAAGGCATTACGCCAGTAGAGTATATACAGCAAGTTAGAGTTCACACAGCTAAAAGGTATTTGATTCAGACGAATAAATCAATTGGTGATATCGCCATATGTGTAGGTATGGCTAACACGCCTTATTTTATTACTTTATTTAAAAAGAAAACGGGCCAGACACCAGCGCAATTTCGTCAAATGAGGAAGATGGAGGAACAGTGCAATGGAAAAAATGAATAAACCAACCCTTTATTGGTCTTTACTAAAGTTTAAAGAGTGGAAATTCTATGTAGCTTCAACATCAAAGGGGCTTGTGTTTGTTGGGTCACAGAACAATCCATTCGAGGAATTATTAGAATGGGCTTCGAAACACTTTCCAGGAAGTCCGCTTGTGGAAGATGCTGAAAAGCTTGAGCCCTTTGTCGATGAAATCACTCAGTATCTAGAAGGAACGCGGAAAACCTTTACGATTCCATTTGAGTATGTAGGTACACCATTCCAGCTAGCAGTCTGGCAGGCACTTTGTGATATCCCTTATGGCGAGACGAAATCCTATTCTGATATTGCCAATGCTATCAATAATCCAGCAGCTGTGCGGGCAGTAGGCGCAGCGATCGGGGCTAATCCGGTATTGATTACTGTGCCATGCCATCGCGTAATAGGAAAGAACGGCTCATTAACTGGCTATCGAGGTGGATTAGAAATGAAGACATTGCTCCTTGATCTGGAAAAGCGAGCTTTATCAAGCATTATGTAATCTAGTTATTGCTGTACAACAAATGGAGGTACCGTCATGAGTAGTGAATTATTCTATAAAAATCCGAAAACCATTCTGAATAAAGGGACAGGCTTCCTCTCTGGCTATACGCATTCACTTAATCCCTATACAGGCTGTTCTTTTGGGTGCTCCTATTGTTATGTCCGTGAAATGCCTGTATCTCTGTTTCGGGAGGGTGAATGGGGAAATTGGGTGGATGTTAAAAATGGAGCTGCAAATTTATTAAAAAAAGAACTTTATCGAGCCAAAGCTAAAGGGAATGTAACTATTTTTATGTCATCAAGTACAGACCCATATCAACCTATAGAGCAAAAGGAAAAGGTCACGCGATCTTTACTAGAAGTAATGGTAGAAGATCCACCTGATTTTCTATTAGTACAGACTAGAAGTCCACTTGTAAGTCGAGATATCGATTTGCTGCAACAATTGAAGGACAAAGTTCGAGTAAGTATGACGATTGAGACCGATTCGGAAACGATACGAAAACACTTTACTCCGAAGGCCCCTCCCATTCAGGCACGCTTTAAAACATTGGAAAAATTAGCAGCCGCGGGCATACCCATCCAAGTGGCTATAGCTCCCATATTGCCAAGTGGGGATGATTTTCCGTTAAAGCTAAAGTCTTATGTCGATCGGATATGTATAGATGACTACTTCATGGGCGATGGTAGTGGTGGTAAACGCACACGAAAACTCGGTATTGACAGCAAATACGCCCAGCTTGGTTTAGAGGAATGGTACGGATCGGATGTTCTTAGAAAAGTATATAAAAGATTTATTGAAGTCTTTCCCGAAAATCAAGTTTATGTGAGCCAGGCTGGGTTTGTGCCCTAAAGATAGCATTTTTAATAATGAATAGAGGTAGTAAGCTACTTGATTCAGCTGTATTAAAAAATGATAGAATAATAATATAGCATATACATGAAATAGATAATAACTTTAGCTAGTTGGAATTAATAACGATTTAAAAAACATATTTAATGTTTTTTCGGGAAGATTACTAAAAAGGAGAAACCATGATACCCAAAATTCTTGTTATAGATGATGATAATGATATTAGAAATTTGATTTCTGTTTACTTAGAAAATGAAGGGATGGAGACCATTAAAGTAGCCGATGCGATAAAAGGGCTAGAATTTTTAAAATCAAATGATGTAGATTTAATAATCCTCGATATTATGATGCCAAAAATGGATGGTATTCAAGCCTGTTTAAAGATACGAGAAGAAAAAAGTATGCCTATAATTATGCTATCAGCAAAGTCAGAAGATATAGATAAGATTCAAGGACTGACTTCTGGAGCTGATGATTATTTATCGAAACCATTTAACCCATTAGAGTTAATTGCAAGGGTTAAATCGCAGCTAAGACGCTCCAGTAAATATAATGTAAACATGAAAAACAATAAGAAAATTATAGAAATAGGAAATTTAGTTATAAATACAGATACTCGACAGGTTATTGTACAAGAAAAAGAAATTAGATTAACACCTAAAGAATTTGATATTTTAGAACTTCTAGCATACAACAAAGGTATTGTACTCAGCATTCAAAAAATATATGAAGCTGTATGGAAAGAAGATTATTTTAAGTCAGACAACACGGTTATGGTTCATATCACTAATATAAGGGAAAAGATAGAACAAGATCCTAAACATCCAATATATATTAAAACCGTTTGGGGTGTGGGATATAAGATATGAAAAACATTAAGCTTAGGAACAAACTTACTGTCAGATTACTAAGTTCATTTGCAATCAGTTTATTCTTTTCATTGTTTATTTCTTTACTTACATCGCAATTATTTTTATACTATATAACTTATAAAAATATAGAAATGAACACTACTAATGCAAGTTTTTTTATTACATTCCAATTTCTAGTTATAATTTTTTCGTTTATAGCTTGTTTTTTATTTTTGATAAGAAATAAACTAAAATATTTAAAGCATATTTCTGATAGTGTACAACAAATTGCTAATGGAAACCTAGGGTTTAACATTAATATAATGGGGAAAGATGAGTTAACCTTACTTGCACAAAATATTAATTTTATGTCAAATGAATTAGAAAACCAATTCCAGCATGAAAGAGAAATAGAAAAAGGAAAGAATGAACTCATAACAAATGTCTCTCATGATCTAAGAACACCCTTGACATCATTAATCGGGTATTTAGATTTATTGAAAAAAGGGAACTACAGTGATAGCGAAAAATATAATGAGTATTTAGAGATAACCTATTTAAAGTCACAGAGACTCAAATTATTAATTGATGAATTGTTTGAATATACTCGTTTATCGAATCCAAATATAAATCTGAATTTATGTGAAGTAGACATGAGTGATTTGTTACAACAAATCGTAGGAGAGTATATCCCCATTTTTGAAAAAGAAAAATTAAATGTTATAAAGTCAATTGAAGTGAAAGCTCCTGTACTCATTGATATAGAACAGGTAGTAAGGGTTTATGAAAATCTTTTCACAAATGCAATAAAATTTAGTTTGAAGCCCTCAGAATTACAAATATCTCTACAGGCAAAGGGAAATTACGTAATTTTTAAAATTATGAATCAGGTTGAAGAAAAGCCGAGTAAAGATTTAAATAGTTTATTCGAGCGGTTTTATACTGGAGATAAGGCTCGCGTAAGTAATCAAGGGGGAGGTTTAGGACTGGCCATTTCTAAAAGGATTGTGGAATTACACAATGGGAAAATTTATGCAGAATATGATAATGGGTTTTTGAGTATTACTGTCGAATATCCTTTAAAAAAATAAAAGGCTCTTGGAATATATAAATTCCAAGAGCCTTTTTCTTAAGAATTCTTAAGGAATTTCATGATAACTACTTAAGGTTTTAAGTTTAGATTTTAAGTAGAAATAACTTTAACGCAATGGAGTGTTATCATGAAAAACCTATCTTTTATTTTTCAATATATGTTTAACCCTAGATCAGTGGGAGCAATTCTTCCAAGTTCCAAGTATCTTAGTAAAAAAATGGTTAAAGAAATCGATTTTGAACAAGCAGAATATATAGTTGAGTTTGGCCCAGGTACCGGAGTATTCACAGAGAATATTCTAAAAAAGAGGAAACAAACAACTAAAGTTGTTTTAGTAGAAAATAATAAAGAATTTTACACATTATTAAAAGCAAGATATATAAAAGAAAAAAACTTTGTAATTATAGATAGTTCTGCTGAGTATATTGAAGATATTTTAATCGAAAACGATATACCTTACGCAGACTATATAATTTCAGGGTTACCATTTGCAAGTTTGCCTAAAAATGTATCAAGTAATATATTACGAAACTCTTTAAAAGTCCTTAAAGAAGATGGGCTCTTTATAACGTTTCAATACACCAAATTTAAATTAACATTTCTAGAAAGCTATTTTTCTAAAATTGATATTAATAGAGAAATTAGAAATTTCCCACCTGCTTATATAATGAGCTGCAAAAAGTGAGAGCGGTTAGTTGTAAAAAAACTCTCTAAATAGCTTTAGTTGGAAATAATACAAAGACAGGTAATTATTTTTAATCTTACAAAAGATACTTATATGGATTTTTTATATGAAAATTATTTTCAAACAAGCTAGGTTTTTAACCCTGCTTGTTTTTTAATACGGATAGTTTGTTCATATTTATTGTTTTTTTCACGATATATACACCTATACTGAAACTCTTGATTTAGTAAAGTGGCGACAATTATAAAAAAGTTACGATTAATAACCCTGAATATTGGCTCAGTGGGCCACGTCCGAACGATGCCAGATACGTGCTTTCCTTGTAAGTCGCCGTTTACAAATGGCCTTTATTAGCTTCAGGATGCGTTTGGAAGAGTATCTGCAACCTTATTCCGGAAAGTTTCTCATCTTGTTCAAGAGCTGTTACTAGAAGATGAATTGCTTTACAGTGAGAGAACGCTTGAAAAGCGCTTTGGTAGACCTCAAGTGAAAGTAAAACATGCCCAAACGACGAAAAGAATATGAAATTGAAGTAATTTTAGAAATTACATAAATTTTTATACAGTTTCTTCTTTACTTTTAAATAATTATTTTGTAAGATAAAGCCAATTCAAAAGTGGCCAGACCACTTTTGGATTCATTCAGTAAGAGACGCCACCATCTGGAGGTGGTGGATTTTGTTTCTTTATAGTAGGTATCCAAACACCTATTGAATGAAGATAAAGCCTTAGGATGTATTGTTTATCTGCGCGAAAGGAAAGCGACAGCGATAATTATTCCACGGCGAATAGATTGACCCAGGAGTTAATCGTATGGATAAAAAAAACGAACAAAAGAAAGTGTTTTTAGATATCGTCCAACAATTACGACAACTTATTAAAATGAAAAAAACACAGGCTGGTGAAAAGGAACCTTCCGAATGAGTCCTTTCAGAACGTCTGGGTGTCGGGCGATCCTCTGTGAGAGAGGCATTGCGAAGTTTAGAGTTGTTAGGTCTTATTGAAACGAGACATCTAGCTTTTATACAAAAGCATCCGCTCGTAGAAATAAGATAAAGCCTTAGGATGCATTGTTTACCTGCGCGAAAGGAAAGCGACAGCGATATATTCCAAGGCGAATAGATTGACCCAGGAGTTAATCGTGTGTATAAAAAAACGAACAAAAGAAAGTGTTTTTAGATATCGTCCAACATTACGACAACTTATTAAAATGAAAAAACACAGGCTGGTGAAAAGGAACCTTCCGAATGAGTCCTTTCAAAACGTCTGGGTGTCGGGCGATCCTCTGTGAGAGAGGCATTGCGAAGTTTAGAGTTGTTAGGTCTTATTGAAACGAAACATCTAGCTTTTACACAAAAGCATCCGCTCGTAGAAATAAGATAAAGCCTTAGGATGTATTGTTTACCTGCGCGAAAGGAAAGCGACAGCGATAATTATTCCAAGGCGAATAGATTGACCCAGGAGTTGATCGTATGGATAAAAAAAACGAACAAAAGAAAGTGTTTTTAGATATCGTCCAACAATTACGACAACTTATTAAAATGAAAAAAACACAGGCTGGTGAAAAGGAACCTTTCGAATGAGTCCTTTCAGAACGTCTGGGTGTCAGGCAATCCTCTGTGAGAGAGGCATTGCGAAGTTTAGAGTTGTTAGGTCTTATTGAAACGAGACATGGGGTAGGTACGTTTCTAGCTTCTACACAAAAGCATCCGCTCGTAGAAAAATTGTCGATGTTTATATTAGAAGATGAAAAATCAAAAAAAGGATGTCGAATTAACGCGACAAATTCATGAAATGGAAGCCATTCGCGTTATAAGTTGTACAGTGACTCTGCGAACACTACCTATGTGGGACAGTTTTTTGTAAGCTAGAGATAGAGGTACGATTAATTGTCTGCATGTTTTACGAGAAATAGTCATCATGTCAGAAATCGTTTTTTACTTAAAGTCTGGTTTCAATTAGCAGTTAATGCCGGTGATGTTTAAATCGAAACTCAACAGAAGAAGAGAAATTAATCATTCAAACTATGTTGAAATCGATGCAGCTTGGCTATGAAAAAGAAGCATTAAAAGCTTACGAACATAAATGCTGAACAAGGCATTTAGACAAACATAGGAGGAGTAAAACATGGCAATACGTAGCTTATTTAGAAAAAAGAATGAGGACGGACAGGAAAAGGGATTTCCGGAAGGACTTATGACAAAATGTCCAGAATGCCGTCACATTCTGTTAACAAAGGAGTTAGAAAAAAATCATAAAGTGTGTACAAAATGCGACCATCATTTCAAAATGACTGCACAGGAGCGCGTAGCATATTTCATAGATGAAGGTTCATTTGTTTCAATGGATGATCATTTACAAACAAGTAATCCACTTAATTTCCCTGATTATGTAGAAAAAATTTCAGTGGCTAAACAACAAACGGGATTAAGCGAAGCTGTACTGACTGGGGTAGGTACTCTTGATGGAGAAGAAATTGTTGTAGCAATTATGGATTCTCATTTCCGTATGGGCTCAATGGGCTCCGTTGTAGGAGAAAAAATCACACGTGCCGTTGAAAAAGCTATTGAATTACGTGTACCTGTTATTATCTTTACTGCTAGTGGTGGAGCGCGCATGCAAGAAGGTATTCTATCATTAATGCAAATGGTAAAAACGAGTGTGGCATTAAAACGTCATAGTGAAGAAGGACTATTATTTATTTCGATCATGACGCACCCTACATACGGTGGCGTTTCAGCAAGCTTTGCTTCTGTTGGAGATATAAATATTGCAGAACCGCAAGCATTAATTGGCTTTGCTGGTCGCCGTGTAATCGAAGAAACATTAAGAGAAAAATTACCAAATGATTTCCAAAAGTCAGAGTTCTTACTAGCGCATGGTCAGCTTGATGCAGTTTTCCATAGGAAGGATTTACGAAACCAAGTAGCAATGCTTGTAAAAATGCATACAAAAGGCGGTGTGCAACATGTCTAAAAATTTTGCTTTTGAAGAACCAGTAGTACAATTACGAGAAAAAATTGATGAATTAAAAACGATTGCTACAGAGGCAAATGTAGACATGACAGGCGAAATCGAAAGGCTTGAAACACGTCTAACACAGCTAGAACAATCTATTTATGCCAATATGAAGCCATGGGATCGTGTACAGGTTGCTAGACATCCAGAACGACCAACAACTTTACAATATATAGAAGCTATGTGTGAAAACTTTATTGAGTTACATGGAGATCGTAAATTTGGTGATGATGCAGCTATTCTTGGAGGAATTGCTCTCTTTGAAGGACAGCCCGTAACAATTGTTGGACATCAGCGCGGAAAATCAACTAAAGAAAATATTCGACGAAATTTTGGTATGCCACACCCTGAAGGATATCGTAAAGCATTACGCTTAATGAAGCAAGCTGAGAAATTTAAGCGCCCAATTATTTGTTTTATTGATACAAAAGGAGCCTATCCGGGTAAGGCAGCCGAGGAACGCGGCCCAAGTGAAGCCATTGCTAGAACTCTCTCAGAAATGGCGATTCTAACAGTACCAGTTATTAGCATTGTTATTGGGGAAGGCGGAAGTGGGGGTGCAATTGCATTAGGGGTAGCTAATCGCGTCTTTATGTTAGAGAACTCAACGTATTCGGTTATCTCGCCTGAAGGGGCTGCATCGATCTTATGGCGAGATGGTAGCCTAGGGAAGCAAGCTGCAGAAGCAATGCGGATAACAGCACCTGACTTAAAAGAGCTTGACGTTATTGATGGAATAATCCCTGAAATAACGGGTGGAGCACACCACAATGTTGTGAAGCAAGCATTTTATATAAAAGAATGTATAAGCGTCACACTAAAAGCATTGAATTCCCTAAATGGCGAACAATTAATTGAAGATCGCTATGAGAAATTCAGAAAGATTGGACAATATACAGAAGCTTAAATTCATTTTTAGGTTTTTGGACATGTGAATTTGTTCGTAAAGAGAGAAAAATTGTTTCTTAAATAAATTAATATCCCAATGATGGATTTCGCATTTAAATAAAACCCATTCATTTTGATAAAAGTTTGATCAAAATGAATGGGTTTCTTCTATTTTTATAAAATCAACGTTTGCAACAAACTTTTAATCAAACTTTATTCCAATTAGAAAATCGTGATTGAAAGCCTAAAATATACAAAAGTTAATTATAATAATTCGATATTAAAATAATCGTTAAGTTTAGACTTTGATGTCTATGTACAAATTTCATCTCACTATTATTAGTATACTCTTAATTGATACATAACTTCCTATAATTTATATTATGTAAACTAAAATTATTTGGGCGTGGAGGAGGGCTTGGATTCGTCAACTACCCATAATATCTGTACATGTACATGGACAAGAACTTACATACACTTTAGACAAGAACTTCCGGACACTTTTAATAATAAAAAGCGTTCAAAAAACTCCTCCTTTAAATGCCAAAATGAATGACTCATTTGGTTTCCCATCCAATACATCATCCCCGTTACCGCCTATTATTTCAGCAGGTCCTCTGGGGGTTGAAAATCCACCAAGCAATTCCGGGCATACAGGTATTGTCTTATTCTCTACTATTAGTTTACTGATCTTAAGATCTAAACTATGCGTACCGTTATATCTTACCTGTAATCCTGCTAAACAAGAACTCACTAATATCATTAGTATCATCCTTTTTTTATTAGTTAGTGGAAAATTACAACTTAATTTCATACTCCATTCGTTTTACTGTCTCTACAGCTACATCTTTTCCATGCAGTCGAGATATCAGATGAAACGACATATTAATTCCTGCTGAAATTCCTCCAGATGTTGAAGCTGGATCGTACTTATTTAACTCTCGCACTCGTTGTTGAATCAGAAAAGGTTATTGTTAATCAACACTATTATAGGTATTTATAAATTAACTATTCACAAAGTTTCCTTTTCTCCTTTTATCTAATCCAAACGAAATAGATGCAGTTAATAACGCTAGTAATACTGTTAATTTTTCTGTTCCTTCATTGCACACGGGACAGTAGGGAGTAACACTAGTTAATTTTCTTTCCCAGTAGTCGATTGTGTGAATTGTGTTATCTTTTTATTAAGTGCTTTATAACTCATTCGGAACGTCAAAACAAACCGAGAAAGTTATTGATGCTCAACAATTTTCAAAAAATAGTCCATCGATTTAGTCATATATGCATCTTTTCGGCGTATAAAGACGGTTGAAATAATGCCGTATTTATCAGGAATTGGATGACAATAAACCTTGCCAGTAGTAGTAAGATGTTCAGCAGCTGATCGCGGAACAATCGTAGCTCCTAAACCAATTGCAACACTTTTTAAAATCGTTTCTAATATGTTAAATTCAATAATCCTTTTAGGGAGTAATCCCTCATCTTTGAGCCATTGCTCTAGCTTCGCTCGATAACCGCATCCTTGATTAGACATAAGAATTGGTGTAGTCATAAACTCCTCTATATGAAAAGTTTTTTTGGGGGTTATCAGAACGAGTTCTTCATTACATACATCATATTGTTCTAAAAGAGGGTGTTTAATTGGCCCGGTGATAAAAGCCCCGTCTAAATGGTGTTCTGTTACTTCTTTAATGAGTTCTTCCGTTAAACCAGCTTGCAGTATTAAATCGACATTGGGACACTCTTTATAATAAGAAGCAAGAATATCTGGTAATATATTCACCGTTTCAACTGTGCCAATTTTTAAAGTACCCGCTGGTGAATCACTATCTAAAAATACTTGTTTCAATTCTTCGACATCCTGCAAAATTTTATTGACATACACAAGCATTTTTCTTCCTTCTGCATTTAATGTCATCCCCTTTTTATGGCGGTAAAAAAGCGATGTTTTAAGCTCCTTTTCTAATAGCTTTATACGCGCTGTTACATTAGATTGAACATAATTTAATTCCTTTGCTGCATGACTCACACTTCCATGATTTGCAACGCTTTTAAAAATCAACAAGTCTCGTAGTTCCATTAAGTGTTCCTCCTATAAAGTATCATTTTAAATGATGTTATTATTCATTTTCAATCATTATACGTGATGAATATTCTTTTTTATAATGGCAATTGCGGAATTAAAAAAGAATAAAGATACATGGAGTGATAAATATGAAAAATATTCAATTATTAAAAGGCGCGGTGGCGTGTTTAATAGCAAGTATGTCATGGGGAGCAATGTTTCCAGTCGCAGATCATGCTTTGGCTTATATAGATCCATTCTATTTCTCAACTATACGATATGGAGCAGTAGCTATTATACTTGTCATTTTCTTATGGCTAAAAGAAGGAAGGCAAGCATTTCGTTTTGAAGGAAAAGGAAAGCTGCTCGTGTTCTATGGGACGATGGCGTTTACTGTATATAATGTTCTAATTTTCTTTGGCCAAATGTTAATGGGAAAATCAGGAGTTATGGTAGCTTCTATTATGGAGGCGCTCATGCCCATGATTACAATTGGCGTTTTATGGGGATTTAAGCATGTGAAACCGAAAAAATATATGTTGATCAGTATGGTTATGGCGTTTATTGGGGCCATTTTTGTCATTACAAAAGGTGATATAAACTTCTTTCTTACACTTAAGTATAATCTGTTATCACTCTCATTTATCCTAATTGGTGTTGTTGGATGGGTGATTTATACGATGGGGGGATCATCTTTTAGTGATTGGTCTACACTTCGCTATTCAACATTGACATGTGTTTTCGGAACGATTGTAACAGGTATTTTAACAGTGTTATTTACAATCAATGGGTATGTGTCTATGCCACACATAGGAACAATTTCTGCAGTTAAGTATGATTTATTATTCATGATAGTTTTACCAGGTCTTGTGGCATTACTTAGTTGGAATTATGGCGTAAAAATTTTATCGTCCGTAAATGCAATTTTATTCATTAACTTCGTCCCAATTACAACATTAGTCATTATGATGATCCAAGGATATGAAATAACAATTTTTGATGTTGCAGGGACACTACTTGTTATTCTCGCCCTCATACGAAACAATATGTATCAACGTAAAGAACAAAGCGAGCATCAAAAGAATTTATTAAAGGAACAGTTGAGTAGAGTTGTTTGATTTAAATGTTTGGAGGTTTTTATATGTATGAAAGTTTATTATTCTTCTTTGCTGCTGCAATTGGCTTAGAGCTTGTTGCAATTAATCGAAATGGTCGTAAAAAAATAGAACAACAGGCTGAAATGATACAGCTTTTAAAAGATTTACTTAGAAAATAATTAAGATTAGCAAAGGCTTTATTAGGAACATTGTTTTAGATGTTATTCTAAATAAAAAAAATCCAATTTTTCAACATTTGAACTGCTCCCTGTCAAGTAGAAAGTGGAAATAAGAAAAATGATTTAAGCGGTTTGAACCCTGTACCCTAAGGGGCTCAAACCGTTTAATATTTCTTGGTAACGTTCGTTATTATAGAACAAGATGTACGTATCGATGGCATGTTTTAACGCTTCTAATGAATCGAATTTATGTAAATAATACTTCTCTATTTTTAATGTGCCCCAAAACGCTTCAATCGGTCCATTATCAGTTCTCGTGCTACAGGTCCAATCAGCTTCATTTTGCCCACCTATTTCTAATTTTCAGTTGAAGCTCGGTATCTAACTTACTAAAGGCTCTTCTAATAATAGTAAACGAGGGTTAGTGGCAGGCGCTCTTGCAATTGCGATACGTTGTTGCTGACCGCCACTTAACTGATGAGGCATCTATTTTTTCATATTCCTTCATTTCACCAGCTCTAACACTTCCTTTAATCTTTTACGGCAATCTTCTTCTGTTAGATCTGTATAACCGAATAATATATTCTTATCGACTGTCATATGCGAAAACAATGCATAGTTTTGAAACACCATCCCGATATCACGGTTTTCTGGTTTAACAAATGTTTTACTGTCGAATATCACTCATTTATACAGAAAGAGCCTTTTCTAGCATATTCTAACCCTGCTAAATCCTCAATATCGTACTTTCACCACTGCCACTTCTATCAGGCTATGAACTATACAAACTACGCTATCACCGCATATTGATAGTAAAGTATAGCTATTTTAGCCTTACACCTCAGAATTTTGTTACTTAGGGTCACTCCTATCCCAAGTGACCTTTTTTTTCCTTAAAGTGTTCATTAACACTTGTTTAAATTTATTTACATGAATCTAGGCTGCTTCGCTTTTGTCTTTTATTAGATTTTGCAAGATCATAATCAACACCTATTTTAAATACTTTTGAGTATCAAATTTATTACTTGTCGCTACTTTCAATCCTTTAGTAATCTTTTATCAGTCAATTCAACAATATAAAAAAAATTATCCATAGATTCTATATAATGTGTAAAAAGAGTCGAACATACAAATTTGTATGTTCGACTCCGCTTTAGAATCTCAATATATATTTTCTTATGAACTTTAATCGTGATTCTTTAACAAAAATAAGTTCATCTCTCTTAGAATAATTTTTATGAATATTGGCCAAATCTACATTAAACGATCATTAACATTATTTAAACGAGTAATCCCCTTTTGAACGATAAATTATGAGAAACATCCGATAATTTTAAAGTTGTGACTCAGGTATTTATATTATGTAAAAATAATTATTTTCAATTAATAAAAATTCGATAAACGTTATTAGGGTTATTTATGTAAAAGTTATAAATCCTTGTTTCAATAAAGCCTCCGTTACTTTAAGTACATTGCTTTACAATCTTTAAGGAAGCTTTAGCTTTCTTTGTGTTTCAAAACTACCCATAACGCACCCTGATAGATTAAGAAGTTTTTAGTTTTGTCCCCATTTATTTTCAAAAATAAGATGTTCTAAAGAACGCCTTTTTTCCCAATTAGCTAACTCTAAAATGGGCTTTTCTGGGTAATTTTCAGTATAACCGATTGATATAAGAGCAATGGGATCGATGTGTGGTGGTATTTCTAAAATGTCTCTAATATCATTTTTTTTATAAAAACTTACCCACCCCATTCCAAGTCCTTCAGCACAAGCAGCTAACCACATATTTTGAATAGCACAAGCTGTTGATAATATATCTGTTTCAGGAATTGAATTTCGTCCTAATACATGGGAACCTCCTCTTGTAGGGTCACATGTAACACAAATAGTTATAGGAGCTTCTTTTAAACCCTCAATTTTTAAATCAAGGAATTTCATTTTTTTCTCCCCATCATAATGAACAGCTAATGCTCTGCTTTCTTTTTCTGCTGCCCAGGCCAATTTTTCTTTAATTTCGTCAGTGGAAATCAAAATAAAGTTCCAAGGTTGCATAAATCCTACTGAAGGTGCATGATGAGCTGCATTTAATATTCTATGTATAATGTTTTCAGGGATAGGAGTTGATAAAAAACTTCGAATATCTCTCCTATTATAAATAACTTTATAAATAGACTCTCTTTCTTCATTAGAAAACATAAATTTTTCCCCTTTTCTTTACAAAAATATTTATTTTTAATATTAACTAATTTTTCATTATTCTGCCACGTAAGTGAAGTAAAAATACATCAAAAAGCGTGGTTTGGATATGTTGTCCTTATCGTTGTATCCGCATAAATCTGACTCCACCTCTTCTTACTTCGGATTAACATTCGTCAAATCGATTACCACAATTCCTTTCAGTTTCATATATGGATAATGGCATCATTAATAATAGACCTGTTTAAAGACACCTTATGCAGATTTCACAATTGCCTTTGGCTGATGAATCGATAGTCGTTCAAATAGCCAACGAAGCTCTTGCTGTGAGAAAGTTCATACTTCAGCGTTTCTTCTACAACATAAACAAAATGTACCCTATAAGATGACCTCTTTGAAAGTGTCTATCTTATAGAGTACATTTTAAAACGTAAACTTCACGTTTTCTCTAATATTTTTACGCTAACTGCAGCATACGTAATAATTACTTTTTTAATCCTTTTTTCAATGAACCCCCACAATGGATAAGCTACTTCTATTCTTCTTGTAAACTTATTCCTTAGCGTTCAGATTTAGCCTCTATGAAGATTATCTCAAGGAAAATTATTAGCAGTTATACTATTGCGAATTTCACGCTTATTTTTCCGGTGAATAGATAGTATTACTATTTCCATCAATAATTAACACCGATTTTCCTGGTATTGTCTTGCCTTGATAGTTACATTCATCTTCAGAAAAATTTGCGACTACTCTTAATGCTTCACCATATTCCGTCATTTGAACGAGTCTATCATCTGATATAATTTTAAAATCTGTCATTTCTTTCGTTATTGCTTTTTTGCTAAAATTTGACCATACCTTTGAATGCCTTACAATTGTTTCTTTATGTTTTTCCCACTCGTGTTTATCTATATGATATAAAGGAGGAACATTATAAAGTATCTCATACAACATTCTATTTGTTATTTCGTCTTTAAATTTTAAGGTTCCCCACCCCCACCAATGGGTTGTGATCACTGAATCGTTGTAAACCAACTTATACAAGGGGATCGTGTAGTTTGAATCCAAAAATAACTTCTTGTACTTATCCTTTAGTGGTATTTGTTTAGAAAACATTTCGGGAACTCCACCATTGCTCGAATAGTATCTCCCTACGTAATACTCACTTTGTTTGTTTTTTGCCATATCCTCGTCCATCCAAGAAAATGATGGCGTTTCTATTCCATGTGCAAAGGCAATCGATTTGCTAGCAAAATCATTTCCGCCCTCAGTTCCTACTACCATATCCCATTCTTTTTGCAGATACTCCATTCTCTTAATCCTAGCCTGGATATCTTCCTTTTCAGTAGTAATATGTTCTGGAGAATAGTCATCGAAGATTTCTCCAGTGCCATCTGTGTCTAAAAACCATGAGTTAAATGCTAAGCCGGTATTTAAAATCGAAGTTACTCTTTCTTTTACACTAGGCATTGCAAGCGTTGGATTCAACTTTCTACCTGCACCTTGGAATCCTTCAATCTTTTCTCCATTTTTATTTGTTACAGTTGCATTCTCGTAAAGTAAAGCATTCTTAAACTTAGCAGTTTCCCACTTCTCTTTACCTGGTTCATGGATTGAATGATATGAATCATAGGTACCAAATAGATAGCCGAATTCTTCTGCATCTTTTACTAACTCAGGTTTAATGAAGCCTTCCTGCCAATCATCCAAGCCGATCCACATATGTTCTAGCCCAGAATCCTTCATGTCCTTTATCACATCTACAGTATTAGCATCTGCCCACTTCTTTATTGGGTCAACTACATCTCCAAGTATGCTTTTTAATAATCTCTTATTTAGGTCAATTAATTCAACGGGATTTAATTTTTCTATTCCTTTGTTTAACAGCCTCTGAGTATCTTTATCTATTTCAGTAAATACTTCCGGATTATAGAATTCATTTAGTTGCATTACTGCACTTAAGGATTTTATTATTCTTTTCTTATTGTATTTATCTACATAATCTAAGCTTTTTAACTCTTCAAAAGCTGATGAAAGCTCTGATCCATCCTCAACATTAGTAGTTAATAGCCTCTGAATCCATAATTTCAGTTTTTCGGGAAAAATGTCTCTCAGCTTTGCCCATTTAATATTTTCTTCTGAAATCACAGTTCTGTCCCAAAAATAAGCATGAGGTGCTCCATAAAGCTTTTCAATATTACTATTTTCTTTAGCCTTATCCGCCAAGCTTTTGAAGTCCCCCTGTTCAATCAAATAATTTTTATAGGTTTTTGCAACATCTACTGGATTTTTTTTCGTTATATATATTCTGAAACCATATTCCTTCTCTTTATTTATAGTTGGAAACTCATGATTAAAAGTAAACTCAATATCGTTTTCTGTATGATAAACAATTTCACTATTATAAGGGTTTTTAATTATATATACTAGTGAATACCCACTTTTATCAACTGCAAAAAATTGCATAGATAAAGCCTCAATTACCTTCATTTTTTCTTCACTTAAGTAATTTTTCCAAATTGAATCATCGCTTGGAATATACTTCCCTTGATTTAATGGGAGCATATATCCGTCACCTTTCACTTTTGGCCATGCAAACATGTTGTCTTCATCCTTGCTGGATTTTATGGTTACATCAACATACTTATCTTTTTTTTCGATATCAACCTTAATTCCCTGTTCCGAATAGGTCCAGCTAATGTTATCTTCACTGTCTTTTAAATTTGACACTCTCATTTTCTCCAATGGTTCAGATAATTTCTCAGTAATTCCATTGGATTCCACCTCAAGCGCAAATGTCTCAGGATTCACACTAAAGTTAAAGTCTAAATTATTTATTTGTGGCTTACTCTCTATACCTGTATTCATTTTTTCTTTCTTACATCCCGTAAGAACGCTTGTTAATAGTGCAGCAATTAACATGATTGATAGAATTTTTTTCATGTAACACACCTCCATAACTAGTGTAATATCGGTTTGTTACACGAATGTCACAAAAAAATCTAACTTATTTTTTAAAAATTCAAAAAAAGGCAAGACCAAATCCTTAGTAGCAAGCTCCCTATTAGAAATCTCGTCAATCAGATTTTGGTTGACCGTCATATCTTCCCTCATTCAGGGTCAGTTTAACTCAGTGACCCCTTTTATAATTTCTATTCTCAGATAAAGAATAAAGACCCAGTTCCAAAATCCACTTCAATTATTTCCGATATGAAAAAATAGTGATTGCCATTAAATTTAACTTCTGCGTTACAATCCTTGCCCCTTATTACCTTTACACCTAACTCTTCTAGCGCTTCTCTACTACATCTGTTGGCTTAGATTAGATTATTGTCTGACAATTGGAAGTGCAATTAATTGTGACGATGAATATTTTATTCGTCTTAAGGAGAATCCAGCTTAAACGATAATTAGTATTATTTGAACGAATAATTCCCTTTTGAACGATAAATTATAGGAAGCTTTTAATAATAAGAAAGTAGTGACCAAGGTATTTATACGAGGAGGAGAGCTTGGACGTCACCCTAACAGTCTCAACAGAAATACGATTAATGGTAATAACTCGATCCAGCTAATGGATCGAGTTTTACTTTTTGATTATTGAATAACTTTCTTCTTAAAAATAGACGGTATTACCTCTAACAACCGTTCATGTGTAATGGGATCACAATGATTCCATGTAAAATCTATAAAATGAGTCTTACCAGGGGCTAGCTCGATTAACGTGGCGATTTGTGGACAGTGAGTAATGGTTAGTAATTCTTGGGGGGAAGCCAAGATAAAATTACGCTCTCCAGCATAGTGATTTATTTGATGCTGCTGAATTTCTATCCATGCTTGACCTTGCTCCATTAGCTGCATTACCTTGAGAGTAGGACGAAAGCCAAGAGATTCATACAAGCTGGCAGCCAATCCAGTCTGACACATAACATAATATTTAGTTTCTAACTTGAGATAAACAGTAGCCGTCTCCCCAGCAACATAAACATCTGCTAATTGCCTACGTACTAATCTTACTTTGTTCTCATATGTTGTAATCCACTTCTCCGCCGCTTTACACCGTCCAAATAGTTTAGCGATATATCGTAACCGCTCAAATAGACTAAACTTGCTATTCAGTATAATAGTAGGAGCAATCGCATCTAGTTTCTGCAAGTCATGTTCAGGATGAAAATAGCTAAGCAATAATAACTCTGGCTGCAGCTGTGCTATTTTATCCGGATCTACCCAATGCCCGATACTATGAATGTTCCTTAATTGATTGTGATAAACCACGTTATCTTTCATTATTGAGATGGCCGCTCCTATAGGGGGTATACCTAGAACAAGCAATTCCCCAAGTGTAAATTTGCCATCAGTCACAATACGTGTTACATCTTTAGGAACATGAATCTTTCTACCAAATGAATCAATAACTGTTCTTTCTGGAGTATAAAGATGACTGTTTGTATATTCACGTGGGGTGTTTCCAGTTAATTTATGAAAGCATCGACTAAAATAATATTCATCCTTAAACCCAATTTGTCGAGCTATTTTTCTCAATGGCTCTGTGGAATTACTTAGAAGTTTTTTTGCCTGATTTATACGTACCTGAGTCAAATAGTCAGTCGGTTTTTTACCGGTCAATATTTTAAACTTTTGACTATATTGCCATCTTACCATTCCAGCCATGGTAGCTAATTGTTCAACTGTCAAATCCTCATCATAATGCTGTTCTATGTACTGTACAGTTTGTTGAACCAATTGTGTCTTTTCTTCGTTCTGTAGCTGGTTAGCTTGTTCATCTAACTGAACCATCATAGCTAGTAATTGCTGAAGTTTACCTTGCAGCATGGCCATGGAACTAAATCGATTATTTATCATTGCTTCATTTCCTAATACCTGCTTGACTTGAGAAAATAACAGATGATAGGGATAACCATAAAGCAAGGGTGGATGAGCAATTCGGTTCAAAGTGATTCCTTCTACTTCAAAGGTTTCAAAGGTAAAGCGAGCAAGCTGTGCCTCTTTATTACTTGACTCTACCGTGTAGCTTTGTACAGGTAAAATGAGAGCGCAGCTTCCTTGTCGTAGATCGATTGCCATTTTGTCTACATACAGTCGTATGTCATGACTGAGAGCTATCAATAATGTGCATACATTTGTTTCATAATTATTTATTCCCTCTTTATGGCTATTAGCTGACATGATTCGATCAACTTGAAATCGGTCAAAGTGTTGTAGTCTAATATATAAGGATGCCAGATTCATAAGCAACTCTCCAACTATTGAAAATGATTATCATTATCATTATCGTTATTGTAACATAGAATGACCCACTATCAACTATTGTTCGAATATGTGCTATTTAGCATACTAGCCGTTTAAAAATTGATGGGACGGATACAATTTTTACTGTTTGCGTATCCACTCTGGTAGCTTTTGGAATAATTGCTCCAAAGCTAATAAATTATCTGTATTCCATTCATTAGGAACAACATAAACTGTTCCCTTTTTGACCGCAGGCAAAGTTCCCCATATCGGGCTTTGTAGCAGCCGATCAGCTTCTGCTTCACTTTCACTATCCTCTTGTACAATTACAAACAAATGATCACCAGCAAACTCAGGAAGCACCTCTTCGGAAACCTCAAGGAAAGATACCCCTTCTACATCAATAATATTTTTTTGTACTGCTGATGGGACGGCAAAGCCATTTTTTCCATAAATAATAGCACCTAGGCTACGATCCCCCATAACATAAAGCGTCTTACCTAGCTGATAGAAAACTGTTGCGGTCTCTCTTTTTGTTAAATGAAACTTATCAAACATTTCATTAGATTTTGTTTCATACGTAGCAAGCAATTGAGCTACTTCTTCCTGCTTACCTAGGATATTCCCCATCT
Source organism: Lysinibacillus sp. VIII_CA (assembly GCF_049943995.1). Lineage (NCBI taxonomy): Bacteria > Bacillati > Bacillota > Bacilli > Caryophanales > Bacillaceae > Lysinibacillus > Lysinibacillus sp. VIII_CA. Next base: position 171,313 of record NZ_JBNFXM010000006.1, read on the forward strand.
CTTTTACTCGTTCTGTATAAGGAAGAGCAGGGTTAAAGGGAATCGTAGTAGCAATTTTTGACAATTCTTCGTTAAGATTTGGATCCGCCTTGTAATAGCCATTAATAATAAGATCAGGTTTTAAAGTCAGAATCGTCTCTAAGTCAGCAGGGTTTCCAATATCAATGATTCCTTCAAGCTTGCCTTCATAGTAACTTGGAGAATCTTTGGGAAGATTATTACCAACAACCGGAATATCCATCGCCAAGAAATCACCAACTGTCTGACCAATATAAACAACTCGTTTTGGATCTGCAGGTATTTCAATCTGTTCACCTGTAATCGTTGTATATGGAACAGTTGTCTCACTTTTCTCTGCTTGCACATCAGATTGAGCTGTTTTCTCGTTTTCCTTTTCCTTCGCATCAGATGTGTTGCTACTAGAACTACATGCCACTAATACCACTAGCAACAGGAGGAAACTCCCCCATAGCATAATTCGTTTTTCTATATACTGCTTCATATTTGTTACCCCTTTCCGATTTACCCTTAATTGAAAATGATTATCATTTACAGGGTTATTATAGATGTTATGAAAGGGCGAAACAATGAAAAAAACGCAATAATTTATTTGGATAAATGTCAATAATCAGGATTATGAAAGCCATTTGGTTTTTTATCTTCATGTTTAGTGAAGAAGCATAAGGATTATCTCGCTATAGAAAAAAGAAACCATTTTAGTGATTTCTTTTTATATCAACAAGCTGTTGATTAGCTATCTATTTGATTTCTCCAGCGAGCTCCACGAACGTAGCATAATTTATAAGCGTGTAAGTTCTGCGCCCGTCTTTATCGTGACAATATTTGAAAATTTCTTTTTTCAACTCCGTTAAACAATCCATCGGAATGAGGATTTGTTTATCCTTTTATCGATATTACTGTAGTTTTGGAATAAAGATTGATTAAAAATATCCCTCAATCCTTATCTAATAGCAACTTCAAAAACTCCATTTTGAATAAAGTTTGTTCAAAATGGAGTTACTCCTTTTATATAAGTATAAGATTTTTATAAAAAAGTTTGATTATTTTCCAGCTATGTTGTTCAATAATAGCGCCCTTTAACGGAATAAAACATGGGCTTCTATTTGGCTCTACTACTTAGTAGAAGGTGATTGGCAGCCATAAGAGTATGCAAGACATAGAAAACCGCACTTTTCTAGGATAGGTCTACTCATTGGACTGGCGTCAACAGTAAGGAAAGGATGCCCATTTTCATAAGCCTTTTTTGCTCGAGTAGCTAAAAGTGCTGTATAATAACCTTTTCCTCGGGACAACGGTAGCGTTGAACCTCCCCATAAGCTAGCAAAGGAGGAGTTTTTCTCTAAGTACATCCAAGCAGCACTTACAAGCAGACCATCTTCATAAATTCCATAAAGGTATAGGGAGTCAGGATTATTCTGTTTATCTCTCCAAAGTCTTTCTCCCAGCTCAGCGTGCGATGCATTCCAGATGGTATCTTCTAGAACAATAATGTCTTGAATACCTTGTTCATCCGTTATTTCCTTAATGTCGATGTGTTGGTCATGAATAAGCAAGGGATGCTGATTATCTAACTTCAGGACCATTAGTGCTTCAGGATCCTCTATTGTGAATCCTTCTTGTTTAAGAATATCTTTTAAACTATCAGGCTTGTCGTAGCTATACACTTTCCACTCAAAATCCTGCTCAAAGTTACTAAAATAGTTTAACTCGTTCTTAATAATTTCTCTTACATTGCCTTCGGTTACATTAGATGAGATAATGAACCCTTTTTCACCAAACTGTGAAATGTGGCGCACGACATGCTCTGTTTCCTCTCTTATGTAACCTTGTACGTGAGCCTCTTGTCGAAGTTCTTTGTGGAATAGTGATATTAATTCATTTTTATCCATGAGCGACCCTCCTATATGTATTAAATTTTTTCTATTGAATATTTTTCCATTAATTAATCTATTGATTAGTATCAATTATCGTAAAAACGCAAGTGTTCGGCATCTTACCCAACCAGTCTTATCATTAACTCATAGTCTCTAATAATCACTAATTTCCCTTCAGTGTTTAAAGATGATTTATACGCTCATCCCTTAAAAAAGATGCACCCCGTTAAATTTGTTCGCGATTTTCATAATATACCGCCTCCTTCTCATGAACATTATTTTATCAGATTTTTCCAAAATATACACTGATAAATGACAGATTTCATACACTATAAAATCCCCCAAAAAGAAAAAGTACAATTCTTCTGCAGAACAATACTAAATAACCAGTCGTCAAATAAATTCCGACAACTGGTTAGGTGTATACTTTTTCGACTGTATTCTATCAGCAATTTTCACTTCTACCTGTAAAGGATACTAAACATTAGTTTTCAACAGGACGACTTTATTTCATTAATCCCACTCGTTCATCTACTAGTATTCCTATTTTATTATCAGATTAGCCGTTTCACTTGGATGGTTAAGAGGAAAATGATGACCATATGGAACAAAATCAATCTTACCAAGATGTGAAGGAGCCGAATAGCCTCTGTCATAATCCCCCCAAATAATGTGAAGATTAACCTTTGTTACTTCATTGAAATCACCTTGAACGTTTTTCAATAGTAAACTATTAAGCTGAACCGTAGTATTTAAAATTCTAGGAGAAGTAAAACTGTTACTTAGTTTCTCAATATAATGTTCAGGGATGCTCTCCGTACTTTCAAATAAACCATTACTTAATAAATAACGCTCTATCAAATTAGTAGTTGCCAATTTCAATGTCCATTTGTTCATAAATTGAGGAACATTTATCGATTTAGCATTTTTTTTAGCAACAGGTGGCTGAAGTAAAGTAATTGTATACTTCTTATCTATGTACTTTTGTTCTAATGCTTTCAGCAGAATATACGCACCAAACGAATGGCCAATTAGATGGGCACCACTAGTAGCTTTCTCCAATAACTTTCTCAATACATTCAAATAGATATTTAAAAGATTTTTCTCTCGTTTAAAAGGAGAACGTCCCAAACCTGGAAGGTCCATAATCCATACAGGTCGACCCGTTTTTTCATGAAGCTCTTTCCCTAAAGGAAATAAATCCTCTCCATCACTTAATAAACCATGTAATAAAATAAATGGTTTACCCTCTCCTTGTAATTGGTAAAGGGTATTGTTGTCACATAATGTTCGCTCAAATAAATGATGATGCTCACCATTTTGATACATCAATCGATAATCCAGATCAGCTACTACGGCTGGGAAAAATTTCATTACATTTGTCTCCTTAAACCAATCTTCTCCCATAATCTTTTTCGCTGAACCATTTGAAAATGTTCGATTTGTAATAAAGTTCAGCCCATCAGCAGGAATTTGGGTTATTTTGCTTACGCCACTATTCATTATTGTTTTCATAAGCGGCATGGGAACAGAGATTTTTGGTGCCCTCATATTCATACTTTCCGACATAACACTTAATAATTCAGCAATGTTCGGATCGTTCTCTTTGTCTTCAACAAGTGTATATGTTTGAATAGCCGGCTGCTCCAATTTGAAAACCTGCACAATAAACTTCGCAAACTCATCGTTTGAAATCAGTGGCAACCTATATCCCTTACCACCAGGAATCACTGGCATGAGCCCTCTTCGCATACTTGTCACAAGCAAACCTAATCCTGCTATCTGCTCTGTACTCCCTGTTTTACTACTACCGACCACAGTTGGCGGATTAATGACAGACAGCGGGTAACCTACTGCTGAGGCCTGCTGACGGATATAAAGATCTGCTAAAAATTTTGTTTTCTCATATGGATTTTTTATTTTTAAATAATTGTTTCCTTCTTTAAACACATCAATTGCAATCTTGCTATTTTTATCATCAAAGGGACTCATATAGCCTACAACATGAATAAATTGCTGCAAGCCCTTCAATTGATGAATACTTTTAGCGAATTCACTAATATGTTTGGCGCCATTTAAAAAGACGGAAGATGCCTCTTTGCTTGTCGATTGAATATCCATGGGGCCTCCTGCGTGAATAATTACATCCGTTTTCAATACCAACTCCTTATCTTCAGCACTTAGACCTAAGTCTATTTTTGTCAAATCACCTTCAATAAAGTGCATAACTGCCTCTTTTAAGATGCCTCTTTCTTGATAAATGCGTGTTGCTTTACTTTTCGATCTCACTAATAGAAGAATTTTAACATGCTCTTTGGCTAATTCCTTCACTAATTGCTTTCCTATAAAACCTGTTCCACCCGTTAAAAATACTGTTTTCATAAAAATCCTCCTTGTAGTACTGATCAGTACTAATTTGGTGTAAAAAAAATGCTTCTTTTATCGAAGCAAGTTAAAAAAATGATCTGCTGTTTTCATAATTACAGTTGCATCCTCCAGTGTTTCTGAAATAAATAGCGCTCCTTCAAGATTTGTAATAAAAAGAGATGCAACCTCGTCAATATTAATTGTCTTTCTAAATTCACCATTCTCTACCCCTTGTTTAAGTAATAGAGAAACTTTCGTTTGTAATCCTTGAAAAAAAAGACCTATTTTCTCTTTTACTTTAGTGGCATTTGTTGGACTTTGAATATAGAGCGTAATAAACGGACAGCTCCCCTTATATTCCCTCGTCTGAACCCCTTGTGATAATTGCTTTAAAAACAGTTGGATACGATCTTCAACTAATAATTGGTTTTGAGATAGTAAGTCATCAATTGCAGATTGATACATTTCAATCCAATAATCCACGACCCCTTCCAACAATTCTTCCTTATTAGAAAAGTGATAATACACATTAGACTTTGAAACTTTGCTTACACGAACTAATTCATCCATGCTAGTATAAGCAAACCCTTTTTCTAAAAATAATGTTGCAGCGACTTCAATCACACGTTTTTGATTCATTAATTTTACCTTTGTCATAATTAGTACTGTACAGTACTACAATGCGTATTGCAAGTATTTTTGTTAGTTTAATAAAAAAATTGATTAAAAAAGCTATACTTTAATTGATTTTACTGCTAATAATTTCATTTTTTTGGGGGAAGCTTGTTGTGGAGTTTTATTTAATAGATTTATTATTGGTGACTGTCGCCTTAATTTCTTCAAAAAACAGATTTTGAAAAAGCTGCCGACTGTAAAATACAGACAGCAGCTTTCTTTAATAATTTTTATGACTTTATTGTTCCTTAATACATTAACTTATTTCTACAATGCAACTACCTATAGACGTTGAATTGATAAGATGCATTACCCTGTATTTCAACCAAAGATGTTATTATTTGTCTCATGTTTTTATAATGTAATTTTATTTCGACTTCAGAAAATTCTTTAATACACTAGATAATTAAAATTTGATATCTATTGAATTTTATTAATTACACTTTGGAATATACCTTCTTTTATTTCATCAAGTGAAGCATACCCATAAGATTTCGTATAAACGGCTACAGCCTTTTTATGACTAAGACAATATTGCTTTAACGAACGATGAGACAATGTACTTGTAGAACTCTTCCTCGGTGACGAAGTGAGACTGATATTGCTGGTGAATCAGCTCGCTCATCTGAAAGCCGTAGCACGTCGAGAGAAAAGACATGGCGGCAAGACGCGCATCATGACTGGCTATGATTTTTTTCTTCTGCAGTCGTTCAAAATATTCAACGAGCAAAGAGTGCAGCTTCACTGGTGGTTCTGCCAGCACTCTGTCTAATTCAGGAAATATGCCTTTTTCGCGGATGCCAATCAAAATAATATCCTTATTTTTATGGAAAAACAAGCGGTACTGCTGGCTTACATTCAGCAGATCAACTTCCGGATTATCGGTCGCTTCCTCCATTAACAGCTTCTCAAATTGTGGGATATCCGAATGCCTTTCAATGATGGCTTCCAGTATGCCTTGCTTGCTTCCAAAGTGCCGGAAAATTGTAGATTCATTGACTGTAGCTTCCGCTGCGATGGCTTTAGTGCTTACTCCCCGATAGCCATTCTTTTTTATGAGCCGTGTCGCGGCCTCAATGATTCTGTCTGAAGTATGCATTGTATTACTCCTTTTGCATATGTTAAACCCATTATACAACAAGTTATACATAGACAATAGGGTCGGGGTTCATCATCTTCGTAAACGTTTATTTAAACTCCTCTCTTTTCGCTCATGTGTGTTCTCTTTTCAGCAGATTTACGCCAGCATTTCTCAGATGTCTTGGCGTCATCCCGAAATCAATAAGTGCAGCCGGGTTCGGAATCGGCGGCAGCAGTTTTACCCCTGTAATTGGACAGATTTCATTTTCATTGAATTGATGCGGCTGTCTAACAGCGTATTGCATGAGCTCCTTAGCGGCAGTAGCAAATGTTGTGGATAGCTGTCCATACTTTTCAGACTGTCAACGAATGTCCCTTGCTTTTTCATGATTGCGGCAAAAGACACGACAAATTTCTCATTAATGACAAGCCCAAAAAATCTCCTTTCGAAGTTTCGATTTGAAAGGTTACCAGTTTCATGTTTGTAGCGCCTCCATCCATGTAGTGTGGTGTTGTTCAGTTATTATCATATTACATAATAGAATGAATGCACGCAAGTGCTCGCTTGCTTTTTGTTTTCCATTCTCTATAATAAAGATATAGGGTGACTAACCTCAATAAACATATATGTAAAGGGGAATTGTTATGCAGTATAAAAGTATTATCCAAAAACCTCGGGTTAAATTTTTTGAAGTCGCAGATGGCGTCTTTGCCGGTATTTCGCCGTATCGTGGTATCAGTTGGGCCAATGCTGGGTTTATCAACAAAGGGGAAGGTCTGGTGTATGACACGTTCTTTGATCTGTTCCATGCGCAAGAAATGCGAGAGGCTTTTAAGGAAGTAAGCAATGGCGGCTCTCCCGCCTACGTGGTGAACTCGCACTATAACAGCGACCATACTTGGGGGAACAAAGTGTTTGAAGAAGCCTGCATTATTATGCACAAGGAAGCGGCCAGGGAGCGTCTTTCTGAAAATATAGCTTGGATGGATAGCGTCATCAAAAGAGGGAAACATTCTCCAGAATCGACTCAGGGAGAGCAGTTTTTTGCAGCGGAATTTGAAGGATTCGACCTGGAGGGCGTAGAATGGGTGCACCCGAATATAGAGTTAAAGGACGATATTAACATACGGCTTGGCGATACTGAAGTTATGATTTACAATGTAGCTCCGGCCCACTCTGACAGTGACTTGCTGTTGTGGATGCCAAAAGAAAAAGTGCTGTTCGCCGGCGATGTCGTGTTTAACGGTTGTACGGCATACAGTGAAGAAGGAACCCTCAACTGGATTAAAGTACTTGATCGCATTATTGATGACATTCAACCTGAAATCGTTGTTCCAGGGCATGGCGCCATATGCGGCCTGGATTTCGTGAAGGAACAGAGAGACTACCTCTTGAACGTGATAAGCGAGTTCAACAAGCATTACAATGACGAGATTGATTCCTTGTCCCTAACTAAGGAAATCGATATTTCTCGCTTCCTTCATTGGATTCAGCCAGAACGTTTATATGTTACGGTAGATATTCTCTTAAAAAGCAAACGCGGGTTGCCATCTCTTCCAAATTGGAACGAGGTTCCTACAAAACTGGAAGACATGAAAGCTTTTTTATCCGAGAAATATGGCAATCGAATTAAGCCATGGGACCCTATGAGCGTGTGGCAGGAATAGAGTATACATCTGCAGAGGCGATTGGATTCGTACATCTCTTACCACAACTAATTCAAGGAACTAACTACCTGTCTCACTGTTAGGCATTTCTATAAAGCTTGAAAATTTTTCTGATTACGAGGCAATTACCAGTATGATTAAGATTAAAGGAGGAAGCTTTAGACTTCTCGGAATTACATATAAAAAAGCTATCCCCCTTGGATAGCTTTTTTATATGTAAAATGCAAAACAACACCTAAAGTGGATAGATGTCACTTCTGTTAACTCTCTTGGAATTTCTGCATTCAGGTGTTCCGTAGCAATTACACTTGCAGAAACTGGTTGTACCCCCTCGTCACTAGAGAAGGAACGAATGACCAATGAAATATCTTATGGGCCTGAGGTAAAAAATATCACACTCTCCTAAAAACGTATTAATATCCACCAGAATAATTTGTGGCTTTAGGAGAAAGTTTGATTAGAAAATCTCATAAATCCATATTCCATGATAAATGAAAAGACTCTCTTCTGAAAATAAGTTCACCAAAAGAGAGTCTTATTAAGCAATATCTATGTTGTTCAACAATTGCGCCCGATTGTTGAACATAAGTTCTTCTTTAAACATAAGACCAATTTTAATTTTTTTCTCCTTATAGTTTGAAAGGTGTTCATAAGGGTTATATAACACTGTAGCGAAATACTTAAAATACAAAATAGGAGATGGATAGTATGAGTTTTATTTGGTTTTTAATAATCGGCGGGATTATCGGTTGGCTTGCAGGAATAATTTTAGGAAAAGATATTCCAGGTGGCATTATTGGTAATATTATTGCAGGGATTATCGGTGCTTGGATTGGTGGGATGCTTCTAGGAAGTTGGGGTCCTAAAATTTCTGATTTCTACATCTTCCCTGCTCTCATTGGAGCCATTATACTAGTGTTCATTGTAAGCTTAATAATGAAATCATTGCGTCAAGCGTAGTACGCTAAATTACTTCGTTTAGTTTTTATTTCAAGACGGTTAAATGAATCACATGTAACCGACTATAAATGCTGACTTTGTTTATAATAAAAAGGCGGTCCTCCACAAACTTATCTGTGGAGGACCGTTTTTACTTTGATGCTAATTTATGAATTTGTTCTTTATCACGAACTTCTCCATTTACTATGTGCCTTACCATATAGGATTATTTAGCAAGCTCTCTGAAACACTAATATCATCTTCTGTATAATTAACTAAACTAATCTTTCACTCTCCAACATTTTAACATCCTCGCCTTCTCCAATTAATTATATGGAGAAAATAAAAAATGGAACCTGATTAGTTGATGTATACATATCGTTTCATTTCCGCAAAGTATCCCGCCGGCTATATCAAGGATTAAGAACTTTAAAGCTCCCCTTTCCAACAGATACCTACAGGGGGACTTTCGCTCTTTTTTAACACCAGATTCTTAAAAAGGAGAACCCTAAACAGGCTCTCCCATTCGTTTATATATTTGATTGTAGATGTTGTAATTTTACCATACTCGTTTTCACAACATAGCCCTTACCATGAATGACGGTAAGGGTTTGAAACATTTGGGGTATATTGTAATTAATTATTTGATAAATTTCATTCGCTCTTCAAGCGGTCGGAAATCTTTTTCACCTGGTGTTACCGTTGGGTTACCGAAGGGCATTTGTGCAATAAGTTTCCAATTTTCAGGTATATTCCATTCTTTTTTCACTTCATCATCAATTAGTGGATTATAATGTTGTAAAGAAGCTCCTAATCCCTCTGCTTCCAAACCTGCCCATACGACCAATTGATGCATACCTGATGCTTGATTTGACCAAATTGGAAAGTTCTCAGCATAGGGTGCAAATTGCTCCTGAAGCGATTTAACTACAGCCTGATCTTCAAAGAATAATACTGTGCCATAACCTGCCTTAAAGGAATCCATTTTTTGTTGAGTTCCTGAAAAATCTTGATCGCCTACTACTTTTCTTAATGTTTCAGTAGTGATGTCCCATAATTTATTATGTGCGTCACCAGATAATACAACAATACGAGCTGTTTGGGAATTAAATGCTGACGGAGTATATTTCACAGCAAATTCTACAATTTCTTTAATTCTTTCATCCGATATTTTTACCTCTTTACTAATTCCGTAGTAAGAACGTCTTTCTTTAAGTGTAGTGTAGAAATCTTTTGTCATCATTTTTTCCTCCTGAAATTTAAATTGTACCTGGCGCTTCGAGATTTTTACTTACCAAAACTTTTTTAAAATTTTCAAATGGCCATTTTATTTCTAAGACCTCCACCAAGTAAAACAAACTGGACTTGTCCGTCACTCCTACTTTTAAATCAAAAAAGAATTGAAAGTTATATAATCACGTTTAATGTTCAAAAATATATTACCCAAACAAAAGTAAGACTATTCAGGGGTAAATTGGAGAAAAGATTCAATCATTTTGTTTAATCAAAAATCAACAGTACAATAGATGTTCTGTGAAAGTTGTTACTCCTAGTCCATCTCATCAATAATGATTAATCGTTAAATAACGATAGCTTAAGAAAAGTTAATTTTTTTCGGTATATAAATAAGACCTCAAAGTTTAACTCTGAGGATTAAGTGTTAAAACCATTTCGTTTTATAAAGGAATGTGCGATTACTGATTTACTATATCTCTTAAAGTCTTATTCTAAAATCTATATAACAGCCATAATTTCCTCATCTTTTCCTCAACAAAATCAACTACTTGTTTCGCCTTCTCGTTTTCCAGCATCACCTAATAGTATGTGATGATACTCCGGAATTTACCTTCCTCCTGTTATTGACGAGTACGAAAGGGGAAAAATGGCTCCTGGCTACCAACTAAACCAATAATTAATAAAAATTTAGTAAGACAGGTCCTCCACTTCAATGGCAGCAAAGATATTAGAGTAATGGACATAAAATGTACCTGTACTACTTAAGCCTCTTGCTAAACAGTTAATGTCTCAAACTCCTTTTTCACACTAATTCCACAAATGAAAAAAAGTTTGCAACGTCTATAGTCCGTGATTCCTCACTTCATGACGTTGCAAACTTAATGGATGATGGTTATTGAACCATCCTTTAAACTTATTTTGTAATACGTGTACCTGCTTTTCCATCTAATGCAGCTACTGCTTGATCGATTGAACAAATGATTGACTCTTTCCCTAATTTTGCAAATTCTATAGCTGCTTGCATTTTTGGTAACATACTACCTGCCGGGAATTGTCCTTCTTTAACATACTGTTCAGCTTCTGCCACAGTAATGTGGCTTAGCTTTTGCTCATTTTCTTTACCGAAATTAATATAGACATTTGGTACATCTGTTAGCATCATGAAAACTTCTGCATTCACTTGTTGTGCTAGCTTTAATCCTGAACGGTCTTTGTCAATGACTGCTTCAATACCATGTAATTGACCACTGTCTTCACGATATACAGGTATACCGCCACCACCAGATGAAATAACAATCGTTTCATCAAGTAAACGTTTAATTTCATCGATACCATGAATCACTTTTGGTTCTGGTGAAGGGACAACTCGTCTATATCCTCGCCCAGCATCTTCTGCCATAGTAAAGCCTTGTTCTTCTAAACGATGCGCTTCTTCTTCTGAAAAAAATACACCAATTGGTTTAGTCGGATTTTTAAAAGCTTGATCATCCTTGTCGACTTCAACCATCGTTAGCAATGTCACTACATTTGTAGCTATGCCACGTTCTTTCATATGGTTTTTTAAAGCTGTTTCCATCATATAACCAATGAAACCTTGTGATTCTGCGTTGCAGACATGAATTGGTAGTGGTTCGACTACATTTTTCGCAGCTTCATTTTGGGCAATGATATTCCCCACTTGCGGACCATTACCATGTGTAATGACGATGTTATGACCCGCTTCTCGAATTTCTACCATATGGCCTGTTGCCGACACTACATTTTTGAATTGATTATCATAAGTTGCTTCTTGTTTCGGCTGTAAAATAGCATTACCACCTAAAGCAATAACTACACTTTTCCCCATTTCTTTCACTCCTTAGTTAATGACAAGTAAATGCCATATAACGTATCCATTCCAGATGATGATCCTACTTTTATAAGCCTGTTCATGCTTTCTAAAGATGGATCATGTTGCAATGCTGTAATCTTCGAACTAAATACACCGTCTATAGCACAGGTTAAGAAACGCTTACTGACAATGGTTGTTAAAGGTTCCTTGATTAGAGCTTTTAGTGTTTCTAGATGTTTAGGTTCGATAAAATTTTTAATAAAATGTCCGTACAATATGCCGACTAGTATATCATCACCAGTTGGTGTTAAACCTTGTCCACGCCCAATAAAGTAACGGAATGTCTCGTCAAGATTTTGGGTTGGATCTTGTAATTGATTAATTAAGGATAATACACGTGCTCGTTCAAAATCTGATGATTCATAGGATGTAAATGAAATGTATTTAAAATTTTCTTTCAATTTATTTATATTTGCATGTTCAAAATCCATATATAACGGTAGTATTTTTATATTAAACACCATTTCGAAGCGGTTATGAAAAAGACGATTATTCCGAAATATTAATGTATCGCCTACCTTAATATTGGTTTTTACTGTTTGTCTCGTTTGAGGATCAAGCAAGATCCCGAACGGAAATGTCCCATTTTCATCGGTACCAACAAATATCAATTCTCCATCTTGATCAACCATATTTAAACCTTTTTCAAACATACTGTGCACGGTAAAGGTTTTTCCTTCATTCAATAATTGAAGTGCGATTGAACCAACCGCACTTGCTTGTAAAATCATCCTTTAAATCCTAGCTTTTCAGCATATGCTGTGATAGCTTTCTCAAAACATTCGATTGGCGGATGTACTGTACCGGCACCAATTTGTCCGTACCCCGCAATTTTATGGGCAATACCAGTGTTGATAACTGGTGTGATCCCTGTTTCAACAACTTTCCGTGCATCAATACCTAAACATGCGCCTTTAAAGTCCCAAGTTGGGATGACAAAGTTTGGATTTTCGCTAATACAGATTTCAGTCATTTGATTACTTGTTTCAAGCGCATCATTAAATCCACCCGAACCAACAAAGCGTGTTACGGCAGGTGCTGCAATCATCGCCATACCTCCGACACCAATTGTTTCTGTAATCGCTGAATCACCGATATCTGTGTTGGCATCTTCTGCTGAGTAGCCAGTGAAATATAATCCTTGCGGGGTATTAACAGGACCAGTAAACCATTCGTCTCCCATACCGGCAATACGAATACCAAAGTTTTCACCGTTTCGGCACATTGCGGTAACAACTGTACCGTGTTCGATTGTCCGTGCTGCATCCATCATCGCTTTTCCAGTCGCCATAGCAATATTTAAGAAAAATTGGTCTGTGTCAGCTAAGAATTGGATTACTTCTGTACGTTGATCTTTTTCAACGTCATCTAATGAAGCAATTACTGGAGATAGTTCTTTTAAAAATGCAAGTGAAGCTGCAATATTTCGCTGGTGGAACTCATCTCCCATAGCAATAGCTTTAGCAATCAATACGTTGACGTTCAAGCCTCCATCAATTCTTTTTAAGGCTTTACTTAATACGGGACCTAATACATCTTTCATCCAGTGTAAACGATTGATGACTTGCTCATTATAAGCGCCGAAACGTAATACTGCGCCAATCCCTTCGTTCATTTGACAATACGCTTCGTTACCACTCTCCTTGTTAATAACAACAAGGACTGGCATGTTAGGTGAAGTAATACCACCCATTGGTCCAACCGCATTCACATGATGACATGGAATGAATTTGATTTTATCGTTTTCAAGTAATTCACGTGCATTCTTTTCGTCTTCTGCCCATCCTTCAAAAAGGATGGCGCCAACACAGGAACCTTGCATTGGGTCTGTCATGTTTTCATATTTAATTGGAGGTCCAGCATGTAATAACACGTACTCTTCTAATTCAGGAATCACAGATTTAGCAGGTACAACATCCGTTAAAAATGGTGCTGCTGCTATGATCTTTTGGATAACGGCTTCGTTCGCTTCATTTATTGTTTTGTATCCCATTAGATTGTGCCTCCTTCATAATAGTTTAAGAATTGAAGTACTTTCATTAACTTCTCATCGCCACCAGCAATTGGGCGCCAGTTAAATTGAACACACTCTGAGCCACTGTTTTGAACAGCTTCCGTAAAGCTTTTTAGCCCAATATTGATAACGCTAGGTTTCATATTGATGAAGGACATGATTTTCTCATCCACTACTAAGCTTTCTTCTGTATAGTCAAATTTTTGTACATCAGTAATTGGTTGTTCCACTTTACCACCTACAAGTTGGATAGCTGTGCGGACCATTTGATCATTGGTTTTACAAATAATTGCACCACTCTCTTTTAAAATGGCAATTTGTTTATCGTAACCTTGAATATCCTGTGCTGTACCTACAACCGTTGCAAGCACTGCAAGCTGACGACCTTCTTGACGTGCATTATCCAAAATACGTTTGATGGTTGGTGCTAGCTCACTAGCCATATCTTCATGACCACCGTTACCGATTACGTTATCAATCATAATGACTGCAGTATCAGGGTCATTCATAGATTTTTCAAGCATTTCGATACGTTTTTCAGGGTCAATCATCGGATGTGGTTTACCTTTTGTATAAACATCATCACCTAAATCAATGATTTCATGAGTGTTTGTTTTTAAAACATAGCTTTCGCTTTTCTCTTCAGTCATTGTATCTTTAAAAGCATCTCTCACTAGCATAGCCGCTTCAGATGCTAATGTACCACCTGAATAATAACCTTTAATACCAACTTGTGATTCTTTTAATACAACGTTAACATCAGCTGTTGTCGGTTCAAAATTCGGTTTATCACCATTTGATAATTGGACAGCTACAACTGCTGCTTCTTCAAGTGTATAAGCATGATAGATGTTCTCTTCTTGATAGGAAGGTTTGTCACCTAAAAATAGCGTAACCACTGGTTTATTAATATTTCTTAATAAGTTTAATACTTTGCGTTGTACTTCCTCTGCAGGTGGTTTGGAGATCACTGTAATAACTTTTACTTTTGGATCTTGATTTAACGCTTTGATGCTATCTAACATCGTGATAGCACCAACCTCCGTCGATAAATCACGTCCACCTGTTCCAAGAGCATTTGTAACACCTTTACCATAACGGTCAATAATTGTAGTGACTTCTTGAATCCCTGTTCCTGATGCCCCAACAATACCGATATCGCCTTCGTTGACGTTATTTGTAAAAGCAATGGGGACACCGTGAATAAGGGCAGTACCACAGTCTGGACCCATCACTAATAACCCTTTTTCATGCGCTTTTTGTTTTAGTTTCACTTCGTCTTCTTTCGAAACATTGTCACTAAACATGAACACATGTAAACCTTCGTTCAATGCGTTTTCCGCTTCCATTGCGGCATATTGACCAGGAATTGAAATTAACGCTAAATTTGGATTGTTCGCAAGCTCCATTGCACGTTTCCAGTTATGAGCTTCTTGACCTTTAGACGTATTTTGTGAATCTGAATCACCTTTTAAAGCGATTTCTACTTCTTCTTTCACTTCGTCTACTTTTTCTTCCTGCTCTGTATCTACAACGATGACGATATCATTTGGCTTTGCTTTTTCTAATTCATCCGTGCCTAAGCCAGAAGATTTAAAAATGTCCTTATTCGCTGGTGTTCCCATCATGATCGATACTTTGTTTACACCATCAATTGCAGACAACTTGTTGGATAAAAGCATTAACACGATGGAGTCTTTATAAGTGTTTTCTTTTATAATTGTGTATAACATGATGAACCTCCAATTTTATTATTCTGCAAATCTATTTTTTCCATGATAACGATCGTAATGAACGTCGTCTGACACAAGATAGTTGTAAATGTCGTCTACGATTTCAATACCTTCCTTATCATATTCCTTACTTCTTAATATACCGCGTTCACCTGGATAATAAATTTCTCCATAGCCCTCTGCCGCAGGCTGTGCTTTTAATTCATTGAGCATAGTTGTAATTTGTAGCTTGAAAGCATCCAAATCTGTGAAATAGGCAGGGTTAATGACGATATGAATTTGACCTAAATCGCGTCCTTTAGTTAAGTCTTGATACATAGAAGATACATGGATACCATGTGGGACTCCTAGAAGACTACCTGATAAAATATCTACCATCATCATCAAGCCGTATCCTTTTGGACCTGCAATTGGTAGGAGTGCATGAACATCTCTTGCATTCGTTGTAGGTGCACCAGTAGCATCCACAGCCCATGTGTCTGGAATCGATGCATTTTTACTTCTTGCATCTAAGATTTTGCCCCATGCTTGGACAGTAGTCGCCATATCAAATGTAATGATGCGGTCATCAGCAGATGGTGCACTATAAGCAATCGGGTTTGTCCCAAAATAAGGTTCAGTTCCGCCAAACGGTACGACCATTGGATCTGATTGACACATACTTAGAGCAACCATATCTTGTTCTGCTGCCATTTCAACAAAGTAACCTAAAGCACCACTATGTGAGATATTTTTCATACCAACAACGGCAACACCTGATTTTTTAGCCATTTCAATCGCTTTTTCCATCGCTTGTTTTGCTATTTGGTGACCTGGACCATTATCCCCATTAAAGATCGCAGATGCTGGTCCTGTTTGTTCAAATGTGTAGTTGGGATTGTTTGTAATCCCGCCTTTTGCAATTCGTTCAGAATAGTATTCAACACGTACAGCACCATGTGAATGAATACCTCTATGATCAGCGTATGTTAATACGTCTGCAACATCATGTGCCGCTCCTTCATTTAATCCAGCTTTTATAAACTTTTGCTTCATTAAATTAAATAGTTCTTCTTTAGATACACGCATCTTGTTTACTCCTCATTTAATTAATATTTTGTTTCGCATTCTGAATAATCAGAATTTTATTTTAGAAATTTTTTTGTAACTAAGATGCCTAATTTATCTTTGGTTCACTATCGGAGATAATAGACTCCCTTTTTATAAATCAATATCTCTATTTGCATCTTTAGAATAAATGTATGAGAATGGTTCATCTAAACCAATTGCATAGGTTGCTTGTGGTACATAAGCGCCCATAAAGATATAATCACCTTTATCAACCGGCATCCATTCATTGTCTAAGTTGTACATGCCTCGCCCGCTTAAAACATAAGCGCCGTGTTCTTGAACGTGTGTTTCAATGTAACCATGTGAAGCACCTGGTTTGAATGAAAGAATATGAATGTTCATATCATAGCCAATTTCTTTTGGTAATAAGTCTTGAATTAATACTTCTTTCATACCTTCATATGCCTCTTGTTCGATGTCGTGCACATTACCTGTAACGACTTCTGGCGTAAACCCTTTAAGAGGTTGTCCTTTAAGAGGTTGATAACGTTTTTTGTATAAGAATAAACGGCTATCTTCACCGTTATTATTATTTTCAAAAGTTAACTGTAAGTGTGGAGGCACATATAAATACCCACCTTCAGTTAATTCGTATTTTTTACCATCTGCAAAAGCATTGATTTTGCCATAAACAACGTATACAAAAGATTGAATACCATCACCAGCGAAGCCCGCTTTGTTTCCACCTTGGTTTTTTACTGTTACTAAGTAATCTACAAATCTTGCACCTAAACGCGGGGACCCTAAAATTGTGACGTCACAATCTTTGAAGCCAGGTACAACATTATTAACTAGGCCATCTGGTGTGATTACCGCATAATTGTCTTTTTTAATGACAGAACGTGTTTCTAATAAACCTTCTCTGTATCCTTGAACTTGATTTAAGTAACCCATAAGTATCTGGCTCCTTTTTCATTATTTTTATTCTTTGTATGCTAGTTCATAAAGTACATCACTTAATACTTCAATACCTTTAACAAGGTCTTCTATCTTCGTTTCTTCACTAATGTTGTGACTAATTCCACCAATAGAAGGTACAAATAACATTGCCGTTGGAACATATTGTGCAAAGATTTGTGAGTCATGTCCTGCACCAGATGGCATCACTTTATATTGATTCCCTACATTGTTCTTTGCTGCTTGTTCAATGATTTGAACAATTTTTTTGTCCATCAATGTTGGTGCTTCATCCATCCATAAATTAATGTCATAAGTCATGCTATTTGCTTCAGCGACTAATTTAATTTTGTCTTCGATTTCTACTGCAAAATCATTTAATATTTGCTGATCAATATGACGACAGTCTACTGAGAACGTAATTTCACCAGGAACTACATTTACTGTGTTTGGTACAAGTGTGATATGACCAAACGTTAATACAAGTGGTTCCCCAATTTCTCTAGCACGTTTTGTTAAATTTGAGACAATTTCACTATAGGCAACAACTGTATCGCGACGTAATGACATTGGCGTAGTACCAGCGTGGTTTGCTTCACCTTTTAAATTGATCGTGAAGCGTTTTTGACCAACGATGCCATTAACAACACCGATTGTTTTGTTTTCTGTCTCTAGCACTTTGCCTTGTTCAATATGAATTTCAACAAATGCTTTGATGTCATTACGAACGTCAGTAGTTTTACGATAATCAAAGCCTGATTTACGCATCGCGTCTTCGAACTTAATGCCCTCAGCATCTGCAATTGTGTCAACATCCGATTTTTTAGCTAAGTTAAAGAAGTTTTTGCTACCCCAGAATGTGTAAGGGAATCGACTGCCTTCTTCTTCTGCAAGAGATAATACTTCTAATGAGCGTAGTGGTTGGCCGTGTTTAGCTTTTAAATATTTCACAGCCACTAGTGCAGCTAAGATACCGAATTGGCCATCTAGATGACCGCCTTCAACTACTGTGTCGATATGTGATCCTGTTAAAATGGTTTCTTCCGGATATTTACTGCCAACCAGACGCCCAGTTAAGTTCCCGATATCGTCAAAGCTTGCTTCTAATCCTTCTTCTTTGAATGTTTTTTCCAGTTCACGAACTGCATCATTCCATTCTTGAGAATATAAAAGGCGTGTAATTCCACCTTGTTCTAAGCCACCAAAACCTGTAAATTTCTTATCTAACATTTCAAAAGTTGATTGAATATCCATACCTCTTTCACTCCTTCCTTCTACACTTTTATTATAGGTCCTCCCCCATAACCATTCATTGACACAATGAACAATAATGGATAGTCTTTTTATGCACTTTAGACAAATAGATATGGATAAGGAGCAAGTAGCTGTCGGAGTAAAAAAGAACGCTTTTTGCTATCGATTATGGAAAGGCTTTAAGACGGGGTATGAGTGGAGTAAATCATCCATTCTATCCTTACTAAAAAACAAAAACCACATAGTAAATCTATGTGGTATAGTCCCTATTAAAATGATTAAAGGATAAATCATGAACCTTACAAATAGGAGCAAGCCAGTTATATCGTATTGGCTATTGAAAGGTTTCTGACTCATCCCCGGTTTGATTAACGGCTGCTGCTGCAATCGGGATAGATTGTGGAGAAATCACTTTTGCTTTGCTTCCCCCAGCAGTGTTAGCTGCTATTAGCATAAACGCGAGATGCCAATCTGCTTCCCAGTAGCTGCCTGTAAGCTTTCGAATAGTGCATGATTATTTACAACCGATTCCGTTAGAAAGACACCCATCCATCCAAATACTGGACTAACAAATGGGAAGAATTCATCCGTTTTGGCAGGTCGGGTCCTAGAGAAGTGCTAAGCCCAGAGAAGTCAGAAAGATTGGCAAAAGTCATTACAAGTACGATTGTAAGATTCCGCCTTTACTATTTCGAAATAAAGAATTATACGTATATTAACCTTCAAAAATAGTATACAATCAGAGTGATAGGTTATCCTTGTAGCGTTTTACAAATATATTTCTTATTATTTTGGTCTTTTTCTAACAAATATAAAGGAGATGATCCTTATGACAACATTAAAAGAAATCATGTCTGTCCAACAATTTTCTGATTTAACATTATTAAATGATGAGGGAGATTTAGATAGAGAAGTAGAAATGGTCGATATTACGGAAACACCAGATATTAAAAATTTCACAGCACCTCATTCATTTATCGTCACTACGGGTATGTGTTATCAACACGACCAATCCGGATTAAAGGATCTCATTCTAGAATTAAATGATATACAAGTTGCTGGCATAGGCGTTAAATTATCGCGTTTTTTAGAAAAAATTGATGATGAAGTAATAGAATTTGCAAACAAGTTAAAATTCCCCATTATTAGAATCCCTGATAGTTGGAATCTCGGATCCATTACACATCATATATCATCCTATATCTTGGATGAAGAAACTGAAAAGTTATATTTTGCATTAGATATCCAACAAGAATTAAATACCATGCTGATGAGAGGTTTGAGCTTGGAAATGATGATTGAACGAATGAGCAGACTTCTTAGAGTCCCTGTGATGCTCTTAAATCCTTTTCATCAAATTAAAACGATGAGCCATCACTTCCAAGAACAATCAGAGCAAATTCAAAAAAATCTTAGTTACTTCAAAAGATGTGTTAATTCCAAGCAAATTTCACCTAATAATAAAGCATCTTTCCAAGAGGAGCATATTATATTTGAAGTTCCAGCATTTAAATATTTCCCGTATTATTTGATGGTTTCAAATGTTAATACGCTCACCTATCCATTTAGTTTGCTTGCCATAGAACAAGCCGTCAATACACTCAGTCTCGCCATTTATAAAAACAGTAAAATCAAAGAAGCGGAACAACAAGATGTCAACCGATTTTTCGAAACATTGATGTCTGAGCATCCTGATAATCTTATTTCAGTCAAACAGCACCCTGAGTTTTTAAAAAAGCACCATATTCACCCATCCAATTTCTATCAAGTAATCGTTTGTGCGATTGATCAAGAAAGGGATGTGGAAAATAATATCTATTTGAATGAACGTTATCAAATGACTTTTGAGTGGCTAACACATAAATTTACTGACATTGATCCTTCTATCAGTGTTTATAGGTCTCCAGGTAATCATCGATTTACGATCCTATTACAAACTAAACATCAATATTATTTAGATTACTGCAAATATATCCAAAAAGAGTATCATAAACTTTTTAATAGTACACTGTCATTCGGTATTGGTAATGAAGTGACTGAATTCTCACAGTTACCACTCTCTTATTTTGAAGCGAATGAAGCTTTTGATCATAAGTCTGAAAGTAGTAAAGTGGAATTTATTGAACTCTATAAATCTAAAAGTGTAGAAGAATTGTTACAACTCATTCCAGCCAATAAATTAAAACCGTTTATCACGTATACACTAGGTTCATTAGCCTATCCAAAATCGACGAAAGAAAAAGAACTAAAGCATACATTGAAAATCTATTTGGCGAATCATTGTGATCTGACAAAGACCTCTGAAGATATATTTATTCATCGGAATACAGTAAAATATCGTATTAAAAAATGTGAAGAGATTTTAGGTCAGTCTATCGAATCGCCTGATATTTCATTGGATCTACGATTAGCATTATTTGCCTCAGAGAAAGTAAATTTTTAAACTTAAAAATCCCGCTAAAAAGCTGTTATGAATGCTTTTTAGCGGGATTCTTTTTACCTATTTTACCATTCAATGTAGCAGCTCCTACTCAAGCTATTATCAATAAACCGACACGCTTATTCGATTGAATCCACATTTAAATGAAGCTGCTTTCACAACGGTTCCACGAGCATCGTCGCTTTTAGGCAGCAATAACAAAACTACCTATCAGCGGGAGATGTATTAAATCTCCGCTAATAGGTAGCTTTACTTTATTCATTAGTTAGGGGATGGGTTGCTTTCTTCTCTTTCAACATCACGACCAGGAAGAATAAAATCGCTGCTGCTGCAAGAAGTATTGCTGCAATATAGAATGCTAATACTTTTGAACCAGTGATATCACCAATATAACCTGTAAGAGTTGGCGCAATAACTGATGAAGTCATTCCAAAGAAGTTAAAGATACCTAGTGCTTTGGCCATGCTGTTGGAAGGTACTGAATCCGTTACATATGTGATTAAAACTGGATCAATGGCAAGTTTACCTAATAAACCGTATAAAATTAATGCTGCATAGAGGACAGAAGGGTTAGGTGCAAATACGGTTAAACTAATAGTTACGGCTGCCCCAATTAACAAGAAGATTATTAATTTCTGACGCATATGTGCATTTTTATCAATATACTTAGAAAATATCAATGCACCAGGTACTGCTGTGACTGCAACTAAAGCAGCTACATATCCTACTGAACCTTGTTCAAATCCTTTTTCTCCGACAAGGAATGATGGTAACCATGTCACTATCATGTAATAACCATAACATGTTGCAAAATAGACGAAGTAAATAACTAATTTTTTTATCGAGAATAATTCTACGCCTTGAGATACTGTGGCTTGTGCTGTTATTTTATCTTCGGATGTTTCGTTTGTAGCTTTTTTGTCTTGTTTAACAAATAAGATAAACACAAATGTTACAGCTACTATTAAGACTGCTATCATATAAAGCATGTAATTCCATTGGATTTCAAGGCCACCTACTAACACAGATGAGCCTACTAGACCAATAACCATCCCTAATGCCGAACCACTGTTGATGATCGCATTAGAAAAGCTTTTCTTATCTTTTGGCATATATTTAGCGGATAAAGAGAAGGCCGCACCATAGTATGAGCCAGTCGAAAGACCTGCCATTAAGGCGCCTACATAAACTTGAGTGATTGTCGTGCTTGATCCAATGACGAATGCTGCTAATGCAAATATGATAAACGCAGGGATCAATACTCGTTTTTGTCCAAATTTATCAACGAGTATTCCTGATGGAATTTGCATACCCGTATAGGCAAAGAAATAAATAGAAGCAATAAGTCCTACTTGAGTATCGCTAATATTACCAAGCGATTCTTGAATTTGTGGATATATTGGTGTAAGTATTGTACGATAAATCCAAATAGCTACCCAACCTAAACACAGAGTAAAAATGATTTTTTTGTAATAATTCGGGTCATTCTTAACTGTTTGTCCCATAATATGACACTCCCATTTTTCTTTTTTTTTACTTATGTAGTGCTTAATTTAATTTTAGGTGATGAGTACGTAAATAACATTGTTCACTTTTAACAAAAACAGAACCAGCATTGCACATTTTAGACAAAAGCCAATGTTTGAATTGTTTATAAATGCATGACTTATGGCATTCTTATTTACCGATTCCTACTCAGTGCTTTTGTATCTACAAACTTTTCTCGGCTCGAATAAACAAAAATAAGCCCGACTACCCTATAGGTAATCGGACTGATCGCCATCCTCGTGCAAACATCTTTGCTCAAATCCTATTTTGTAAAATGGAATTTTTCTCATGTGACAATCCTTTGTGATCGCAGAAAAGATTCCACCTTGTAGATAATGGATCATCAAGGAGGAATCTTTTTACTATGAAAACTAGTTAATCAACAGACGTGATCGTTAATTTAATGATGTTTATGCGCAATAAAGCCTATTGGTGTGGGACCTGCGAACCCTAACATGACGAAATCTCTACTAGAATTATTAGTCATTCCGTGCTTTTCTCCTGCACGTGAAACGACAACATCACCAGCTTTAATTTGAACCATTTCACCACATTCTGGATAATAATCAGCTGTCCCTTCAATAACAACCCATATATCATCCGCTTTCTCGTGTGAGTGAAGTGGCAAAGTTTGTCCTGGACGCATACACCATATAGCTCCAACAGTATTAGGTGTTTCATAAAAAATATGTTTTGTCGCTTCTTCTTCTCTAAACTCTTGAATATCAGGCCAATGGAAAATACGATTTTTTAAATCTTCTCTTGCTAATTGTTTTAATGTCATAGTATTTTCTCCTTGTTTCGAATTTCAAACTATACCCACGTCATTTAGCGTTTATTAGAAATTGATTATCTGCGAATAATATTTTGAGGTTTTCCCTCTAAAAAAGCCATGGTGTTATCAAATGCAATTTTAGCACGCAGTTCCATTGCCTCATTTGTAAGGAAGCCTACATGGGGTGTTAAAATAACATTTTTGGCTTGTAATAGTTTATAGTCTCCAGGAATTGGCGGTTCCATATCAAATACGTCAATCCCCGCTCCTGCAATTCGCCCTTCATTTAAAGCATCGGCTAATGCATCATTATCAACAATTGGACCTCGTGCACAGTTGATTAGAATAGCTGATTCTTTCATTAATTCTAATTTTTCTTTAGAGATTAATCCTTTTGTACTTGAAAGTAGTGGTATATGTAATGACACAATATCTGATTGTGCTAATAACTCATCTAATTCCATGTACTCGATACCCAAAGCTTCAGCTTCTGGATTTCTTCTAGATTGGTCTGAAGCTACTATTTTTGCGCCAAATGCTTTAAACAAACGAGCAGTCATCATGCCAATCTTTCCTGTACCAATCAAACCAACTGTTTTCCCTTTAATTTCACTACCTTGGAATGCTCCTGGGAAATGATCGGCATGGATTTCTTTATTACCCTGAGAGATACGGCGGTACACATCTAATACTAAACCAATTGTTAATTCAGCAACTGCTTGATTCGCATATCCAGCTGCATTACATACCATAACATCTTGATTTCTCGCTTGCCCGATACCTACATGATCAACACCTGTAAAGGCTACATTTATTAATTTTAAATTGGCATTTTGATCAATCACTTCTGTAGGATAAGGATTATTAGCAATCATAATCACATCTGCACCTTCACTACGTTTTGCTAATTCTGCACTATCTGTTGTTTTCTTGTTGTAATAAACAAATTCGTGTCCGGCCTGTTTGATTGGCTCCGCTAATTTTTCAATGATCGAATCTGAAACATTTAATGGTTCTAATAATTTGACTAACATTTCAATCAATTCCTTCCTATTATTTTTTTACTAATACGTCTGTTGATTAACTAGTTACCATAGGTTTCTAGAAGAGACATTCGCATCTCTTCAAGACTGTTATTTCACAGCAAGAGGTGGTTGAGATTTTTTGCACATATTGCACAAAAAAATCAGGTATTTTCGTTTTCAATCACTTCCTTTTTTATTTTTTATTATGTTAATTGCTTAATTTAATTGTAGGATAGGAGCATTTAAATAACATTGTTCACTTTAAACAAAAACAGAAACGACATTACATGTTTTTGACTAAAGCTACTATGTAAAATAACTAGAAATACGCTTTATCTAAATCGGAAACTTGCCTCTGATTGAATATTCTTTAGCTGATAGTGTCTTACCTAGATGAAGATTTCATTTATTCAAGTCAATTGACCATAATTCCCTCCTTTCTATTTTTATAACGAAGATTCATTATTAAATCTCCACTATTTATATTTTGCTAGTAAGAGATATTGATTATGGAATTTAGCATAAATATAATTAATATCTCTTTTATCCCTAAATATCCAATTAATTCATATATTTTTAGTAAAATTGACCATAATTATTGCAGATACATTACATGATTAAAAATAATATGTCAGAATCATAGGAAAGTGTTAATCAGTAATATGATTGAAAAATAACTCTTAAGCGTTTCATGATATTCTTACTTTAGTTCAAAAGCGATTGCTTTTTGAAAGGGGTAAGGATTAATTGAAGAAAAAAATATTACTACCGATTTTTGCGTCTTTTATGTTCTTTACAGGAATAGGTATTCACGATGCGCAAGCAGCTACATATACAGATATAACAAATACAGCTAAAGCATATATTGGCACTCCTTATAAATATGGGGGCACAGATATTAAGACAGGTATTGATTGTTCAGCCTATACACAATTAGTATTTTCTAAGGTAGGTATTTCATTAGAACGTACATCGAATGCTCAATATCAACAAGGTACTTCTATCGCAAAAGATAATTTAAAGACTGGCGATCTTGTATTTTTTAATACTTCGGGAAGCGGTGTTTCACACGTTGGCATTTACATAGGTGACAGCAATTTTATTTCGGCTACGACAAGTTCAGGGGTTAAAATGGATAAAATCAATGACCCTTATTATTGGGGATCTCGTTACGTGGGGGCAAAACGTGTTGCAAGCTTCTCGGATTATGGAGAGGTAAAAGATGCTGAAATAGACTTTACTATTTATTCATCACGTGGAGAAGTCGCTCTTAAAATAGCTAAAAAACTACAATTAGATACTAGTCAAACAAATTCAAGTTTTCCTGATGTAAAGCCAGGGTCTAAATATGCAGGTGCTGCTGAAGCCCTAAAAAAAATCGGTGTCTTTACTGGTGATGAAAACGGGAAATTCAATCCAGGTTCACCTATTACACGCGGTCAACTATCAAAAGTTTTAGTAGAAGCATTCCACTTAAAACAACAAGGAGCAACAGAAAACTTTCTAGATGTTCCTGGAGCTCATTGGGCTAACAGCTATGTATCCATCCTTGCATCCAATAAAATTACGGTAGGTAAAGGTGATAATTTATTTGGTGTTAACGATTATGTGACAATCGAACATTTAGATGCTTTTATCCAACGATTAACTCAATAATATGAAATGGTGTTTCACATGGATGAAACGCCATTTTTTTATGTCAAGCTCCCCTTCTCCGCTCGCCCCTCAACCCAAAGCATTTTTAACCGTTTTGTTGCACCATTTTTTTAGAGGGAACCAATCGCGTTAAAATAAAGGCGATAATCGCCTAGATGGTCATGAAATAATAGGTATCACTGGACTAAGATAGAGAACCATTTCAGCCGTAGCATTGAGTGTTTCTACAAATAGGCTTTTCGTTTGTGTTGTAAAAAGGGTAATACAACAGCAGCTCCTATCGCACAAAGCCAGTAGATAACCACTGTATAGTTGTAGCTGATGCCGAGGTTTATTTTCACTAAAAAACGGGTGCTGCTTATCATTAGCAACACCCGTTTTTGACTACTTATTTCACGTCTACTTGTTGTTCAGCATCCTCATGAGTCATCATATTTTCATGATTTGGTTGAACTCTCTTAATAAAGAATGCAAGAATGAGTGCGATTACCGCAATCAATGTTGAAATAAAGAAGGTATAATTAATACCATGAAGCATGGCTTCATTCATGATTTGTTGTTTTAGCTCAGCGGCACCCTGTGTAGATGTCTGTGCATTGGCACTCATATTATTCATAGCGCTAGCAGCTATTTCTTCTGCTTTGGCAGTTGTTTTATTGTTCATGACTGTAATCAATACAGCAGACCCAATAGCACCGGATACTTGCTGAAGTGTATTGTTCATTGCTGTTCCGTGTGGATTATTATACGCTGGTAGCTGATTCAGCCCATTAGTCATAACTGGCATCATGACCATTGACATCCCAAACATCCGTAATGTATACAGAAGAACAAGTGTCGAATAAGCCGTATCCATACTTATTTTACTAAAGTAATAGGATGTGACAATGGTGATGATTAAACCAAATACGGCTAAACTTCTTGCGCCATATTTATCAAAGAGCTTCCCGGTAATTGGAGACATGATTCCCATTACAATTGCACCTGGTAGCATTAATAAACCTGAATCCATTGGTGAAATGCCACGAATTGTTTGCACATAAATAGGCATTAAAATCATTGCAGAGAACATGGCCACCGCAATGACGATGGAAATTGCCGATGATAAGGCGAACATAGGATATTTGAAAATACGAAACTCAAGCATTGGTTCATCCATTCGAAGTTGACGAAGGACAAAGGTAATTAAAGCAATCGTCCCGATGATGATTGTTCCATAGACAAGTATGTCGTCCCAACCTTTTTCCCCTGCTGAACTAAAACCATACAGCAGGCCGCCGAATCCGATACTTGATAAAATGAGTGATATCACATCAAGCTTAATGGCACGTTGTGGTGTCACATCCTTCAATTTAAACGCTGCAAAAATTAATGTCAAAATGGCAATTGGCAGAACAAGATCGAATAACATTCTCCAGCTATAATGTTCAATGATCCAGCCGGAAAGTGTAGGTCCTATTGCGGGAGCAGTAATCATCACGAGACCAAACATCCCCATCGCTGCCCCTCTTTTTTCAACTGGAAATGCAGTAAGCATAACATTCATTAGTAAAGGCATCATTATGGCTGTGCCTGCAGCTTGTATCATACGGGCTGCTAATAATACACCAAATGCTGGTGCAATACTCGCTAGGAACGTACCTAGCGTAAATAAGGCCATGGCGGTAATAAATAGCTTTTTATCCGTAAAGCGTTGAATAAAGAACGCACTCGCAGGTATTAAAATACCGTTAATCAACATATAGCCCGTTGAAAGCCATTGTACGGCAGTGGCTTTTACGTCAAATTCCGTCATAATGGCTGGGAGGGCAATGTTTAATAACGTTTCATTCAAAATCGCTACAAATGCCCCAATAAATAAAATGGCAATCATGCCGTATGGCGTTTTTGTCTGGGCAGACATGGTATTCTCCGACATATAATATCAATCCTACTTTCTTTTATCTTTTTCATTTTCTTGAGAATTTCGATTATCTTTTTAGGTCTCGACTTCTTCGTCAATGAGCTGAGTAGGTTTTCCTCCCATCTGTTGTAGTGCCTTTGCTGATTTCATAGCAACCACTCCTTTAAAAATAAATAATAAAACTGTTGACGAAAGAATAGAGTATATTGTATAATTAAAATAGGGAAAGTGCGTGGTACGTTAATTATACAATGTCTATCTCTATAAATTTACCATAAACCATTGTTGATTTCAATGTGTTGTACATATATTTTTTTGTAAAAAGTCGATTCTTTTCTTACAGAGAATTGACTTTTTTTATTGTTGATTTCTTGATTAAGCCATCATTCGTTAATTCATAAATGGTTGATACAACTTCCTTTAAATATCGGCGGTCATGCGAAACACTAATAATGGTGCCACCATATTGGGCTAACGCATTACACAACAGTACAGGCGTTGTCAAAGGACTAAAATTTCATCTGCATCACCCCGACGTTTGATAAAATCAAAAAATGCTTCTGTTTATAAACAGAAGCATCTTGTGCAATAAAAATAGTTTCCCTATGTATCAATTAGCCCAGAGCTTTCAATCTGTGCACCATTTGATATTTTATGTCAATTGAGTGGCTGTTAATAGACCTTGCACAAGAAACCACCCGTGTTCCAGTCATCCTATAATGACCCCCCTGCATCTTGAAAAACCTTCGTAAAAAATTCCACATCTCCCCTTGTAAATATGTGTTCTAATGTTATTTCACACCTACCTGTACTTCCACCATCATTCCCCTTAGCGAGTAAACAAGAATGAAACTAGGTATTTTCTCAATCTTTCTATAAAAGTAGCCACCTAGCGCGCTGATGGTATTGCGGAGCTAGGTGGCTAAGTGATGTTTTTAACTAGATTTAATTGAATATATAAGGGGTGCCTATATCCCTTCTATATTCTCGTGGGCATAAAAATATAATAAGTAGTGACTGCCTTGATTTTTTTCATCAGCAGCTAAAGCTAAAAATGAGACTGTTCGAACAGGTAAAGCTTTCAGACAACATTAACGATAGGTGTTGTGAATGTTATAACCTCTTTATTAAAAGTGTCTTTCTAGCATTTTTCCCTAAACCTTTGTGAAGCGCAAAACCTACTAGCATTAGTGATCTACCTCATCCCTAATGTCCTCGGCATTGCAGTCAAGGTTCCTCTATCACCTTCCCTATTTACAGATTTCATTACTTGTGCGAATAATTGTGAATCGTTCCACACGTCCATGATTGTTGATAGCTTTGATGGATGTTGGTTATCCATGTTTCTATCATAAATACTTTCCCTACTTTTTTAACCATCCACATCATTGTTAATTTAACCATCCACTTGTCTATAATTGACAAAAATTCATCTTTTTCCATTTAGACAATGCAGTGCTTCTGCAAACCTTTTGATTCCTTCGTCTATTGACTCGGTATCCTCTCTGGCGTACGTAAAACGGACAAATCCCTTTTGTGATCCCATAGTAGAGCCAGGCACATAGATGACCCCACGTTGAATGGATTCTTCTAGTAATTGGGTTTCATTATAATCTTCCATCATTACTTGGCACCAAATATGAATGCCACCCTGTGGCGCGTAAAATGTCACCTCATCCTTTAAGTACGTATGGAGACTTTGGACAATAGTATCTCGGCGTCTTTCCAATTCCTTCACTAAATGCTCGATATGCAGGTTAAAATTGGAGGACTGTAAAAAATCATTCGCTATCCATTGTGTGAAGCTGGAATGGCCAAAGTCAATTTGTTGCTTGGCATCGGATAGTCTTTCAATAACGGATGTAGGACCAATAATCCAGCCGATTCGTAAACCTGAAGCTACGATTTTGGACAAGGAGCTAATGTATAATACATTTCCGTTTGTATCTAATGATTTTAAAGTTGGTCTTTTCTCACCTGAAAAGGCTGTTAAGCTATAGGGATCGTCTTCTACTACCGGAATCCCGAGCTTGGACGATATGTCTAGAATAGCCTCTCGTTTCTTTATATTTAACGAAGATCCAGTTGGATTATGAAAATCTGGGTTTAAAAATATCATTTTAATTCGATGTTTTTTATAAAGGGCTTGCAAATCATCGGGATTAATGCCATCCTTATGAACAGGAAGATAATGGATTTTTAATCCAGCCGATTTAAAAATAGGTAAATTAAAGTTATACGAAGGATCTTCAATCGCGACAGCATCTCCAGGCTTTAACAAGCATTGGACAATTAAATGTAATGCTTGTTGAGCTCCAGACGTAATGAGGATGGAAGAAGGATTTGTATCAATTCCTCTGCTAGTTTTTATATGGTTTGCTAGGGTCGTTCGTAAAATCTCACTTCCTTGAGGATGATCATATCCTAGACTACCAATGAAAGAGCGTGTTGCCGTAATCTCTCTTAATGCGCTTTTAGGAAAAAGATCCTCCGATAATTCTCCAGTTGCTAAATTGATGAGTTTATGATCCACTGCCTCTTTTCTTATTTTTTGCGTAACTGGTAGATTCGGTAAAAAGGAGCCTGCCTCAATATATCGATTCCAGCTCGGAATTCGCTTTCGTGTGATTCCCCAAATATCTTTGCTAATGGTCGTACCGCTTCCTCTATTGCGTTCAATGAGTCCCATTGCTTCTAATTCGTCATAGGCACTAACAACTGTACTTCTGTTTACTTGTAAAGTATTCGCTAAATATCGCTCTGATGGTAATGGTTTATCGGGCGGAAATGTTCCATCAGCAATCCCTTTTTCCATATATTCTGCGAGTTGTTTATAGATAGCTTTTTTTGCATGTCGATCTGGTTTCCAATTCATAGTTTTTCACCTCTATATTGCCTCTTATTTCTAGCTTTGTCTGAAAAGCTAAAAAGTCAATCATAATAGAATGTTAATGATTAATAACCATCCACTTCCTTATTACTTTCACCATCCACTTTTAATTATAACCCCTAGAATTCTACGAGAACCCTTACCTGACGCTTATTCCTCTCGATAATATTATACTAAAATTATTTTTGTTGTTTTAGAACGTTCTGTGTAATCTTGCAAAACACCTTGTCTTTCAAAATATGGACCACTATCATAAAAATCAATTGTGAATCAAAATCCATACAAGCCTATAGTAACCGATAGCACTTCAAAGAATCAGTTAAAGGGGTTTGTTTATGAAAAAAAGTTGGCTCAGATTAATTGGTCTTTTCACTATTGTCACTATGTTAACGGGCTGTGACCCGCTTTTAGTATTAGACCCAAAAGGTCCTCAAGCTCAAGTACAAGCCAAAGATATTATGCTTTCGATAGGGATTATGTCCTTTATCGTGCTAGTCGTTTTTGTAATATTAGCTTATATGTTAATGAAATTTCGCGCTTCCAAGCAAAGTCCCGACTATAAGCCTCCCCATATTAAGGGAAGTACAATGGTTGAAATAATTTGTGTAGGTATCCCTGTGTTAATTGTTGCGTACATGTCTATTATTTCAGTTCAAAGTAATTACAAGGTGGAGTCTACGCCGGAAAAATACAAAGATGAAAAGCCTTTAGTCATTTATGCTGCAACATCTAACTGGAAATGGCATTTTAGTTACCCAGAAGAAAATATTGAAACCGTAAATTATTTGTATATTCCTGCAGAGCGTCCAATCGAATTTAAGCTTTATTCGTATGGACCGATTACTAGCTTCTGGATTCCACAACTTGGGGGTCAAAAATATGCGATGGCCGATATGGTGAATACCTTGCATTTGGCTGCGGATATGCCTGGAGAGTTTATGGGAAGAAATGCAAACTTTAATGGAAAAGGATTTGCGGAAAATACGTTTAATGTTACAGCGGTGACTCATGATGAATTTGATGAATGGGTCAAGGAAGTAAAGGAAACAGCAGATTTATTAACGGAGGAAAAGTTTAATACGTTACTACAACCAGGTCATGTGGGACAATCCACATTCAATGGAACGCATTTAACGTTTCTACCAGCGCCTGAGGGTGAAAATGGCGGACATCAGCATGGCTCTTCCCACGTAAAAGATCATGCCACTCCATAAATTAATGATGAATTTCTCAAACGAAACTAGTTTACGATAAGGTTTATGTCGAAAGGAGACCTAGTCAGATGGATTACTTTGAACGTTTTGCTATACCCCATCCAAGCCCAGCTATTTATGCATCTATGGTCGCTATTGGTCTAACGGTTATAGCGATTATTGTAGGATTAACTTATTTTAAAAAGTGGAGTTATCTTTGGCGGGAATGGTTAACAACAGTGGATCATAAACGCATTGGTATTATGTATTTAATTTCAGCCATTCTTATGCTATTCCGTGGTGGTGCGGATGCTATTATGATGCGAGCGCAAATGGCAGTACCTGATAATAAATTACTAGATGCCCAGCATTATAATGAAATATTTACAACACATGGAACAGTCATGATTATCTTTATGGCGATGCCGTTTATTATGGCCTTTATGAATTACATTGTGCCGCTTCAAATCGGCGCAAGAGACGTGGCCTTCCCACGTTTGAATGCATTAAGCTTTTGGCTATTTTTCATGGGAGCTATGCTATTAAATATTTCCTTTGTTATTGGGGGTTCACCTGATGCTGGCTGGACGAATTATTTCCCTCTTGCTAATAATGAATTTAGTCAATCTGTAGGGGTCAACTATTACTTGTTTGCTCTACAAATTTCAGGGTTAGGTACATTAATTACTGGTATTAATATGATTGTTACCATTCTCAAAATGCGAGCTCCAGGAATGACATTAATGAAAATGCCTATGTTTACGTGGTCTTCATTAGTCGCAAACGTTATAATCGTGTTTGCCTTTCCAGTATTAACGGTTGCACTTGTCATGGGAACATTCGACCGCCTATTTGCTACGAATTTCTTCACAACATCCAATGGTGGTATGGATATGCTATGGGCGAATTTCTTTTGGGTCTGGGGACATCCTGAGGTTTATATTCTCATATTACCTGCCTTTGGGCTTTACAGTGAAATTATTTCGACCTTCTCGGGACG
Organism: Lysinibacillus sp. VIII_CA; assembly: GCF_049943995.1. NCBI lineage: Bacteria > Bacillati > Bacillota > Bacilli > Caryophanales > Bacillaceae > Lysinibacillus > Lysinibacillus sp. VIII_CA. Next base: position 204,502 of record NZ_JBNFXM010000006.1, read on the forward strand.
CAATCTCTATGGCTATAAATCGATGGTCGGCTCCATGGTGATTATCTCCTTCCTATCGTTTTTAGTATGGACCCATCATTTCTTTACAATGGGGCAAGGTGCTTTAACAAATAGTATTTTTTCAATAACAACGATGGCGATTGCTGTGCCCACTGGGGTGAAGATTTTTAACTGGTTATTCACCCTGTGGAAAGGAAAAATTGTCTTTACAACGCCGATGCTGTATGCCATGTTGTTTATCCCTACTTTTACAATTGGTGGCGTAACAGGGGTAATGCTAGGTATGTCTGCAGCTGATTACCAGTACCATAATACGATGTTTTTAGTAGCTCACTTTCACATGGTCATTATTCCTGGTGTTGTATTTGCCATGCTAGCAGGGTTACATTACTATTGGCCAAAAATGTTTGGCTTTATGTTAAATGAAAAAATCGGCAAAGTGACGGCTTGGATTATTGCACTTAGCACCTTACTTGCCTTTATGCCGATGTTCTTCTCTGGCTTAGATGGACAAGCACGCCGCATGTATACTTACTCAGCTTCCACAGGTTTTGGTATGTGGAATATGGTTTCCTTTGTCGGCGCTATTGGTCTTACGATTGGCTTTATGTTAATTGTATACAACGTTTATTACAGCATTCGTTATGCACCAAGAAACATTGGCTCAGACCCATGGGACGCACGTACATTAGAATGGGCTACACCAAGTCCAGTGCCGTACTATAATTTTGCAAAAGTACCGCATGTCATTTCAACTGAGGCATTATGGGATGCAAAATATCGCCAGCATGATTTGTTCCCAGAAAAATACGAAAACATTCATATGCCAAATAACAGTGGGATACCATTCATTCTAGGCTGTATATTCTTTGCTTGGGGCTTCTCATTTGTATTTGGTATGTGGATTCCAACTATTGTTACAACTATCGGTATTTTTATTTGCATGGCTCATCGTTCATTGGAAAAAGACCCTGGACACTATGTACCTGTCGTAAAAGTGAAAGAAACGGAATCAAAATTGCGAGGTAGTCAATCATGAAAATCGATCAATCACTCCCTTTAGAATATAGTACACAGCAAAATCAATTGAATATACTAGGCTTTTGGGTTTTTATCGGCGCTGAAATCATGCTCTTTGGAACGCTGTTCGCAGCATATTTTGTGTTAGTGGATCGCACCGGAACTGGCCCTACTGGAGCAGATATTTTTGAAATTACACCTGTTTTATTTGAAACATTTATTCTTCTCACTAGTAGCTTTACGATTGGTCTAGGCATACACGCTATGCGCAAAGGCTATATGAAAGCGATGATTACGTTCTATGTGTTGACGCTATTGCTAGGCGTAGCATTTATTGGATTTGAGGTTTATGAGTTTATTCATTATGTGCATGTTGGTGCAGGCTTACAAACGAGCGCCTTTACAGCTACCCTTTTGACAACATTAGGGACGCATGGTGCCCATGTCACATTTGGTGTGTTTTGGGGGATGTTTATTGTCTACCAATTAATTACGCGTGGATTAACGCCTGAAACAGCCAATAAATCTTTCATCTTCTCCTTATACTGGCACTTTTTAGATGTGGTTTGGATTTTTATCTTCAGCTTCATTTACTTGAAAGGAATGGTGTGAAATGAGTGATTTATTCCCACTAAAACAGGTGATGGGATTTGCCTTGTCGATAATCCTTACCATCATTGCAGCGTGTGTCTATTTTTTTCAGATAGCAATGCCTATTACGATGACAATACTTTTAGTCACAGCATTTATTCAGGCAGGCTTACAGTTAGTTGTCTTTATGCATGCTGGTGAAACGAATGATAAACCCGCCATCTATACCAATATTTATTATGGGTTAGTCATAGCGCTCGTTACCATTTTTGGAACATTACTATGTATGATTTGGGGCTATATTTAATAATACAATGGTGAAAAATCGTCCTTACTTGAACTTAGTAAGGACGATTTTTACGTGAAAATACCGATGTTTGTTTTGAATGAGAGCAAATCTTTCTTTAAAAGATTCAATCTATTTTACTTTGTAACCCTTACCATTCATCCGTGCCTAATTTTTAGGGGACAATCACGGAGTTGTATACGTTAATGACAGCATTAAATGTATTTTTTCATCTGAGTGATTAATATACGTGTGAAGTTCTTCACCCTTGAACTTAATGACATCCCATTGGTTTAACAGATGGGTTTTCTCTCCGACCTTCAGCTCCAATTGCCCATTCAACACAAGCACAACTTCCTCAGAGCCTGCTAAGTGACACTCACTATATTCACTATTAGGATCAAGACGACCTCTATACCATTCAGTTCCATTTGTTTTGAATAAAGGCTCGACAAACCAGTCGTTATTGTGACCTGCAAATTGATATTCCGATCCAAAACGATGAACCTCTACATTTTCTTCAAAAGATAATAAAGAAATTAATGGAATATGAAGCCCTCTACATATTTTCCAAAGGATATTAACAGTTGGATTTGTTTCCCCCCGTTCAATTTTCCCTAATGTTAGCTTACTGACATTACTAACACTCGCGAGCTCTTCGAGACTCATCCTTTTATTTTTTCGAATCTCTCTTAAGTTCATACCTACTTGACTAGATAAATCCATATGCTCCTCCTGCAATAGATGGCACCCCTTCCATTGACTTTGCACCAATAGTATACTATATTATACAAGTCGGTTAATCATAGTTTATTTTTTAAACAAAAAGTTAACTATAGTATATCAAATAATAACTAAAAGAGGTGTTTTCAGTGATGGCGAAATCAAAAAACTTCCCGATTATTTGGAGCGTTTTTTCTTTGTTTATACTTTCCATGAATCTACGAGCTTCGATAACATCTATCTCGCCAGTATTGAAAAATATTCAAGTAGACTTGCAGATGACAAGTGTTGTAGTAAGTTTATTAACGGCACTACCCGTATTTTGTATGGGGATTTTTGCGCCATTGGCTGGCAAGCTAAGTGAACGATGGGGTATTGAGTGGACGATTGGTGGATCCGTTCTATTAATCGGTATATCAACTGCTTTACGGTTAGTGGCAACTTTCCCCTTCCTTTTATTATTAACTGCTATTCTTAGTGGGATAGGGATTGCCATAACAGGTCCACTGATTTCAGGCTATATCAAAAAGGAATTTCCTAAATATTCTTCTACTATGATTGGTGTATATTCTGCGGGTATGGGAATTGGAGCCTCTTTAAGTGCTGGTTTAGTTGTTCCTGCTATGCATGCATTTCATCAATCTTGGAACGCAGCTTTAGCGATATGGTCGGTATTCGCTCTTATAGGTATCATTGTTTGGATTCCTATCATTAAAAAATCAAAGCCATCTCAAGAGTCATTTGAGAAAACTGCAAATCAAAAAAGTCGGTTACCTTGGGGAAACCGATATGTTTGGCTCCTTATGATTATGTTCGGTTTCCAATCAGGTGTTTATTATTCCCTCGCGACATGGCTCGCTCCAAAAGTACAGGATATGGGATATAGTGACGCCTACGCTGCAACGACCGTCACTATTTTTTCTGTCATGCAGATGGTTTGCAGCTTTATCATTCCCATCTTAATAAATAATAGTTCCAAGAGAAAGCCTTGGATGCTACTTTGTGCTTCAAGCTCCTTTATCGGCATTTTCATGTTAATTATGGGTGGAATCTCCCCTATTTTCTGTGCGACATTAACAGGGATTGGTGCTGGTGGTTTATTCCCATTAGCAATGATTTTACCTTTAGATGCAACGACTACACCAAAAGAGGCAAGTGAATGGACAGCAATGATTCAATTCGGTGGTTATATCATTAGTGGTATCATACCAATGCTTGTTGGGATTATCAAAGATATGACAAATACATTTGACGTTGCCCTTTTCACCTTATTAATTATTATCATCGTTATCATGGGGCTGACGTTAAAGGTTAAAACAAAGAAGGAATCAGCTACTATTCGCGTTCTTCCTAGTAGATGAAGGACGGCACCGCGTTTTTGACTGTAGGTAAACTATTTTGGAGAGTTCAGATACTAAAATAGTTCGCCTCTTGTTTTATTGTATATTTATACAACAACGTTTTTACGTAGTTTTTTCTATGCTACAATTCACTATAAATGAGGAAGGAAGATGTCTAATGAACGTAACCGTTTATGTTGCAAGTGCATTTAGCAAGGATCATCAAGGCGGAAATAAAGCAGGAGTAGTATTTGATGAGAATACATTGACCACTACTCAAAAAATGGAAATAGCCAAACAGCTGGGCTATGCGGAAACCGCATTTATATCAAAATCTGAAATGGCTGATTATAAATTTGAGTATTTTACACCAAAAGAAGAAGTTGATTTATGTGGTCATGCTACAATTGGCTCTTTCACGATACTGATGCATTTACACAAACTTTTCAGGGATTGCTATACAATTGAAACGAACAGCGGTGTTCTTACTATTACGATAAAAGATGACATCATTTTCATGGAACAAAACAAACCGATATTCTATGATGTTATATCTTCAAACGAATTCATCAACTGTTTTGATAGTAAAGCTATAGACAATAAATACCCCATTCAAATTGTCTCGACAGGCTTAAAAGATATTTTAATTCCTATAACCAATGAAACACAATTACATGCACTGCAACCTAATTTTGAAAAAATTAAAGAAATGAGCCAGTATTATAATGTTGTTGGGATGCATCTATATACTTTTAATGACAATCGTATTATATGCAGAAATTTTGCTCCCCTATACGACATCAATGAAGAAGCAGCAACTGGAACTTCTAATGGTGCATTAGCTTGCTACCTTTATGAACAGCATCACCTGCAAAAAGAAGTCTATGTATTTGAACAAGGCTATTCTTTACACTCGCCTTCTGAAATTTTAGTTAAATTAGCAACCAATAGCAAGAATGAAATAGAAAAAGTTTATGTTGGCGGCAAAGGGTATTACTGTGAAACTAAGTCTTTAAATATAGAAAAAGGTTAAGAATATCATTTCTCAACCTTAGACTGTAGATTTTCTACGTTTTAATTCCAAACATTGTATTAATTGAACAAGATGTTTGTCTTCTGTCTGAACACGGTTTAGGAATATGCCTAAACCGTGTTTTCATATATTCACTACCTATGATTATTACTCGCTTGTAAAATCTATAGTAAACGTTATTTTTCCATTTGATAGTGCGGACTCCGTTACAAAGTCTAACTGTTCGGCAAGACTTTTCACTGTAGCGAGACCAAGCCCTGTTCCAGAGAAATGTTTATTTCGAGAGCTTTCCCCTACATAAAACGGTTGCCATATTTTAGAAATATCCTGAAGCGTTGTATGATTACTTACTTTCAATATACCCGAATGAAAGGTAATCATTATTTCATTGCCCGAGGTGTATTTTAGTGCATTGCTAACCAAATTTTCTACAATATAATAGACTTTTTCCTGCTCACTATTCAGCATAAAGGTAGTTACGTCAGATTGAAGAACTATCTGCTTATCCCCCTTCAAAGGCTGATAGCTTTGGATGATTTCTTGTAGTAGCTGGAAAAAGTCAAAATGTGATACATTCATAGCATTTTCTTCTGTTCGAGCATAATAAAGCATATCTGTAATGATTTTCTCCATACGATCCACTTGCTGATGAATAACAGTTAAATAGGTGCCATCATCCAACCCATCTTCAATCCCACTTGAGTAAACATTAATGAGGGCGAGAGGCGTTTTCAACTCATGTGTTAAGCCCATCATAAATTGCTTTAAATCTAGATTTCGTTGGGTTAATAATTGCTGTGCTGATTCAAGGGTTAAACTCATTTTATTAATACTTTTTGCTAATTCTTCGATTTCATCACCCGTTTGAATGGTCGTCTGTTGAAAATTCAGTTCCCCAATTTCCTTTGCTACTTGTTGCAATTCATTTAATGGATTGGTTATTTTTCGAGATAGGAGCCCCGTAACTATAATAATGATTAAAATGCTTACTATTAGAAAGGCTAAATTAAAACGATTAATAAAAGAGGCTATATCTGTAAAACGTGCCATAGTGGCTCCAATCATCACAAGCTGATCCTCTTCTTTCGCATAATGCACAATAAAGCTAGACTTTTGCTTCCCCTGATCATAGAGCTTTCCTACAACTTTATCTTCCGAGATAGTTTGAAGTACTTCCTCGGAAACCCAAAATTTATTTAGAGCTATATGCTTTCTCGCCAGTTGAAGTCTTAAATTTTCATTCAGATCATTGAGGGAATCCTCCAATGGAACTGCTATAATCGTGACATCAAATTGACGCTCCACCAACTCTACATCCTCTAAAACTTGATAAGTCTCAAAGGCTTCTGATACTTTTTTATTCAGCTGATAAAGATAAAATTTAGGGAGAAAAAACTGGCTTACACCAAGGGATATAGAAAATGTAAGTATGACTACTAAAGTAATATAAATGGTTAATTTTGTGCCGATTTTCTGTTTCATTCGCTTGTACTATACCCAATACCTCTATGTGTTTGGATAATGTTCTCCCCTATTTTTTCTCGCAATCGTCGTATATGTGTGTCCACTGTTCGAGCATCTCCCATATAGTCCAATCCCCACACTAAATCCAGGAGCTGATCTCTCGTCAAGATTTGTCTCCGATTTTGGCTAAAAATTCGTAACAGCTCAAATTCCGTTTTCGTTAACTCTATTTCTATCCCTGCTCGCCAAACACGTTTACTTGTCACATCGAAGGACACATTCTGTAGCTGTTGTATAGCTTCGATTTGCAGTAATTTTTTCGCCCTCATAATGAGTACCTTAGGATAAAAGGGTTTATTGACATAATCGTCAGCCCCCTCTGCTAACGCTTGAAATTCATCCTCACCAGTGTCTCTTGCTGTTAGCAGTAAGACCTTTATCTTTTGTGTTTGTTTCATTTCACGACAGACCATCAACCCATCTTTTTTAGGCATCATCCAATCTAAAATGGCCAAATCAATTTTTTCTTGATAAAAAATGGCAAGTGCTTCCTCTCCATTTGTTGCGGTAAAGACCGTGAACCCCTCTCTTTGAAAATAGTTTTGTAAAATCTTTAACATAGCTAATTCATCATCTGCAATGAGTATATTCATTTTATGAAACTCCTAATGATCATATTTTTCCAGATTATATTGTTCGATAATAGCCATTAATTTTTCGGGATATAAAGGATCCGTCGAATAATTGCTTTTTTTCAAGGCATAGGCAGCTTCTTGATAGGTTGACGCTGCCAAAACCTCTTCGTATTGATGTGCATTCCAACTGGTACCCTCTAATAATAGCTGACGATGGTCCTTTAATGCACTATTCCAATCGGGGTAAGCTCGAAATTCTGCTTCCGTTGTATAGCTTTTATTATGTTCATATTCAACTGTCGGCATTTTAACGGATTTACCATGATACCTGCCCTTCATCCCAAACAAGTTATTTGCGTTAACAGCTAATTCACTTTTACCATAATTCGATTCCAATATAGCCTGTGCAATAATTATGCTTGGCAATATTTCTTGACCTTGCTGATTTAATGTCACCGCTATTGGTGCGATTTCATCAATAAATGCTACTTCGTCGTTATGACCCTGTCCAAATAGCTTGGCCATGTATAGGGCTAAAATAACTGTAAGTAATAGCATGCTGATTTTTTTCATTGTGTTTTACCTCATTTCCATTAAGCTGATGGTTGTATCGTAAAACAGCAATGTTACAGTTATTTGACAAAACATGAAAAGTGGCAAAAAAAGCCCGCACTTTTTAAAGTACGAGCTTTTGTATAGAGTCCATCCTATTGCAATTAACAATGCGATGTGAAAGGGAACATAAAATTCCCTTGCACAAACGTTTTTTTCGAAAGCACGAATAAAGCGTCGTCATCATTTGGCAGGATGGTTGCATTCATGCCTTCCATCATAAACTCTGGTGTAAAATGAAACACTACTTTTTTGGTTGTTTTCTTGACAATACTTGCTAGCAAATCCTCTACATTGATAGCATGCAAAGAGATGATATCATAAATATTTAGTACCCCTTCTTCTTCCTCCATTAATACTATTGTTTCTGATTCTTCTAAATAGTAAATAGCATGCGGGAAAACTAACGTAAAATAAAACATTAATAAGCTTTCATTTTGCTCCACAGCAATCACAGTTGAATGGGTATAACGATTTTTCGCATAAGCTTCAAGAAGGGCTAGATTTTGATCAATGGTCAGCAGTTGGACGCTAGTCTGCTTTCGTTGTATAGGTCTTGTAGTAAGGTCTAAGCTGAATTCACTTTCATGGATACGCGTAAAGCCAAACTTTGGATAAAAATCGAGTACTGTTTCATTGGCAAAGAGATACATGAAATCACAGGCTTCTTCGTACTCCTTCATGATATGTAGCATCAATTGCTTTGCCAAACCTTGATGACGATGATGTTCATCGGTCATCACCGTCCCAATCTGAATTCCCTTTAATTGCTCGCCATTTATGCAAATCGACATTTTGTAAACAGAAGCATTGGCGATCACTTTTCCTTCATGTATAAATGAATAAGGAATATATTGGTCATTCCAATATCCTTTGTTATACCAGCCTCGAAAATCCAAACCAAATGTTTTTATGGCTAAATCATTAAAACTATCCTTTAATTGATCATCATGACGATAATCACACACCAATTCGTACTTCTCCATGTTTTTTCCCTCCGATTATATATAGGAATACATCTTTATTAGTGGAATCCTCACCTCCTAAAAACAGAAAAAGACCCTATGAGAAAACCTCATAAAGTCCTTTGTTGATACACAGAAAACAATGCTCACCACTTTAGTGGCTACTAAAGTATCTGTTTATTTGAATCAGACAAGATTATGCTTCTCTTCGTTATCGCAAAAGGGCCATACTAAATAAATCTATAATTTTCTAACATTATAGAATAGCCCTTCTATTAAATTCATAGGAATTTAAATCGCGATAATAAGTTTTAGCATAAATGTCTAATTTCCCTTCTGTTTTTAAGAATACTCTAATCTTACCACTTTCTGCTAAATGCTGTCTAGATGAATTCCCTGATGTATCGACCATGTTAGTTAGACTGAAAAAGAATAGTATAAGTATAGAATATCCTGCAAATGTTCAATCTATAAAGAAGTTAACCATGAAGGGAGCCTACAATTAAGCATGAAATTTAAACTAGCTTTCAACAAAAAACAACTACCCTCCGTTGAACAGCCACCAAAAGAAAATCTTGTAAGGGTCGCCCCGACAACTGATCATTTTATTCAGTCGATTCAAAATGCAACGAATAACCCAGCTGATTTAATAATGAAGGCCATCCCACATAATATTACGCTTATTTATATAGATAATTTAGTCGATAATCAGACATTGAACAATGACATTATTGCAAATTTGCTTAATAATCCTCAAGAAACACTAGAAGGCATTGAGGTAAGTCTTTCTATCCCCGAAATTGTAAAATCCAATCTACTACAGGAAACAGTAGAATCGATGGTCAATGGATCTGTCGTTATTCATATAGACGGCTGCTCCCAAGTTCTAATTGGCAATATCGCTACGCGAGAATCCCGATCATTATCGGCACCAGAAAATGAATCACAGGTCATTGGAACACAGGTTGGGTTTAATGAAAGCTTAACTACAAATATTTCTTTAATCCGTCGCTACATAGTAAGTCCTAACCTTTGTAATGAAAAACTGAAAATCGGCACGCGTACCAATACCTCTGTCTCACTGCTATATATGAATGGCATTGCTAATGTGCAAATGGTCCATACAATGCGCCAACGAATAACGGATTTATATGTCGATGAGCTACTTGATAGTGCCGTTTTGGCAGAAATGATTGATGATAATTCATTGTCAGTATTCCCTCAAATGCTGCTAACGGAAAGGCCAGATAGATTTTGTGATGCGTTATTAGATGGAAAAATAGGTGTTTTAGTTGATGGTAGCTCGATGGCTATTATTTGCCCGCAAGCCTTTACGGAATTTTTTCAAAGCCAGGAAGATCAAAACTTAAGATGGCAAATTGCTACCTTTCTTCGTTTATTACGACTATCTGCCTTCTTTTTATCCGTCTATTTAACACCCTTTTACGTGGCCGCTTTAACCTTTCATTACGAGGTCATTCCACAAGCCTTTTTAGTGCCATTAAGTGAGTCCAGAGCCTTAGTTCCTTTCCCACCTATATTCGAAGCGTTATTATTAGAGTTTATTATTGAATTACTACGAGAAGCTGGGGCAAGACTACCAACAAAAATTGGACAAACCATCGGTATCGTTGGCGGTATCGTAATAGGTACAGCAGCCGTACAGGCAGGTATTACGAGTAATATTTTATTGATTATCATTGCTTTAAGTGCTCTCGCTTCCTTCACTTCTCCGAGTTATATGATGGGCAACGTGATTCGTTTGATTCGTTTCCCCATCATTATCCTTGCAGGCTTTTGGGGTTTTTATGGCATTATGCTAGCTTTTTGTTTTATTCTTATTCATCTTTTACGTCAATCAAGTTTGGGTGCTCCGTATTTGTCTCCTTTCTATCCACCAAGGTTGAAAGAAATGCGGGATAGTATTATCAGAATGCCTATTCCTTATACAGCGAAAAGACCTGCGTTAACAAGACCAAAAGACACCAATAAATTCGAGCCTGAGCCAATAAAACCGGAAAAAAGTTGAACTGAAGGTGAAATAAATGAACAATCCTACACAACTTAACCCAAAAGAGATGATTAACGCTTATTTGCTCTTTTTTGTCGTGCACAGCGCTCAAATTGGGGTCGGTATACAGGGATTTCAACGCATTATCTATCAAGATGCAAGGCAGGATGCATGGATTTCAGTTCTGATAGCAGGCATTGCCACCCATATAGTCACATTTTGCATGATTAAAACATTAGACATATACGGCTCCCATGATTTATATGGCATCCAACAAGATATTTTTGGAAAATGGACGGGCAATTTTTTAAATGCGTTGTATGTTACTTATTGCTCTGTCGCCTTTTTTTCTGTTTTGCGAAATTATATTGAAGTGATTCACGCATGGATTTTCCCTAGTATTGGGACATGGTTTCTGTCCGCTACGTTATTAGTCATTATTATTTATGCCTTTACAGGTGGGCTTCGAGTAATAGTCGGTGTATCCTTTTTCAGTATCATACTTTCCTTATGGATACTACCCATGCTAGCCTTTCCAATAAAGTATGCCTCAGCGGAAAGTTTATTTCCTATTTTAGAAAACGACATTCGCTCCATTTTAAAGGGCGCCCATTCCATGACCTTTACCATTATCGGCTTCGAAATCTTAAATGTTATTTATCCCTTTGTAAAAGACAAAAAAAATATTCGCAAGCCCGTTCATTTAGGATTATTGTTTACGACATTGATTTATCTAGTAGTCATGATGGTGTCCATTGCTTATTACAGTGAGGGAAAATTACTAAAAACCATTTGGGCAACATTGACATTGTTTAGCTTTATCAGCTTCCCTTTTATAGAACGTTTTGAATTTATAGCCGTTTGTTTTTGGATGCTCATTATTATACCGAATTTATGTCTGTATTTATGGGCCGCATATCGCGGAGCCATTCGATTAGTCAAAATACGCGCCACGACATTTGTTTGGCTTTTTTCCTTCATCGTTTTCATTTTCACAATGATCATTCAAACCCGTACAGAAATCAATACGATTAACACCGTATTTGGACATATAGCATTTTATGTTATATATATTTACCCTATTTTGCTATGGATTTTGGCCCTATTAAAAAAGAAGATTTCATCAAAGAAGGTGACCAAAAATGAACAAGCTTAGATGCTCTTTTATTGTGCTGCTCTCATTGGTTTTTTTATATGGATGTGCTCAAACCAATGTTTTAGATAAAGTAGGATTAACCACATTAGTTGGCTACGATGTAGGGACAGAAAGCAAAATAGCTGCGACAGCTGTTATTCGTGAAGTCAATCCAGAGTTCCAAAGTAAAGTGGAAATTTTGACAACAGAAAATGACACGAGTAAAGGAAATCGAATGGAAGCGAACAGAAAGCTTTCAAAAAAAATAATGGTTGGTCAAATGAGGGTTATTTTGTTTGGTGAAGAATTGGCGAAAGAAGATTTACGTTATTATATTGATACTAGTCTAGAAAACGCCAGCGTCAGCAACGGTATTTATATGGCCGTAGTGGAAGGTAAAGCAGCCCCATTTTTGAAATACGAATACCAAAATATTGAGGATATTGGTCAGCATGTTTTCAGATTAATCGAGCAAAATGTGAAACAGGAATATATGATTTCGGCGACTCTTCACCAGATTGCTCATGATTATTATTCCATTGGACAGGATTTAGCTATGCCTACCATCAAAAGAGATGGTGAATTTGTGGAGCTAAGTGGTGTAGCTCTCTTTAAAGGTGGCAAAATGGTTAGTACACTTCCTGCAAAGGATAGCTTTTATGTAAAAATTGTCAGAGATACGTTTAAAGTAGGTTTATATGAAACCATTTTGGAGCAAGAAGATATTCCTCCTAAATTACTCCATAAACCTGCGGATAAAATAACGGTCGCTTTCGACGCCATCCACTCGACAAGAGAGATGAAATTACTGGATGCAAAAACACCTGCGTTTGATTTAAACATTAAAATCAAATCAAGGGTATTAGAAGTATTTCCAGATATTAATCAGGGTGACCGAGACAGCGTGATTGCCCTTGAAAAAGCCATTGAAAAAAAATTGTCGAAGGAAATAGCAAGAGTCATTGCTCATAGTCAGAAAGTGGAATCCGATATTTTTGGCTTTGGTGAGAAATATAGAAGCGTTGTGAGATATTCCCATTTAACAAAGGACAAATGGCATGAAATGTATAAGGATATGAAAGTAAATGTAAATGTTGATTTTGTGGTCTTAAGAGACGGTGTTTTTGAATAATTTATTGCCAATCATGGCCGGCCATAATAGATATAAAGTGATGGAAGAATATATCATAGTGGATATCAAATGCAATGCGATGTCTTTTTTTACCACTATTTATATTTTCAAACGGTCGTGTTTCGGCAATGCTCTGCCCTCTAGCAGGTCCATCTAATTTATCAACAACCATCACAGGATATGACTCATAGATGAACATCTCAGGATAAATTGCTGCCATTAGCGTTAAAGCATCATGGACGGGGCTACCTAGTAGTGATGGGTCCCGTTCTTGATAAAATTTTGTATAGTATTCCATCAATGGTTTAAGGATTTTCGTCTTTCCAAATGAGTCTATATAATTAACCATTCCTGGTGTAACAATTGCCTTCTGTGTAGCATTCAATGGAATAATTGTGACATTTTTTGCATAGGTGAGCACAATATTAACCGCAAATGGATCCCCGTGAAAGTTTGCTTCCGCTACGGTCGTAACATTGCCCGGCACCCAAAACGCCCCACCCATAATATAAATTTCCTTCACATGTTGCATGAGCTGATTATAAAGAATAAACATGGTCGCTAAGGATGTAAGACGCCCAATATTGACAATGATTAGTTCATCATTCTTGTGTTTCTCGATAATATTAACAATTTCCAAAAAGTTTTCGATTTTTATGTCATGATCTTCGTTCGGGATAATCGGACCAAGTCCATGTTCTCCATGTATTTCTGGATAATACGTTGGCTGTTCGCCGGTTAGTGGGATCTCTGCACCTAAAATAACGGGAATTCCCTCGGGAAAATCAAATAATTTCATAACATAATAAATATTAGCTACCGCATCCTTTCTTGATACATTGCCATAATCGGCAATTAACCCGACAATTTCGATTTCTTTGTGTAATCTTGCATAAATCAATGCTATCGTATCGTCGATGCCAATGTCACCGAATAACAATACTTTTTTCTTCAAACAAAGGCCTCCCTTGTACTGCCGATTTACCTATCCTTATAGTACGGTTCATACAACCAAGACGCCACTGATTGTTTACTTTTTTGGAAAAATTAGTGATACATAAAAAAACCCACTTGCAATTGGCAAATGGGCTTCGAACGTAGGATTTTAACGGTTCTGTTCAAGGTACTGATAAACCGCCATCATCTCTTGTTTATTTAACTCTCTAATACGATTGAAAATAGGAATTTTCCCCACTACCCCCAACTGGTTTACTTCCTTTACAACATCACTGACCGTACCCGTTAGCCATGTATGCACGTCAATACCTTCGATAATTGCCTTTTGGCCCTCATCATTAATACCGGTTGCACCACAGCTGACGCATGGAACCGTTAATTTATAGACACCGTCATGTAGCCCATCTTCCGTCAGAACCTTTTTCCCCTTACAGAATGGACATGGATGACTCCCTTTAACTTTATTGATTTGCGTCACAATTTTTTTGTAGCCTAAAGCTTCATAAACATACGTTAATTTTTTATATTGACCATTTGTAAAATATTGATCAATAATTGTGTCTCTCGTTTCATAAATAGAAGCGAAATCACAAATTGTAACCTCGTTTTTACGGCTGATGGAAGCAATATTATCTTTAATTTTATCCCAGAATGGCAATGTATTTTGTAGAACAATTTCATAGCCCACAAAGCTGGCAAGCTCTATTTCCAGCATTTTCAGTGCTACTTGCATTTCCCTTGGCAATAATGAGACATCCTGAATGAGTGACATATCACTGCCTACAATCGCTTGGATTTTTTCAAGTGGTGGTAAATTGCCTACTATTTTGATGACCTCATCAATCGGTTGATGGATGATTTCTCGAATATCTATGTCACCAAAACGTAATTTCTTTTGGTGATTAAGAACCGAACCATGACAAATTGGGCAAGGGACCATCTTTCTTGTTTCCTTCATCTGCTCTTTGATAATGGATTTAGAAATGACGATATAACGGCCTATAATAAAATTGAAGCCTTCCCATTTTTTCGAGGATTTTGTTGCTTTATCATAAAATGACTTGTCCCAATAACCATATAAAAATGTATGCTTTTCTTCTTCTGTCATATCAGTATAGCTTTTACTAATATCTTGCCCCAGTTCATTTTGTATCTCTTCAAAAAGGAATGCCAATTTTGAATGCTGATAGTATTTTAGAACCTCCATCACATCTGGATGCAATAAGCCGTCCCAGAATGGCACTGTTTTATCTTGGATGACTACATCAAAATCGAATTCTTCTATTTGTAATCGACCTGAACAGCTCGGACAATGGTTTTCTTGGCTAAAGAAATCAAAGCTTCTTGTATCCTTATTGGTCGGATGGGCCGCGACAATATGATTGATAAGACCAGCTATTTCATATAAAAAGCTATATTGGCTGTATAAATGCCTCTCAAGATCAATCGCAATGACAGGGGCTATCTTATTCGATTCATATTCACCGTAAATGAGGCGGGCCATGGATGATAGGCTTTTTAAAATGCCACCTTTGTATATATTTTCTGCATTTTTAAAATAGCTAATAGGATGGTCTTGTAAATAATGAATACCCTTTTTCGATGCTAAAGTAGATGTGATTTGTAGGTCAGAGGTGCTTTTCGTAAGGTGCGATTGTTTAAAATATGCTTCATGCTCCACTACATCAAGATGTGTCACTGGCCCCTGCTGTCTTTTACCAAAGTCAACGATATAATCAGAGCTTTCAAGCATGTAGGCATTATGCTCAATCATAACAATGGAAATCGAATCATCTTTCAGAATATCCCTCACACTATCAATAAATTGGTTTAATATATTTTGGGATAATCCTTTGGAAGGCTCGTCAAAAATAAACAGTGTGTGAGGATTTCGAGAATTGGCAAACAGCTCTGACACTAAATGCACACATTGAAATTCACCCGTGGATAGTGTTTGTGTTTTTCTTTCCAGCGTTAAATAGCCTAGGCCAAGTTTGATGAGCAAGCTTAACCGTTTATGAGCAATATCTTCCTTTGGGAGCTCCACGATAATATCTTCAATCGAGCGTTGAAAAATATCATCGATTTCCTCACTATATTTCGTTAACTTCTTTTTAATATCGAGAAATGTCGCAACAGTGGATCGACTTGTAATCGATTGATTTCGATCTTGCCCTACCATCACTAATTTATCTTTTGGGTAACGTTTTACAAAATCCTTTGCGATACACTCATTCACCAATGTTGATTTTCCACAGCCCGACTCTCCTGTGAAGGTGACAAGCTGATTTTGTGGAATTTCTATTTCGTCCATTTGGATATTGCGGCAATATAGGTCACGGAATTGATAGAAGGTCTTAGGTCTTACCTGACTTCGTTCCCAGTAAATGGGCTGTGGTCGAGGGGATTCTTCCACGATTTTTCCTCCGTATTTTCCACTACCTGGTCCAAAGAATAGATGTTTATCTGCTGTATTTAAAACTGTATCCGAATGATCAATTAGCCAAATTTGATTTTTAGAGCCTAGTCGTTGAATTTGCTCTAAAATTTTCAGGAGTGTGTCATGATCTAGACCTACAGAGATTTCATCAACAATAATCACTGTATTCTCACTCGTTGCCATAAACTCAGCCAAATACAGTCTTGTTAATTCTCCCCCTGATAATGTCCCCATAATGCGGTTTAATGTTAAATAACCAATATTCATTTGAATAATATTTTGAAGAATATGTTGCTTCTCTTCACTAATCTTTAATTCCGTTGCTAAGGAATAGATCGTTTCCACACTTAATTGATGAATATCGGAAATACTATACAGTTCACCTCTTAATGGTAGCTGATGACGTTCTACCTCCTCACTGTAGCGCTTCCCCTGACATTTTTTACATTCAACATTTTTCGTAGTACCACGTCCTTTACATGTCGGACACCAGCCTAGCGCATTATTAAAGGAAAAAACTTCTGGAGATAATTGAAACTCTTCTGCTAAACGATCACGTATTTCCTTAAATACACCTGTATGCGTACCGATAGTTGAACGTGGATTTGTAGATATGGATGATTTCCCTAGAAAAAGAACTAATGGCATATCCTCCATTTTAATAGCACTAAAATTTGTTTCCATAATCGCAGGAAATAAATATTGATATTCAGCTTTAGGTAATAAAGAAACAAGACGCTTTTTGGACTCTTCCCCTATTGTTTGACAAAAGGTGGTTTTCCCTGACCCAGACAAGCCTGCAATGCCAAGGGATAAGTCTTCTGGTAAGTCGACATGTAAACGGTTAATATTATTAGCAATTAGTTGATTAATCTTCATTCTGTTTTCCTTCCGTGTTTACTATTTTCACAAGGATACTTTATTTACCTATGAAGAACGACCTTCGGAAAATGAAAGAACACAATTCATTTGAAGGAATTGCGCTCTTTTTCATAAAGGCTGATTCAATTACTAGGCTAATACTTTTTCGAGCTGACTACCCATGTTAGTCCAAGCGTATTTAGCGCCTTCAATTGCTCCTTGACGAGCTTTTGTTTCTTCACTAAATCCACCCTGATCGAGATGTAACTGAGTTGTACCATCAGCTGCTTGTGTCAAAGTCCACGTTACTGTTGTAGTTTCTCCTGCACTTCTCCATGTGTAAGATAGTTTATGAGGCTCTTCAATTTCAAGTACCTCACAATCGACAATGCCATCCCACCATTCGTTTGGCTCAGCACGGAATTGAAATTTATGACCTACAACCGGCTTAAAATCATTGTTCCAAATCCATTTTGCAAGTGTATCCGAATCCGTTAAGGCATGCCATACTTGCTCGATAGAACTTGTAAATTTAAAATCTAATGCTACATCTGGTTTCATTTGTCTTCCCCCAATAATAAATGTAATTTTGAAATTCTTGCTTTCCAAAAGTCTTCGTAAATCGATATCCAATCTTGTATTTCTTTCAACGGGGCGGCATTGAGCCTATATCTTGTTTCTCTACCCTCTTTTCGAGCGATCACAAGTCCTGCGTCTTTCAGAATCGTTAAATGCTTAGACACAGCAGTACGTCCCATTTCAAAATGAGCTGTTAATTCGTGCAGCGGTAACTCATCTGCCTTTGCTAATAAATTAATCAATTGGCGTCTTGTAGGGTCAGCAATGGCCACATACACATCACGCTCTTGATGATTATTATTCAAAACCACCACCCTTTCTAATTGGACACTAAATGGTGTCCTAATTATATGACACCGTTTAGTGTCTAGTCAATTATTATTTTGGACATTTTGTTATGGATTTTATACTTATAAATACAAAAAGCACAAAGGTGATCACCTTTGTGCTCATTTTTTATGATTGGTTTTGGATGTGATGCTTTTGTAACCTCATGTAGCATACGCCATTAAACAGGCATCCATCGTTGTGATTAGGTTATGTTTAAGCAAGTTCTAATGGTAAAAATGCATATTCCCCATCTCGAATAATAGAACATTTACGAACCTTGATGGGATATCGGAAAAGAGGTCCATCCAAAACTGTCGTATGGAATTCTCCCCCTTCTCCGCAAGGGTCAATATTACGCTCTTCCAGCTCTTTGATATAATCAGGGGTAAGTATTCGTCCTAAATCCTCTTCTGTCATCCCTAACGATACATTCACTGTCACCACTATCGTGACAAACCCTAAGTGAATAAATTCATCAACAGCATCCCGATGATTCATCTCCCATAATGGCATGCCAAGCTTTAATCCAACCTTCTTCGTAACCTCATCATGCCAGCAGCCGTGCTGAGGCATATCTAAATCACCCGTAACTAACACCTCTGCCCCTTGATTTCTCGCATTTTTTAAAAGATCGATAAATACATGTTCATATTCCGTCCAACTAGCAGCAGCTGTATACACTGGCAATCCAATAGAATCGGCTTGAGCCTGTATAAGCTCAGGTGGCATACCGTGAGATCGAGAGCGCTTCCCTTCCTCCTCCAGCATGACAATGAGACCAATTGCTCGCCCCACCTGTGATGCTTTATATAAAGCTAAAACACTATCCTTTCCCCCACTGAATGAAGCGATGAATGGATGATTACGCGCATTATTTTTCCAGCCAGTTGTTTCTGTCATTTCTATTTCTCCTTTTAAACTGACTTTCTTTGTAATTTTTTTGAGACCTATACAACCTTCTATCGCATTGCATAGTCAAGTTCCTTGATTTTAGGAAACCACCCTTTTATTTTATCACAATCATACGATGAGTCTGGATATTTATGTTAAGGTGTACTTAACGGTTGATGGGAAAAGGAGGAATGTTATGAGTGATTATGTAAAAGCACTAAGACAACAGGTTGGGACAATGCCCCTTATTTTAGTAGGCTCGACGGTGATTGTCTTTAATGAGGAGAAACAAATTCTTCTACAGCTACGCTCTGATATAAGAATGTGGGGGTTACCTGGTGGAGCGATGGAACCTGGCGAAAGCTTAGAGGATACAGCTAGACGTGAATTATTAGAGGAAACTGGGCTACAGACTTCCCAACTTCGTTTTATAACCATGCTATCTGGTCAACAGGACTATTATCTATATCCAAACGGAGATGAGGTTTATGGAGTAACCGCCGTCTTTATAGCTGAACAAATAGAGGGGCAGCTAACAATGCTTGACGATGAGAGTTTACAGCTAGCCTATTTTTCTTTAGATGCATTGCCATCTAATATGGTTAAGAAAGCGATAGATATTATCGATACCTTTTTATTAAAGGACGTCACTGATTGGATGAAAGGTCGTGACTTAGTTGAACGGTTGTAAAGCTATGTTATTTGATTTAGATAACACCTTACTGAATCGAGATGAAGCAGTAGATAAATTATTTCTTAGGCTAGTAAAAATGTGTTATGTGGATGACGAGCATGCGATAAAAAATGAAATGCGACAAAAATTTAGGGAATATGATGAAAAATACTTTGGTAAAAGTGATAAAACGGATGTGGTAGCCTCTTTTTTTGATGACTTTCCGCCTCAATATGGCATGCCAAAACATGCTATTCAAGACTTTTGGAACCATCACTTTCCTCAATGCTTTTCTGTCAGTGAAGATACATTAACGATTATTCATCGGATAAAGCAGCAAATGAAAGTGGGTATTATCACAAACGGTAACAAATTCTTTATAAATTGTTACAAATTAAATAATGTTTGTAATGTTATATAGAAAGCCGTGCGTGTCGG
>NZ_JBNFXM010000007.1:0-215257 GCF_049943995.1 Lysinibacillus sp. VIII_CA
TCCCGTGGTGTAGCGGTTAACATGCCTGCCTGTCACGCAGGAGATCGCCGGTTCGATCCCGGTCGGGACCGCCATTTTTTTATAATATATGGGTCAGTAGCTCAGTTGGTAGAGCATTAGATTGAAGCTCTAAGTGTCGGCGGTTCGATTCCGTCCTGACCCATCATTTTTTTGCCGGTGTAGCTCAGTTGGTAGAGCAACTGACTTGTAATCAGTAGGTCGTGGGTTCGACTCCTATCGCCGGCACCATGAATTCCCGGAGGGGTAGCGAAGTGGCTAAACGCGGCGGACTGTAAATCCGCTCCTTAGGGTTCGGCGGTTCGAATCCGTCCCCCTCCACCAGTTTTATTTTTTTATTTTTAAATAGGGGCATAGTTCAACGGTAGAATAGAGGTCTCCAAAACCTTTGGTGTGGGTTCGATTCCTACTGCCCCTGCCAATTTATTTTATGGCGATTGTGGCGAAGTGGTTAACGCACCGGATTGTGGTTCCGGCATTCGTGGGTTCGATTCCCATCAGTCGCCCCATAGTTGGGGTATAGCCAAGCGGTAAGGCAACGGATTTTGATTCCGTCATGCCTAGGTTCGAATCCTAGTACCCCAGCCATTTTTTGCGGAAGTAGTTCAGTGGTAGAACACCACCTTGCCAAGGTGGGGGTCGCGAGTTCGAACCTCGTCTTCCGCTCCAAGTATGATGGCGGCATAGCCAAGTGGTAAGGCACAGGTCTGCAACACCTTTATCACCGGTTCAAATCCGGTTGCCGCCTCCATATTTTTACTGCTAATCGGTTTATCCGATTTTTTTTATCTCCATTATGCCGGTGTGGCGGAATTGGCAGACGCGCACGACTCAAAATCGTGTTCCTTTGGAGTGTCGGTTCGACCCCGACCACCGGTATCATTACGTACATATACGTTACATTTAGTAAGTTTAGAAAGCTCACAAACCTTGATAATACAGGGTTTGTGAGCTTTTTTCATTTTTGGGGATACGATAAGAATTGAAATCATTTTACACACTTCAGGTAGAAGACATTGATATATAAGGCTTTTTACTACATTCCCTATCCTTATCACCGGTAACGAGGTTAGCGTAATAATATAGCAATAGTTGTGTAGGGAGATTAGTTAAAGAAGGTAGTTTTTAAGTGAATGGTGCATTGTCAAAAAAATAATATATTACACAATAAGTAAGTTTCAATGGAAAGGTTGGAGGTGATTTTTATGAAGAAGGTGATTAGTGGACAACAAGATGAATTTAAAGGGAACGATACTGCAAATGGTATTGATAAAATGTTTTCTGGTCAACCTGTTCACCCTACATGTAGAAATATGTTTGAGGCTGATATCGTATAACAAGCAAAGCTATAATACTACTTGGGGGTAATAGGGGTACTGGTGAATACGTTTAGAACCCAAAAAATAGCAATACAAACCAAAGCTTTGGTTTGTATTACTATTGTTAGTATGCTTCACCTTTTGAAATTATTGAACGCGAGCAAATCCAAATCCTGAAGCGTAGTCATCACCTATAGCAGCTCCATAACCACCTTTAATGTCTACTGATTTTGCTCTCTCTTGTAAGTTAGAACGTAGTTGCGTGTTAGATAATGACGGATTTTCAGCCCAAATTTTTGCTGCTAAACCAGAGACATGAGGGGTAGCCATTGATGTGCCGCTAATTGTATTATAACCGCCATTATACCATGTAGAATAAACGGATGAGCCAGGAGCTGAGATTTCAATATCACCTTCCTGGATGACATAATCTCCAGCTGTAGATATATAACCACGTGAAGAGTAGTCAGCTACACGATAAGTCCCATTTTGTTGTACATTTTCTAAAGCTGCAACGGCGATTGCATTTGGTAATGCCCCCGGATAACCAATTGTTCCTTGCGCATAGCCAGAATTACCAGCTGCAGCTACTATTAGAACTCCTTTACTGTATGCGTAATTGACAGCACTCGAAATGAGGCTATTATTCGCTGAAGAACCTAGAGACATACTAATAATTGTTTTGGTACCAGTAGCTGCTGCTTGATCTGCTGCATGTCGAATAGCAGCAGCAATATCATCTGAGTATCCAGAACCGCTATCTAATAACACTTTGTAAGCCCAAAGATCAGCATCTGGAGCTACACCGTAAATGCCTGCTTGATCGCTTCCACCATCAGCTAAGGCCGTACCAGCAACATGTGTACCATGTCCGTTTCTATCAGTACAGCTGTTATTAATGGGTGTTGTCGCACCTGTAAAGTCTTTACATTGCTCTACGTTATTGACAAGGTCAGGATGAGAAATATTTACACCCGTATCGAGTACGGCAATATTAATGCCACTTCCTCCAGTTGTAGATGTTAAAGTATCATTATTATAAATTGCTTTAATTCCCCAAGGTATTTGTTGAGAAGCTCTTAAAGAAGTTACCAAATCCAGAGTTTCATTTTCTACCATACTATCGTCTTCCAAACCTATCGTATCTAATGTAACGATAGGCACTTTTGTAACTGTGAAATTTTTATTCTTCTGTAATGCTTCGAATTGTTTTTCATTCATATCAGTTGAAAATCCGTTCTCTGTTAATTCCCAACGAGCAGAATATTGAGTTTTTAATGTTGATTTTTCTGTTTTTTTGTTTGCCTCAACATAAACACGGAATTTCTCCTGACCACCGTCGTTTCCTAAGCTATCTTCGCTATCCATCGCTGTTGCGTACACCGGGTTTATTACTGATCCTGCAATCAAAAGACTTAGCAACGTACTTTTCATTTTTTTCATTCTTTCCAACTCCTTTTCAAATTAAGTTATAGTACTACAATTTGAATCTACCATAATTTAGGTTTTTTGATTATTGGGAAAATTATGATTATAATAAATGTAAAATACAGTCATTCGATACGGGAGGTTATGAAAATGAAGATTGGTTCATTAATTAAGTACTATCGTACAAAGCTAGGAATGACACAGAATTCAGTGGCGATGGGGATTTGCTCGATTCCTCATTTAAGTAAAATTGAGAATAATAATAAAGAAGCAAATAGCGAGACAATACGTCTACTGCTAGAACGATTAAATATTAGTATTCACGATGTAGAGAATAACGAACAAAATATTATTTGCCTATTAAATGATTTACAAAAACATATAAATTACCTAGAGATTGAGAAAGTAAAAGAGACAATGAGCAGATTAAAAGAATATGAAGAAATAATAGGTTTTACAGAATCTATTTATTTATATGAACTTTATAAGTTACGTTATTATGTGTTTGTTAAAGAGCATAAATTAGCAGACAATCAATTAAAATGGCTAAATGCCCACCGACCAAATTTTTCCCAACATGAAAGGTATTTACATTCATATTATTATGCATTAGTTTTAATTACAAAAGGTAAATATGAGGAAGCAGCTAAAGAACTAACTCAAATACTTCAAATACATCCAGAACTAGGGTCACTAGAAGGAGAGTTTTACTATCATTTCGCTTTAATAAAAGGGCGGTTAGAAGAACCAAGCCAAGCAATTATTTATGGGAAAAAAGCTCTTCAATTCTATAAGGACCAATTTAATTTTAAAAGAATTGTTTATACATTAATGTCTCTGGCACTCAATTACTCTCGAGGAAAAGTGTTTCACGAAGCAATCGAAATCTATGAACATTTAGTGAGAAATGTGGAGCTATTACAGCAACAGCAGCTATTACCTGCTATATATCA
Source organism: Lysinibacillus sp. VIII_CA (assembly GCF_049943995.1). Taxonomy (NCBI): domain Bacteria; kingdom Bacillati; phylum Bacillota; class Bacilli; order Caryophanales; family Bacillaceae; genus Lysinibacillus; species Lysinibacillus sp. VIII_CA. The sequence continues at coordinate 3,719 of NZ_JBNFXM010000007.1, forward strand.
CAATTTGGGGGATTTGTACCAAATGAGATGGGAATATGAAAATGCATTAATTTACTTTGAAAAAAGCGCTTCTTTAATGTCAAAGAACTGTGATCATTATCTGCTTTGCTTATATAATTTAGGTGTTACGCAATTTCGCTTAGAACAAACGGAAAAAAGTATAAAAACCTTTACTATTCTAAAGGAAGAAGCAAAAAATAAGAAAAAATTAAGTTTTAATTTATTTGCTACTTTTTATTTATATTTGCTAGGAGAAGAAAAAAAGAAAGCGATGGATTTTTTAGAAGGGAGGTTAATTCCATTTATAGCAGATAATGAAGAATTAAAAGAAATGCACCAACAATTTTCTAATTTATTGGGAGAGTATTATCGACAAGAAAAGCAGTTCGAGAAAGCTATGCAATTTATTGAAATTTAAAGGAGAGTGTGAATATGAAGAAAAATGTTGGATTATCAATTTTAATACTGAGTGCTGCAGTAATAATTATATCTGTTCCAATTCATCCACCGGTTTTATAAAAGGCAAGAGTGGGAGAAGGTAGTGGCTCTATCTAATGATTGAGGAACAGTGTAAACCACAAGCCTTTGAAACTGAGAGAGATAGGCAGATTTTTTATGAAGGGTATGGGAGAAAGTTAATTAATTAAAACGAGTACAATTACTTTAAAAATGGATTATATGAGTTTTTTAGATGAAGATCTAAACCGTTCTGTAGGATAAATGACTTTCCTTCAGAGCGGTTTATTTGTTTTCGTTTCTTTTTTTTCTTTTCCATTCTTAATGATTAGTTCATGCTCTGTTCATGAAACAATTTTAAGCTAAGGATAATTAAAGAAATGGAGGGATAAAGGATGAATCTTGCCTGGAAAGAAATGAAGAAAAATAAAGTACGATTTTTAATCTTGGGCTCCATCATCTTCCTAGTTAGTTTTTTAACGTTTATTATTTCAGGTTTGGCGAATGGCTTGTCACAGGATAATGCAGCTTTAATAAAAGACTTACCGCAGGGGCAATTCTACATGACAGAGGATGCTGATGGGACGTTTAATCTTTCAAGAATCTCTAACAATCTACAACAGGAAGTCATGTCTGAAGAGAAGGAAGCAGTTGCCTTTTCTATTCAAATGGGCTTTTTAAGTGATGAGGATGATAAACAGCAAAGTGTGGCCTTTGTCACATCGACAGAGTCATCACTATTTAGAAATGTGCGTCAAGGTGAGGTCCTGTTAGACAGCTCGCTACAGGAAAAGGGAATAAAAGTGGGAGATATATTAGCGAACAATCAATATAGTGGAGAGTTCAAGGTGAAAGGCTTTGTGGAGCAAAAGAAATATAGCCATGCCCCTGTTGCTTATATCAGTAAAGAGGCTTACCAGGAAATGTATCGGATACAGGATATGCAGTTAATTTTTGTTCCACACAATGCTGCCAAGGATTTTGAGGGGCTACAGTCTTATAGCAATAAAGAATTTCTGAATGCTATCCCGAGTTACAGTGCGGAACAGATGTCTTTAAATATGATTATTTGGTTTTTAGTTGTCATTAGTGGTATGCTGTTTGCTATTTTCTTCTATATGATGAATGTACAAAAGATTGGCCTATATGGCATTCTAAAAGCAATTGGATTAAAAACAGGTAGGTTGTTTAACATGATCTGGACACAGATGGTGATTATTACCGCTATTTCACTAGTATTATCAGTCAGCCTTAGTCAATTATTCAATATAGTTGCGCCAAAGGGGATGCCATTTACGTTAAATTTAGGTACAACAATGCAGCTATCGTTAGTGTTCCTTGTCATTGGTTTTGTGGGAGCTACATTGTCAGGTCTACAAATTAAAAAAATTCAACCGTTACAAGCAATACACCAAGGGGAGGCTTAGTCATGACGTTATTTACGATTGATGAAGTAAGAAAAACGTTTAAAAATGGTGATGTCGAAGAGGAAATTTTAAAAGGTATTAATTTATCCTTAAAAGAAGGAGAGATTACGGCATTGGTAGGTGCATCTGGTTCAGGAAAAAGTACGCTATTAACTATAGCTGCTGGACTGCAACCCGCAACGGATGGACAGATTCTTTTTGAGGGACAAAATCTAACGGCTATGAACGAAGAACAAGTACGAAAGCTGCGTGCAAGTAAATTTGGCTTTGTTTTTCAGTTTGCTCATCTTGTACCTTTTCTTACCGTAGAAGAACAGCTGCTATTAATGTTGGATGTTGCTGGGTCTCCACTGAAGAAACATGAACAAAAGCATGAAGTAAATCGTTTATTACAGTTAGTTGGGCTGGCTCATCGTCAAGATGCTTATCCTTCTTCATTGTCAGGGGGAGAAAAGCAACGTGTAGCGATTGCACGTGCCATCATTCATCAACCGAAAGTGCTGTTTGCAGATGAGCCAACAGCAAGTTTAGATTCACAGCGTTCTAAAGAAATTATGATGTTATTAAGAACATTAACAAAAACTTTAAGTATCACAACATTATTAGTGACGCATGACGAAGAGATGCTAGCTTATACAGATCGTATTATTAAAATGAGCGATGGTGTGGTATTACAAAATAAGCAAGGCTCCCACTAGTAGGGAGCCTTTGTAGCGTTTAGGTTAAACGGGCATTACGACTCACTTTACAAACCATTCTCATTAACGCTTTGTGTAGAAAAGGAAAAATAGTAAAAATAACATCCATTGTTTTGCGCATTGGCATTGGACAAATGATAGGCTTATTTTGATGAACACCTTCTATAGCAATTTTTGCAATTCGCTGAGGTGAGATCATTTTTTGCTGCTGTAATTGTTTGGTGATAATTGATTTATCCATATGAATCGCCTTGGCGTTATCGAAAATAGGTGTATCCACAAACGTTGGACATAAGGCACTCACCTTAATCCCAAATTCCTCAGCCTCATAGTGTAGAGAGGTCGTTAATCCTATAACAGCATGTTTGGTAGTAGCGTATGCAGAAGAAAAAGGAGAAGGTCCTAACCCTGCAGCTGATGAGGTATTGATGATATGTCCAAAACCTTGTTTTTTCATAAGTGAATAACCTATTTGAGTACCATAAATGACACCCCATAAATTAATAGCCATAATTTCCTTCCAATCCTCAATAGTCGTTTCACCCAGCTCTCCGTACATAGCAATTCCAGCATTATTAAACAGATAATCTATCCGATGATATTCTTCAATTACACCATGAATGACAGATGCTACACTATTGTAATCGGTTACATTTAGTGGTACAAATTTTGCATGAACAGCATCATTATTTAACTGTGCTTCTAACATACGACCTTCTTGTTCTTGAATATCAGCAATAATGACAAATATATGTCGAGTAATTAACTCTTGGCAAATGGCCTTTCCTATCCCAGATACACCACCTGTAACAACAGCAATCTTTTTCATTTTTTAGGACCTCCCGATTTTGTCTCCTTCGTTTGCATAATGTTCAATGATAGAGCTATATTGCTGTGCCACTATATCAGCACCTTTACTATTTAAATGAACGCCATCCAAAGTTACATGTAGCCCTCTTTTTTGAGATAATTTATCGATGCGTAAAGGATTTTTGTAAAATAAAACATCTAGTAGAACTCTCATTACACTCGTATTAATAAAGCTTGAGCAGTCCAAATGTTCTAAATGCTCTTTAAAGAGATTTTGCATATTCACAAAATAAACATTGCCAGATTTCAATGCAATAGACTCCATAACGGACGTTAGCTCTTTTACTTCGTTGTTAGAGTGATTTTGAAGATCTTCTCCTACTAATGCTGGAGATAACTAGCACAACATTTTTAGAAGCGGTATGTGCTTTCTCTAATACTTTGAGGCAGTACTCTTCGAATTCTATATGATCCTTCGTCACGGGTTGTGCTTGCACCTTTAATAATTTTGAATAGACGTCATTGACGCCTACCCAAAGAAAAAGGAGATCATAGGAGGATTGGAGTGGCGTTTTTTCCAAGCGAGTAAATAAACTTTTAATCGTCTCGCCTGGATTCCCAAGATTGTCAAATGAAATATGAGGATATTGCAGTTTTAAAAGATTATAAAATGAAACTCCTGGACGACCTTCTGTTAAGCTATCACCTATTAAACCTACTTTCATTTAAATCCCACCTTTTTTAATTTCTTTTAAGAAAATCGTTATTGCTTGTTGAAAGAGTGGTTCTAATGATTTCAAATGTTGAGTATTGGTAAGCTGACATAATCCGCCTAGCCATGTGCCTAGTAAGACGGTCCAAGTATCTACATCGCCATGAACAAATTCGTTTTGGTCGATGCCCTCTTGAAGAATTGCACGATAAGCATTCATAGGTGTAATAGCTAAATTGAATAACTGCTGTATAGAATCGGGGGTTGATTTAGGATTAGATGCCAGTTCCTGACCTGATTTTAGTAAAGGTGTTTGATACTCATAGAGGACATGTAGGGCCATACCATACAATTTTTCTGTTGATGTGGTGTATGAAGATTCTTTTTGCAACCATTTGTCATGCCAATTTTTCATTGATTGCTGCGCTAAAAGCACAAATAACTTTTCCTTATTTTCGAAATGATAATAAATATGTCCTTTACTGTAACCAGAAACCTTCGAAATATCGCCAACAGATGTTTGATTATAGCCATGTTGAGAAAATAATTGGGTGGCATGTTTGATAATTTCAAGCTTTGCCTTGTCACTGTCATAGCGTCTTTTATTCAATGTTGTACTCCTTTAATGATTTGAACAATCGTTCTAATTTAATTATACATAATTTTCTAATTAAATAAATAGGTAAAATTTTTATTTGAAATACGGTTGGAAAGGAAGGAAATTCCAATTGTTTGTTGAATTATTTGTTATGCTTAAAAAAGGGGGATTTGTATGGGAAGAGTGATTGGCTTTGAATTAAATAGTCAGGAACCGAAGAAAGCGGCAGCTTTTTATAGCAAAGTGTTTGGCTGGAGGATAGCGGCTCCAAATTGGGATTATTGGCCAGTTACAACTGGGCATGAAAGCAAAATTGGGATTAATGGTGGTATTAGCAAAGGACCTAGTGATTATCCACATGGTACACGAATTCAGATTGAAGTGGATGCAATGGATGAAGTTATTGAGCAGGCAACCAGCAATGGGGCTACTATTTTACGTGGAAAAATGGAGTTTGAGGACTTTTATCTTGCTTATTTGATGGATCCGACTGGCATAGAAATTGGATTAATTCAACATAAAAATAACGAATAAAGTCTCTTTCAGAAGAGTCTTTTTTCATTTTTAGCATAACTACACGTCTTTATGGGTAAAGAATCGATGGAGGAGGGATAATGTGAGGAACATATTGAAATTAGTATGTTTGATCCTGATAGCGATTGGCATAATACCGAGGGAAGTGCAGGCAGCCAGCTTTAAAGATTTAACGGATGATACCTTGATGACAGAAATCCATTATTTAGTAGAGCAGGATATTGTGAAGGGCTATTCCAATCAGTTATTCAAGCCGAATGATTATGTAACGAAAGCACAGGTAGCTGTTATGCTAACACGTGCTTTGGGGCTAAACACAATCAACATACAAAACCCCAATTATCAGGATGTAACGCCAGCTAATAAATACTACAAAGAAATAGCTGCTGTACAAAAAAAAGGAATATTTGATGCAGCCCATAAATTTAACCCAGATGCACCGTTAACTAGAGCGGAAATGGCTATTGTGCTAAATAGGGCTTTCCAATTAAAAGGGTCAGATCCTTATTATTTTACAGATGTGACGGAGCAGACATATGGTTATAAAGAAATTTTAACACTGGCTCATAATCATTTGGTAAGGGGCTATGAGAATGGTGAGTTTAAACCTAATGCTCCTGTTACACGTGCCCACTTCTCAGCTTTTTTAGCGCGAGCATTGACTCTTTCTAAGCCTAGTTTGCTAAAGGACCCCGCGTTTGTTTATACGTATGGCTATTATTCTTTAAGTGACCATAAGCGGTATACCTTGAGCTATCGATATAAGCAACATGACGGTAAAAATGATGTATGGACAGTCAAAAATATTAGCACAGGACAAACTCTTTCTGATGAGCTTTTATATGGTCATGATCGTGTATATGGTCAAGCAATTGCTAGTGACGCTAATACACATTATGATTTATATATGGAACTACCACTTAGAATAGGGGTTATTTTACATGAAGATGATCCAGGGGTTACTGCAGGAGAACGAGTAACTGTAAAATCAACGAATGGTACAGTACAAGCTGGAGAAGTGCAATATACGGGTGTAATTATAGTAGAGAAAAGGTCAGTATATAGTGATGTGGTAAAAACTTATTATTTCGTAGATGATATTGGTTTAGTCAAGGAACTACACAATGATAAAGTTGTATTTGAACTATTCAATCGGACAATGAAATAATCAGGAAAGGAAAGCAAGCCACTGATGGACTCGCTTTCCTTTATTGTTGTAAAGAGATATGAAAAAAGCGCTGTAGAGCTTGCAGCCATTCCTTCTCAGTGTTTGTTGTATAGGTAGTTAAGGATTGCCCTTCGTAAATTCTAAATTCATTGTTCATCATCGTGTGACGTCCACGAGTAGTTCGAATCATGGCAATTTTATTTTTTTGTTTAGAGAGTCGTGGGGCAAATTTTGCATCATTTGCATCATCATGAAAACAATAAAGCAAACGCCATTGTTGCTTGGTTAGTTCAAAAAGCATCCAACCATTTTCTTCATCATACTCTACTTTATACAATTCTCGGCCTTCGCGATGCTGATATCCTGCTATTAACGGTACTGGTTTACAAGGCGCTAAAGCACCAACGCCTACATCTGAAATATAGGATTGTTTTGCATCTTTTACTAGTAATAGCTGGTGCATGGGTATATCTTCAGGAGGAGAGTGTTCTTCAACATTACGCCAAAACTGAGCATAGCGATTGGTAACTGAAAAGCCGAGCTCCCGTAAAAGCCAGCTAAATAAAATATTCAGTTCAAAACAATTGCCCCCACGTCTTTCTATAATAATCTTTTGAAATAAATCAGGAATAGAGAATGAGATACCGAGGTTCAAGGCAACATCTAAATTTTCATAGGGAATCGTCAATAGATGCTTTGTTTGTAGCTGTCCAAGTAGTTGGACGGTAGGCTCTAAGGTTCCTTGAAATTGAATATGCTGTAAATATTGCTGAATCTGTGCATTCATAAAATCGCCTCACTTCCTTATTAATAACATAACCGAAACAGCATCAGAATACACGCATAATATTAAGAGGGAAATGATAGAAAAATAGCTAAATAACTTGTAGAATTAATATATTAGCTACTATAAAGTGAATATTTCCCAGTATAGTTAATGAATAAGAAATTAAGGTAGGTATGATAAGGAAAATGAAATGGATCGAAGTCAATACATATGACGAAATGAGCGAAGTGGCCGCAAATATTTTTTTAAAGCAAATACAGAAGAAGCCCAATAGTGTTCTAGGATTAGCAACTGGTGGTTCACCTGTAGGAATGTATAAAGAATTAGTAGCGCGATATCAAGCCGGTCAATTAACATTTAAGGATGTACAAACTTTTAATTTAGACGAATATGTAGGTCTTAAGCGCTCAAGTCCTGCAAGTTATTGGACTTTCATGCACAACAATCTATTTAATGGTGTAAATATTAAACAAGAAAATATACATTTGCCAAATGGTGAGGCAGAGGATTTAGCTGCTGAATGCAAGGCATATGATGCAAGGATTGATGCAGCAGGAGGTATTGATTTACAGCTTCTTGGAATTGGCGTAAATGGTCATATAGGTTTTAATGAGCCAGGTACACCGTTCGATTCGATGACGAATATTGTTGAATTAACGGAATCGACAAGAACAGAAAATGCGATTTACTTTGATGACGCAGCAGATGTCCCAATACATGCCATTACGATGGGCATTCAATCGATTATGAAGGCGAAGGAAATTGTCCTGATTGCCTTTGGTGAAAAGAAGATGGAGGCCATCCAAAAATTAAAAAGTGGCCATATTACTGAAGATTTCCCTGCAAGCCAATTATTAAAACATCCTAACGTCACGATTATTTATGGCGGTACCAATTAACAATAAAAAGCAAAGCCTTCTTATGATTGAAGTCTTTGCTTTCTTGTTTTTCTGATTACCATATGAGCAAGGAATATACGCTCCAGCAAATTACTGCTACAATAACAATTAAATCAACCTTGTTGAAGAGAAAGGTTACTGTTCAAGAGTCTGAAGGTTCCTATCGCTAGAATGTCGATAGTTTCTCCTCAAGAAGTAAATGATCGTATAGAATCATGGGAAGAAGAGGCAATAATAGATAAGTGCCTCACATCAGTATAGAGGCAAGCTTAAGGAAAATAAGAGGAGGAATGAACGTGAAAAATACCGTACCACGTTTACAAAAGGGAGATCTAGTTGGTGTAGTTGCCCTATCAAGTGTAGTAAATCATGAAAAGCTAGGGGACGCATTATCTTTTTTAGACGAGTTGGGTCTTCACTATATTGTAGGGGATACGATCCATGCAACGCATGATTATTTAGCTGGTAGTGATGAAGTTAGGCTAGCTGATTTTCATGAAATGGTAAAAAATCCTGAAGTGAAAGCTATTTTTTGTGTAAAGGGTGGCTATGGCTCTGCTCGCATAGCTGAAAAAATTGATTATACGTTATTAGAGGAAAATCCAAAAATTTTCTGGGGCTTTTCAGATATTACCTATTTGCATTGTGCGATCAATGAGTACGCCAATTTAGTAACATTCCATGGACCTATGTTAATGGCGGCCAATAAAATGGATGAACTATCGAAGAAAATGTTTGTACAATTATTTTCCCCCATTGAAATACAATACACGGAGTCAATTTCTCCTTTAACAACCATTGCTGGAGGGGTGGCACGCGGTGAATTAATAGGAGGAAATCTGTATCGTCTTGTCAGCACATTAGGCACTAAATTTGAGATACAAACAGAAGGTAAGATTTTATTGATAGAGGAGTTAGCAGAATCCATTCCTAATATTGATTCGATGTTACAGCAATTAAAGCAAGCTAGGAAAATTGAGCAACTAGCAGGTGTTGTCATTGGTTCCTTTACACAAACAGAAGCGAATGAAACAGCCTTACATAATTTAATGAAAGAGTATTTTGGAGACTTAGGTATTCCTGTTGTGGCAGGTTTTAAAATAGGACATGAATCAACCAATGTAGGCATTCCCTTGGGGGTAGACGCCTATTTAGATGCAGAGGAAAAAGTGTTGAAGATATTACCAGGTGTGTATTGACTATAGGGAGATGTTAAATGATATGGATATTGAGAAAAAGCTCTATGAGGCAGCCGTCCAATTAGTGGAGAAAAGATATCCGTCAGGATGGGGTGGAGCGGCGGCTTTGTATTCGGAGGACGGGCATATTTTAACTAGTGTTGCACCAGAGGTCATCAATGCAGCTACTGAATTATGTATGGAAACGGGTGCTATTCTGGAGGCACATAAATTGAATACAAAGGTGACACATTCGATTTGTGTTGCTAGAGAAAATGAAAAATCTAAATTCGTAGTACTGACACCCTGTGGGGTCTGCCAAGAAAGACTCTTTTATTGGGGAGAGAATGTGAAAGCAGCAGTTACGAATACAGACGATACACTACTATTTAAAACTTTAAAAGAGATACAACCCTATCATTGGTATAAGGCCTATGAACAATAATGCAAAAAAGACGTTACATAAAAATGTAATGTCTTTTTACGTTTGCCTTAATAAGGCTCAGCATTATGGCCTTTATCTATCGCATTTTGAGGGGCTTGATCTCCATCAATATTGCCAAGTGGCTTTGAAGTTGAGGATTCCTTTCTAGCCTTATGCAACCCTTCTTTTAGCAAACGACCATATTCTTCATCTGCTTCTTCCGCAAGTGCAATCATGGCATTTTGTATCTCCATATGACAGACCGATAAATCACGAATTAAATTGGCAAGCAATTCATCGCGCTCCCATTGCTCAAAGTTACGATAAGTTTCGCCAGCTTGCTTGGTATTACTTTGACGGTCAATGGATTCTCGAACAAGGTTGCCTTCTACATATGGAGTATATTCCTTACCATCCTGTGTTGCTTCCTTTAAGCCATTTAACATGGAGGGCTCATAATTAATATGTGGATTTTGACCAGGTGCTAAATCCCGTTTATACATCATTTGCCCACCGCTTTGATTGGTTGCTACACGTTTTTTTGGCGCATTAATTGGTAATTGAAGATAGTTAGCTCCTACACGATGACGCTGTGTATCCGAATAAGAGAATGTACGACCTTGCAACATTTTATCATCAGAGAAATCTAAGCCATCGACTAGTACGCCCGTACCGAAAGTAGCTTGTTCTACCTCTGCAAAATAGTCCTCAGGATTTTTGTTTAACACCATTTTACCGACTGGATACCATGGGAATTGATCGTTTGGCCAAAGCTTTGTGTCATCCAATGGATCAAAATCAAGCTCAGGATGTGGACCATCCTCCATAATTTGAACATGTAACTCCCATTCAGGAAATTCTTCACGTTCAATCGCATCATATAAATCCTGTGTGGCATGATTAAAATTTTTCTGCTGAATTTCTTCTGCTTCTTTTTGTGTTAAGTTTTTAATGCCCTGAAGTGGCTCCCAGTGATATTTGACGAGGACCCCTTTGCCTTCCTGATTAACCCACTTATACGTATTGACGCCAGAGCCCTGCATCATACGATAGTTAGCTGGAATACCCCAAGGTGAATATACAAATGTAACCATATGGAAGGATTCTGGTGAGCTAGCACAAAAATCAAAGAAACGTTCAACGTTCTGAATATTAGTAATAGGATCAGGCTTAAATGCATGAATCATGTCAGGGAATTTCATGGCATCACGGATAAAGAAGATTTTTAAATTATTACCAACTAAATCCCAGTTGCCATCCTCTGTATAAAATTTTACAGCAAAGCCTCGTGGATCTCGTAATGTTTCAGGAGAGTGTCCACCATGTATAACCGTTGAAAAACGGACAAATACAGGTGTTTTTTTTCCTTTATCCTGAAAGACCTTTGCCCGAGTATATTTAGAAATAGGTTCATTGCCTACTACACCATATGTTTCAAAATAACCATGTGCACCAGCACCGCGAGCATGAACAACTCGTTCCGGTACTCGCTCCCTGTCAAAATGACTTATCTTCTCTAGAAAATCATAATTTTCAAGTGTTGCAGGACCGCGATTACTGACTGTTCGTAAATTTTGATTGTTAGTAATGGGATGCCCCTGTCGATTTGTCAATGTTGTATCTTGATCATGTGTTGAATCATTTTTCTGCGTCATCGTATGACCCCTTTCCAATAGATACGTCCATTTTGTCCTTGAAAGGGGTAATTTAGACATAGGGAATTTTTACATATTCGCTAATAAAAAAAGCTCTCCATACATAAATGTAGGAGAGCCTTGGATGGTGTTTTCAAATGGAATCAAGTTTTTTGAGTATGGCCTTTACCTATAGTTGGTCATTAGTCATGGGTCATACAGTAACAGGTAACTTGTTATTGGTTTTAATCTAATTAGCCGTAAAGCTAAATTTGAAAACAGCACATCCAACTCGGTTTGGAGTCTCACCGCCCCGAGACTAGAAATAGCGGGAATCATCAAAGTTAATTTGTATACTGTAATTTTTTGAATTAATAAGATTGGATAATTTATGTGCCTCTTTTTCAAGCTTCATTGCGCGCTCCCGATAGTCGTCAGGCTCATATAATGCAATCTCGTATAGCATTGCTCCATCACCATAGCCAAAACGAACACTTTCTTTTTCCCGCATACTAAATTCTTTACATAACTCAGCCTCAGCACGAAGCTGTGTAGCTAATTCGATAGCTTCTACTAGTGCGAGTTTCTGATCTTTAAATTCTACTGTGTTTTGGATGTTTGCTTCGTATACTAGACGATCTAGTGTACGGGTATCTAGACGAACTTGTGCCAATTCGGTTTCGATAAGGGGGAGTGCACGGTTACTTGTTTTAGGAGTCTGTCCCTTTTCTACTGTCACAAAAGCACTACGATGTAATTCACTAATAAGCTCTTGTGTTTTTTTTCCTAAAATACTTTTTAGTTTAACAGCTTCTGCAAGATTGATCACGCAAACACGTCCTTTTTATAAACTTGTAGATGGTGCATTGTTTGATAGGAGGGCAATTTGATAGTCACCTCCATGAATTTGGTTAAACATTTTGCCTGCTGACGCCAAAAGGTCATTCGCTGCTTCATGTGTTAATGAGGGTCTGAGATAAAAAATCTGTAGCGCCTCAGTCGTATCCTCTGTAACGGCTGTACGTTTAGAATCGACAAATGGAGAACCAAATGCTCCCTTCTCATCACGACTGTAGAGGATCTTGTTGAATGTATTAAAACGCCCATTTAAACCCTCATAACCAATGTCTTCATGGCCAAGAGCTATTTCTACATATCCTTTCATAAAGGCTATATCATATAGACCAACTGGAATTTCATACTGAAGAGAGAAGAAGTTATTTAAATCTACACCAGAATGAAATGGTGTTACATAGTTTTGTTTACTAATTCGACGCATTAGGCTTTCTGCTGAGTGACGATAACGATTTGGATCGGCACCTAGCTGTTTCCATAGTGCTCGCCATTCCGCAATACCCTCACGCTGGTTCACAGGAAAATCCTGCATGTCTAGAAAAAGGTTTTCTTGATACAATTGCATCCGACCTTTAATCATTTGAGGGGATTCTGCTACAACAATTTTGGTATAATGAATAATGCCGATTTTTAGCTCGGGATGTTGCGTTAATAGAGATTCATTAATGGAAATTTCCAAAGAACATCACCTACTTTATCTATTTCTATTATTGTATCATGTAAGGAGTTGGAAATAAAATGAACATACATGACCTACAGCGAGACTTTGTGGCATATGCAAGAGCCATTGGCGTTGATAAAATAGGTTTTACAACAGCAGCTCCCTTTACAGAATTAAAAAACCGACTGCGTCGCCAGCAGGAGCTTGGTTATCAGTCTGGCTTTGAAGAAAGTGATATTGAAAAACGTACCGAACCCCTTCAATTATTAAACGAAGCAGAGAGTATTGTCTCGATAGCCGTTGCTTATCCCTCCCGTATGCAAAATGCACCCATTGGTAAAAAGGGAGCTAGAAGAGGAATATTTTGCCGTGCTTCATGGGGTGTCGATTATCATACAGCAATTCGTGAACGTTTGAAGTTATTATCTGCTTGGCTTGAGGAGCGTGTCGAAGGTGTACGTATCGAGTCGATGGTTGATACAGGTGCACTTGTAGACCGTGCTGTAGCAGAACGCGCAGGCATAGGCTGGAGTGGTAAAAACTGTTCGATTATAACACCTGAATTCGGGTCATATGTGTATTTAGGAGAGCTCATAACCAATGTTCCATTCTCGCCAGATAAGCCAATGGAGGATGAGTGCGGGGAATGTCGCTTATGCTTGGATGTTTGTCCAACGGGTGCATTAATCCAAGGAGGGCAATTGGATGCACAACGTTGTATTGCCTTCCTCACTCAAACGAAGGGAACACTTCCTGATGAGTTTCGTAATCACATTGGTAATCGCCTCTATGGTTGTGATACATGCCAGACTGTGTGTCCCAAAAATAAAGGGAAGATTAATTGGATTCATGATGAATTTATACCGGATCCGGAGCTTGCCAAACCATTATTAACACCACTATTAACGATTTCCAATAGAGAATTTAAGGCCAAGTTTGGCCACGTTTCTGGTTCATGGCGAGGTAAAAAGCCTATTCAACGAAATGCCATCCTTGCACTGGCCCATTTTAAAGAGGAAGCGGCTATACCAGATCTCATCAACCTTTTGAAGAACGATGATCGTCCAGTCATACGAGGCACATCAGCATGGGCTTTAGGGAAGATAGGCGGAGAACAGGCTAAGTCTGCCCTATATGACGCGGAAGCTAATGAGCAGGACGAAGAAGTATTGAACGAAATTCACAAAGGTTTGCAGTTTTTTCATGAATGAAGAGAAAAAACACTCCATTAAATGAGTTCCACTTAAAGAAATTTTTATAATAAGGAAGTGTATCGTTATGCCATTGCATATCGTTTTATATCAACCAGAAATTCCAGCGAATACAGGAAATATTGCTCGCACTTGCGCTGGTACAAATACATCATTACATTTAATTCGTCCACTAGGCTTTTCAACCGATGATAAAATGTTAAAGCGGGCAGGCTTAGATTATTGGCATAGTGTGAATATTGTTTATCATAATTCACTGGATGATTTTATAGAGTACTCTAGAGATGGAGATGTATATTTAATCGAAACATATAGTGATGAGCCGTTCACCACACATGATTTTAGTAATAAAGAGCGTGACATTTACTTTATGTTTGGAAAAGAAACAACAGGCTTGCCAAAAGACTTTGCGTATGAACGTCGTAATATGTGCTTGCGTATTCCACAAAGTGATCATGTCCGTTCACTCAACTTATCTAATACGGCTGCGATTGTTATATATGAGGCATTACGACAACAGGGATATCCAGGTTTACATTAATAAAAGCAGTTCTCATTTGTGAGAACTGCTTTTTACTAAAATTTTAATAATACAACATTTCCAGCTGGATCTTCAGTTTGGAATCCACCGTCTATATCGATAACACGTGCACCAATTGTGCGAAGGTTTGCTTTCATCATGGATGCTTGTTCTTCATTATCTAAACGCAGTGAGAACGTTTTTAAGCCTACTTGGTTTTCTCCAAGCTTTGGAGCATTTTCTGAGTGCCAAGTGTTTAAGCCAATGTGATGGTGATAGCGGCCAGTAGAAATAAATAATGCCTGTGAACCATAGCGTGCCACAATATCATAGCCTAAGCCCTTTGTGTAAAATTGTTCAGCCTCTGCCAAGTTCGAAACAGATAAGTGAATATGTCCCATCACTGTACCTGATGGGAGGCCATCCCAATTTCCATCACCTTCTTCTAAAATCGATCGAATATTTAGTGGCTCTGTTACCATATTCACTTGGTCCTGATGCCAATCCCATACATTTTCAGGGCGATCTGCGTATACCTCAATACCATTATGATCAGGATCATTTAAATAGAGTGCTTCACTGACAGCATGATCAGAAGCCCCAAGATATACTCCTTTTTCGTGAAAATGCGTTATAATATTTGCCAAATCACGACGAGTTGGTAATAGTAATGCAAAGTGATAAAGTCCAGTCGTCATGCTAAGCTTTTCTTCCACTGTGTCTGGTTGGACTATTGTTAATAGTGTAGTATGTCCATCTGCTGTTAAAGTAGCTTTATGTGATTCTTGGTGTAAAACGTTGAAGCCAATAACCTCTTGATAAAATGTTAAAGAACGTTGAAGATCGCTTACTTTTATTTCAACATTTGTTACATATGTGTTAGGTTTTTCATGAAAATGCATATAGAATACCTCCGGTAAGTTATTTTTATTCATTTAGTTACTTTATGTAAGTTAGTTTATTTTAATAATAACTGAAAGTCAAGTAAGTTATTTTATTGTCGACAAAAAAGAAAATCACTAAGCATATCTAATGCTTAGTGATTTTCTCGAGGTATTATTTATCCGCTTTGTAATCGCCTTCGTACCCAGCAGTAAAAATAGCTGTTAAGAAAGCAACTGTTACACCAATGATTAATAATAGTTTCATGGAAGTAACCCTCCTCATGTAATAAAGACATCTCTATTTAGTATAGCCTATCTACTATAAAAATGAAACGACATACCTGAATAAAATATGTCAGAAATGGTTCAAACGTATAATTATCGGGAAAACTATTAAGGAGGTGATTAGTATGAAAAAAAAGGTGCCAAACATTGAAAATGGTACGATGGCGAGAGATATGAAGGAATTAAAAGATTTGGGCAAACAAATGGAACATTTACGTGATGGTCTAGAGCTTGCGGATGATGAGCGTATTGCAGATCCTATTCAATTGGAAAGTATCGAGGAAAAGGATGAATAGTGGTAAATAACAGTAGCTTCCTTATTTTTCTTAAATCCAATTTTTTGTATAATGGTACTAGGAAAAAGAAAGGGGTAGTGATTCGTGTATTTACAATCATCGAAAACATTATCAAATGGAGTAGAAATGCCTCGTTTCGGCTTAGGTGTTTATAAAATGACAGATCATGAAGAAACATTACAATCCATCGATACAGCGCTGAAGTTTGGTTATAGAGCTATCGATACAGCATCTTTGTATGGGAATGAAGCAGAGGTAGGAGAAGCTATCCGTTATTCAGGTATACCACGTGAGCATATTTTTGTTACCACAAAAGTATGGAATAATGACCAAGGATATGATGAAACCTTACGGGCTTTTGAAGTATCGCTAAAGAAACTTAAGATGGATTACGTAGATTTATATTTGACACATTGGGCTGTTCCAGAAACATTTGAGGAAACTTATCGCGCTATTGAGCGCCTATACGATGAAAAACTAATTCGAGCAACTGGTGTGTCGAACCATCATGAGCATCATTTAGAAAAAATACTAGCAAAGGCCAATATTGCTCCAATGGTTAATCAGGTGGAAATGCATCCGTATTTACAGCAACAAGCATTAAGTGCATATTGCCATGAACATCAGATTGCTGTCACTGCATGGTCACCGTTAGGGCGAGGTGGCGTACTTGATGATTCTACTATCTTAGAAATTAGCAAGGAAATCGGCAAGACCACTGCTCAGGTAGTGTTACGCTGGCATTTACAAAATGACACATTAATTATTCCTAAATCAGTGACACCAAGTCGAATTGAAGAAAATGCACAGATTTTTGACTTTGAATTAACACAGACTCAAATGGAAAAGATAGCGTCATTAAATCGTAATCAACGATTTGGGCAAGATCCAGATCATTTCAAATTTGATTTTTAGTTCTATATATAAATCCCGCTCTCGTTATTGAGAAGCGGGATTTTTTGATAATTGTTCGTCCTTGACGGTAATGCGTTTATTTAAAAATGGATGGTCAAATTCTAATTGGATAGCATGGAGTTCATAATCACCACTAGCAGTTTCTCTTGCGCCGTACATAGTATCACCAATAATGGGATGACCGATGTAGGCTAGATGTACACGGATTTGATGTGTTCGACCAGTTTCAAGAATCAAATGGACCACACAAGAATTCTTGTAGCGTGAAACGACTTCATAATGGGTCACTGCATGCTGTCCAGTTTGCGACACGACACGTCTAGAAGCGTGATGGCGATCCTTACCAATAGATTCAGAAATGGTACCCGATGAGGAGCGTATATTTCCTTGTACTTCCGCTGCATATGTCCGAATAATAGATTTTTCTTCAATCATTCGATCGAAAATTGATTTCGCTAAAGGATGCTTGGCTACAAGTAATAAACCTTGTGTCCCTTTATCTAATCGATGGACATGCTCTGCATAAATACCACCTTGTTCTTGAATATGTGCCATAACATGGTTCATACATGTATGGGTATCTCGGTCATCATTAGGGTGAGTTGCCATACCCTTTGGCTTCGATACGATTAAGCAATGATCATCCTCATAGACTATATCAATCGCACAAACAGGTGTTGGTTTATAGCTAGACGCTGGGATTGGGAATGTAAATTTGACAATAGTGCCGACTTGTAAAGGAGTATTCCATTGAACAAGTTCATCATTCTCTAAAGTAATAGCTTTTGCCATACGTAATTCATGTACGAGCTTTTTACCTAGTCGCCAGTGATTACGTAAAAGTTCCTCAATCGTTAAGTTATCTTCATTAAATGCATAAAGAAACATTGATCTTCCTCCGTAGAAAAGACCGTATTCTAATGGTAGAACACGGTCTTTTGATTATTTTACAGCTTTTGTAGCTTTGATTAAATAGAAGCTTGCCCCTGCAATTAAAATAAATGCAGTTAATGCTAAAAATGGGATAGTAATAAAGCCTAACCAATTAATATATTGTCCTGTACATGATACGGCGCCACAAGAAGGGGCACTATCCGCTAAAAAGCTAAGCTTTTGAATGCCATAATGATAGAGTGAGATACAGCCTCCGATAACAGAAAAAACCGCTGTTGTAACAGCAATACGAGCATTTTTTTGTATAAAGGCTACAGTGGCCATAATGACAATCGGGTACATAAAAATACGCTGTATCCAACATAATTTACACGGTTCATAATGACGAATTTCAGAAAAGTATAATGAACCAAGTGTAGCTACAGCAGATACTATCCATATAAATAATAAGCCATTTTCCTCTTTTTTAGACATATCAATTCTCCCCTTTATAAAAACACTACTTGTACGATTATAGTTGTTCTAGTTTTATATGTAAATTAACTTACGCAAAATAAGGAAGATAATTTCAGTCTAAAGTATGAACGGCTAATGAAGACGAGCCTAACGCCTTAATGGTATCATTAATAATAGTAATGCTAAAGAAGAGGTGTTTTCGTGAAGGAAAATGAGCATTCCAATATAAGTATATTAAAGGAAATTGCAGAACTATTAAATGAAGAAACTGAAATCGTTACGATGCTAAAAGGGGCCCTTATCCAATTTTTAAATGGCACGAATTTTGAAACAGGCTGGATTTTTTTTATTGATGCAAAGGGACGCTCGGAGCTTGTTGTTCATGAAAATTTACCTGAGGCATTGGAATTTAAAAACTGTCACTATTTAAATAAAGGTGGCTGCTGGTGTGTATCTCGTTATCGTAATGAGGAGCTAAAAAAGGCATCTAATATTATTGAATGTCAACGTATTGAAAGTGCAATCGCAGCTAATGTTGGGGATCATGAAGGAATTACCCATCATGCCACTGTGCCCCTTCAATCAGGGCAGGAACGTTTTGGTGTACTAAATGTAGCTTCTAAGGATACGGTACGTTTTTCTGAAGAGGAGCTAGCTCTATTGGAGTCAGTAGCATTTCAGATGGGTTCTGCTATAAAGCGAATTTTACTGACGAAACAAGAGCAAGAAATGGCCCTTGTAAAGGAGCGCAACCGTCTAGCAAGGGATTTACATGATTCTGTCAATCAACTATTATTTTCGGTTACGCTAACGGCGAGAGCTGGTATTGAAATGACACAGGATAGTGATGTGAAAGAAACATTTAAAGAGATACAGCATTTAACTCAGGATGCGCTTACAGAGATGCGAGCATTGATTTGGCAGCTACGACCAAAGGGATTGGAAAATGGCTTACTGGAAGCGATAAAAGTATATGCTGAGATGCTTGGCTTAAAATTACATGTTACGGTTTCAGGAGTCCTACAATTTCCATCGCGCATTGAAGAGACATTATTTCGAGTAGCTCAAGAGGCTTTAAATAATGTGCGACGCCATGCTGGTGTTTTAGAGGCAGCACTTTATATTACCGTCACGTCTACAGATATTTTATTGGTTATACGCGATGAGGGACGAGGGTTTGTCATTGACAATAATACGAAGCTATTGTCAATGGGCTTACAATCCATTAAGGACCGTGCAAAATCAGTGGGTGGCACTGCTGACTGGGTAAGTGAAATGGGCAAAGGTACGGAACTGCTAATCCGCTTGCCATACTAAGGGGGAGAGGACATGATACGTGTATTAATTGCAGACGATCATCACGTAGTGCGTCGAGGATTATTGTTTTTCTTAAAGACACAAAAAGATATTGAGGTTGTTGGAGAGGCAAAAAATGGACATGAAGCCGTATCATTAGCAGAAAGTATCCAACCAGATATTATTTTAATGGATTTAGTGATGCCTGAGTTGGACGGCATACAGGCGACAAAGCGCATTAAAGCAAAATTTCCAAAAATAGAGATTTTAATGCTGACAAGCTTTTCAGATAGGGACCATGTTGTCCCTGCAATGGAGGCAGGGGCAGCAGGCTATCAATTGAAAGATATTGAGCCAGATGAATTGGTTTTATCAATTCGTCGCATTATGCGTGGCGAAAATACATTACACCCAGAGGCTACAACTACACTTGAAATGGATCGCCAGGAGGCACAGAATGCCCCACATTCGTTAAATCCATTAACACCTCGTGAGCAGGATGTGCTGGCAGAGCTAACAAAAGGGAAAAGTAATCGAGAAATTGCATCCTCATTGTTTGTTACAGAAAAAACAGTTAAAACTCATATTTCTAATATATTTACAAAATTACAAGTACAAGATCGTACCCAGGCTGCTCTATATGCGGTTAAGCATGGTTTGACAGAGGGAAGCGGTAGCTAAAGCAAAAACGACGAGTTTCTACAATGTGTAGGAGCCCGTCGTTTTTAGTGTGGTTATTTACTTTCCACAAATAATTTTTTCGATATCTCTAATAAAGTAGAACTTGGAGGTAATGCTAAATCCTCTTTTAGTTTTTGTTTATACGTTAGGAAAATTTTGTGCGCCTGCTCATGAAGACCCGCCTGAATTAATGTGTATAAATAGTGCTCAAGCTTTTGTTCATTATAGGGATCATATTCTAACAAAGCATGTAAAAATTCAATTGCTTTATCAGTATCTGAAAAAACGGTAGTTTGGAACCCTTTTTCTAATAACTCTATGTATGATTTCGTTAATCTATCCTTATAGGCTTTTGCCCATTCATAATCATCGAATACAAATAAACCATTTTTATAAATTGCTAGACATTGATGAATTAAAGATATAGAAGGAAATTCTAATCGTGAAAAATCCTCATGAAGTTTTTGAAAATCATATAAGTCACACACGAGACTTGGTTTTTCAAAAATATAGTATTTATTTGAAAAAACAATACAGTTTTCATAGCCAATTGTATTTAATGTTTTTCGTAAGTACGACAAAGCTGTATGAAGATTTGATTTGGCTCTTACATAATCTAAATCTGGCCAAAGTATTTCAATTAAATAATCTCGGTGAATCGGGATATTTGGATGCAAAATAAAATAAGCAAACAATTCCTTCGTCTTTTCGGTTTTAAATGCCACTAAGCTTTTATTGCTATAAACAGCAAATTGATCAAAGCATTGTACGTTTAATAACGTTTGAGTTGCCTGTTGAAGCATTTGTTGTATTGAAAATTCATGCTCAATACGAGTCACCGTTTTTTCTAAACGAGCATGGCTGATAGGTTTTAATAAATAGTCAAGCCCACCAATTTCATAAGCCTGTAAAGCAAATTCATGATAGGAAGTAATAAAAACAACACTGACATGTGGACGCTCTGTTTTAATCATGTCTGCTACTTCAAGTCCAGAAAGTTCTTTGAGTTTTACCTCTAAGAATAGAACCTCAAATTCTATCGAGGGCAGCTCATTAAGAAATACTTCTACACTAGTAAAGGTTTGGATAACCTGAATTTGTTGAAATACTTGTAATTTATTTTGAAAATAATGTAAAGCTAAAGGTTCATTGTCTATTAAAACGGCTCGAATCACATCAAACTCTCCTTTTTACAATTAAATTAAAAACCATTAAACTCTAGTTCATTTTGGTTGAAAAGGCTTTCTATATATACTGAAAGGGCATGAAAAGATAAAATCACTTAATTTCTCTATTAAAAATTTGATACTAGAATAAAGCAATTTGTAGTAGGTCTTCCACAGGCGAGAGTTAGTAATCCTGTGGGGGTGTCACATCACGCCAAATCCTTTCTTAGAAAGTATTCGCCGTTCATTATATAGAAGAAAGAAGTTTTTTATTTGTGTTAAGAGAATTGAAATAATTGTTTAGGCGTTTATGTATCAAACTATTCTTATAAAAAATTGAAACAGTTTATATTTAGTAGGAATTAAATGTTGTAAGAGATTGACTTTTAAAAGTAATATTTTTTCTTATATTGTAAAAATAGTATAATGATTGTAATAATTAATCAGGCGTTATTATAGTACATTTGTCTTAAATAAAACTCAAAAAGTACTTAAAAAATACTTAAAAATATAGGATGATAGTAATTAAAATGCATTTTGCTGAGAAAAAAATAAGATCTTCTAAGAAAGGGGCTTCGCTATGAAATTAGAGCGTCTGCTAACAATGATAATGATATTAATCAATAGAAAAAAGGTAACAGCACAAGAATTAGCAGAATTATTTAATGTGTCGGTCCGTACTATTTATCGAGATATTGAAACGCTAAGCTGTGCAGGGATACCAGTTATTAGCCAACAAGGGGTGCACGGAGGAATTAGCTTAATAGATGGCTATCGTGTAGATAAACAGGTTTTAACAAAGGAAGAGCTTGCGTCTCTGACAATTGCCATTAAAAGTGCTTTGACTACCTATGAAGATTCACACGCATTAGCTGTTCTCGAAAAGCTAACAAGTATTGCAGATGATCATGTAACACAAACCATTGACCACTTATTTGTGGATCTGAGTCCATGGGGGCCAAACATCCTGTTTAAAGAACATATTACGAGTTTAAAAAGTGCTATAGAAAATAGGCATTGTGTAAGCTTTACTTATACCACGGCGCATGGAGAGTTAACAAAGCGAGTAGTGGAACCTCATACAATAGTTCAAAAAGGGAAGACTTGGTATTTATACGGCTATTGCACATTAAGAATGGACTTTCGTCTATTTAAACTGGCAAGAATAAAGAACTTAATGCAAGAAGATTTACACTTTGAGCGGAAGGAAATTAATTTAAGTGAACTTCCATGGGGGAAGGAATGGTATCAGCCACAAAACGTAGTCGATTTAGTAATTAGTTTTGATACGGCTGTAACAACATTAGTGGAAGAATCTTTTGGAGTAGCATATGTTGATCATGGGCAGGACAAAATTTATATATCTATACCAGAGGATGAGTGGCTTTACGGTTTTTTACTTAGTTTTGGCAATCGCATAAAAGTATTAGAGCCGCCCCACATAAGGGACATACTTCAAAAACGTGCGCATGAAATTGCTCAATTATATAATCCGGATAATAGTTGACAGACAGTTGTCAGGTTTCCTTTGCTATAGTAAGGACAAATAAAGCGAAGGGTGGAATCAACAATGATGCAAAGCTATTGTCAAAGCTGTGGAATGCCTCTAACAGATGAGGCTTTATTAGGAACGGAAAAAGAAGGTCACAAAAATCAAGACTATTGTACATATTGTTATGAGGAGGGGAGCTTTAAACAACCTAATTTAACCGTTGAAGAAATGATTGATATTTGTGTGCCACATCTAAAGGGAGATGGCATGCCTGCAAACGAGGCCCGTACTATGCTTACATCTTTTTTGCCAAGCTTAAAAAGATGGAGAAAACAGGAGTGGTCAGAACCAAAGATTATAAAAAGAGAAGCATTCCAAATCATAGGAATTTCGACGAAAACAAGCAATGCAAATGAACTGACAGCACAAGCCAAGATCCCGCAATTATGGCAGGATTTTTATGAAAAAAATATTGTTGACCAATTATCTAAGCTGGATAATCAAAATGTGTACGGTTTGTATTCGGACTATGAAACCGATGTAAATGGAAATTATGCAATTACAATTGGTGTAGAAGCTTCAAAGATGAATGACGCATCACCTGAGTGGGTTATTAAGACTATTCCAGCAGCTAAATATTTAGTATTCACATCACATAAAGGGAAAATGCCAGAAATTGTTATCCAAACATGGCAAGAAATTTGGGCATGGTTTGCAAATTCTGAGGTGGAACGAACATATACTGGTGACTTTGAATTGTATGATGAACGTTGCGCAAACCCTCAAGAGGCGCAGGTGGAAGTTTATATCGCTATAAAATAAAAATAAGTCTCCTACCAATCAACTGGTAGGAGACTTTTCATCGTTTTGAGGGGGGATTATTTCAATATGTGGTTCGATATGCACGAGAACCTGACAAAACCGATTTTCTCGCAAGATGGTACGTTCTATTTCTTCAGTAATACGGTGACTGTCAAAAACATTTAAATAAGGGTCAACAGTTACGGTTATGTCGATAAAGTACATATTACCGTGAGCACGGCCTTTAAAGTCTAGGAGCTCGATTACACCGTCCACATTCCGAATTAGGACGGATAACGTTTCCACTTCATCGATATCAAATGCATCTGTAAGACTTTGAACAGCTTCCCAAAAAATTTCTACTGCTGTTTTAATAATTAAAACAGCAACAATAAGGGCCGTAAGAGAATCGATAATTGGAAAACCAAAAATTGCTCCAAAGATTCCTATTGCTGTGCCAATACTAACAAATGCATCTGATCGATTATCAAAGGCAGCTGCTTTGACAGCGGAGCTTTTTATTTTTTTAGATAGTGCCAAATTATAGCGATAAACGATATACATGACAGCACCACTACCTATTGCTACAAATGCGGTTAAGAGGGAAGGAGTTGTGCCGGATGGTGCCCATAAGCTTTTTAAAGAATTGATTAAAACTTGGAGACCAACAACAAGCATGATAAATGATGCTACTAAAGAGGCAATGGTTTCAGCTCGCAAATGCCCATATTGATGATTAGAGTCAGGTGGCCTTTGCGCAATTCGTAACCCAATTAATACGGCGATGGATGCGATAATATCCGTAGTGTTATTTAAACCATCAGCTTTTAATGCCTCCGAGGTGCCGATATAGCCAATCGTTAGTTTGATGGAGCTTAGGATTAAATAAGTACCAATGGATAACCAAGCGCCTTTTTCCCCTTGACGTAAATTTGTATAGAGCTCCATTTTGTTTCCCCCTCGCAAAATTTTCTGACATTAGAAAACGACTCCCTATTATTAAAAGGGAGTCGTTTTTATCTATTATCACGGTATTAACTCCCACCTATATAAGGTGTGAGAAAAAGCCCATATTTATAGCATGAATCATATAAGTTTGCCTTTAATAGTAGCACGCTCAATCATACAAAGCAATGAAATCTTACTCCGTAACGGCGTCAAATTCATTTGATAAATCAGTTTCAGGTAACTTCAGAACTTCTAAGTATAAAATATGGTGACCATCTAATTCTTTTGCAATAAATTCATAACCTTGCTCCTGAATGCTGTCTCCTTCGACTGCATCGAAGCGTTTTGTCATAAACCAACCACCGATAGTATCAATATCATCATCTTCTATGTCAGTACCTAGCATATCATTCACATTTTCAAGAAGCATTTTGGCATCTAAAATAAAATGATTATCTGCAATTTCTTGTACTTCCGGGATTTCATCTTCGTCGAATTCATCTTGAATATCGCCGACAATCTCCTCAATAATATCTTCAATCGTCACTAAACCAGATGTTCCGCCATATTCATCCATTAAAATGGCCATATGAATACGTTCACGTTGAATTTTGAGTAATAAATCGTTAATTTGCGTTGTTTCCATCACTCGAATGATAGGCTGCATATAGTCAATAACTGGTTTATCCCCATTTTTCGAGTCTTTAATGTAAGCGGTTAATAAATGTTTCATATTAACTAGACCAATAATATGGTCTTTATCGCCGTCAATAATCGGGTAACGAGTATATTGCTCAACACCCATTAAATCAAATACTTCTTTTATAGTCAGTTCTTTTTCAATGCCAACAATCTCTGTTCGAGGAACCATTATTTCCTTGGCAAGGCGATCTGAGAACTCAAAAATACTATTTACATATTCATATTCTGCGTTATTAATTTCTCCACCCTTTAAACTATCCGATAAAATCATACGTAGTTCTTCCTCTGTATGAGCTACTTCTGATTCTGACATCATTTTTAAGCCGAAAAGGCCAGTTAAGCCACGGGCAGATCCGTTTAATAACTTTATGACTGGATACGTAATGTTGTGGAATAAAATTAAAGCGCCAGAAAAGTTTAATGTGACAAATTCTGCTTTTTGGATGGCTAATGTTTTTGGCGCCAATTCCCCAATAACAACATGCATAAACGTAACGATTGAGAATGCAAGTATAAATGAAAGGATAGATGTTATACTACCATTCAAATTTAGAAATTCAAACACTGGGTGCAAAATAATTTCGAATGTAGGTTCACCTAACCAACCTAAACCGAGTGCAGTAATGGTAATACCTAACTGACATGCAGATAAGTACTCATCTAAATCTGAAACAACACGTTTTGCATTTTTCGCTTTCTTATGCCCTTCTGCGAGCAATTGATCGATACGTGTAGTTCTCACTTTAACGATTGCAAATTCTGTTGCAACGAAAAATCCTGTCATTATAATTAGTAGGGCGAATGCCGCCAACCTAATGGTTATCTCCAATATGTCTCCGTCCAAATAATTCCTTTGTTCCCGCCCAAATGAGGGAAGTAAACAAAGTGTACACCTCCTATGATTTAAAAAATTGTTGGATGTTTCAATAATAAGTTATTTAAAAGAAAAACACAAATATTGACAACAACTTTTTCAGTTGATTTTCAATCCCGTTTAAAAAAAATAGGTAGAATCAAAAGTAAAGTAATTGTCAACGCCATTGCAATATGCTAATTTAAAATTGAGCAAAGATAGTTTGTTTAGGGAAAGAAGCATTTTGCATCTCATATAATACGACACGTCAAAAATCTCAAGAGTGCGTTTACTTGCGGATTTTTTTAAATGAATTATTTTGTATAGCTAAAGGAGAGACTCGATAATTAATTGGGACTTTCCTTTTTTTTGTGAAAAAAACTTAGAAGGAGCAGTCTCACATGTGACTGCTCCTTCTAAGTTTATTCCTGTTGGAAACGTAATTTTAAACATGCCTTCTCCACATCATGAAAGGATTCTTTTAAAGGTAAATCACCCGTAAATGGTGCTATAGATACTGGTGCCTTTTCCGTAATACCTTGCTGAGTCAACATATAATTTTTACCGTTATAAGTAAAGTACATTGTTTTAATTGATTTTTTACCAAAAGTGCTAGCAGAAGAGTCAAAGAAACCTTTTAGTTGACTACAATATTCATTATAGAAATCGCCATTAATACCCGAAATGGCTTCAAATTTTTTAATATCTAAATTACCAGCTTCGTCAGCTAATTCGAATATTTTTGCGGAAAATTCTGAAAAGAATTCTTTTACTTTTACACGTATTAATGCTTTTGAATGATAACTGTTTAAGTCATCTGAAAGCGTGACTTTACTCATTGAAATGGCCCCCTGCATAAAAAACATATACTATTTAATTGCTAACCTTAATGTATAAGAAATATATAGGAATTTCAACATGTATCAACATAATTAGCATAAAGGACGTGCTATATATAGTAAATATAGGTATTTTTATGTGGGAGGTAAGCGAAAAAATTACTATAGTTTTTAATCATATACATGGAATAGCATTAACTCATGAATCATTTTTTTAACATCCTCTTCGTTTGGTGGTGTTGGTCCCGTCCATTGAATAGTGCCATCTTTTAAATATTCAGCAGAGTAGCGTTCACGTTGATAAAAAAATGCAATAGTCCACCCTGGAAGTTGGGTATTTTCAAATAATGGCTTAAAACTAAAATGCTGAATCATCATAAAACCTCATTTCTATAATATGTAGTTCATATTATTCAAGGATAATGGTAATTTTGCAACTATTCACGTTTATGCTGAAATCTAAAGGGGGTATTTCTTTCGTTGGAAATCATTGCTCTGCTATAATAAGTGCAGAAGGCGACAAGAAACGCCAATCGTGAATACAACTGAAATGAGAGGATACTAATGGATAATTTTATAGTGACATTACTTTTTATGGCAATTATAGGCGCAGCAATCGGAGGCGTTACCAATCACCTAGCCATTAAAATGCTTTTTCGTCCACATAACGCAATATATATTAAAAACTGGCGCGTTCCATTTACACCTGGTCTTATTCCAAAACGACGTGACGAATTAGCAAAACAGCTTGGTCTTACCGTTGTAAATTATTTATTAACTCCTGAAACATTTAGAAAGAAATTTTTCTCGAAGGATATTCAAGAGAAGGTTGAACAGTTTGTGCAAACGAAAGTAGAGGAAACCATCTTTACAAATGATAAAACCATTCAAGATTGGTTAAATATTGCGGGGTTTTCTCATATGCCAGCTACGATTGAGCAGAAAGTTGAAGCAATTGTTGAGGGACAATTTGCATCAGTGAAGAATACACTATCAACAAAATCAATTCGTACACTGCTATCGTCAGATATGCAGGATACTCTTGATGCCAAGATTCCTGTAGCAGTCAGTCATATACTAGAAAAAGGCGAGGATTACTTTTTATCACCTGAAGGTGAAATGACAATTAAAGCAATGATTGATGATTTCTTATCATCAAAAGGATCATTTGGTGGTATGATCAATATGTTTTTAGGTGATTCATCGTCCCTTGTAGGAAAAGTTCAACGTGAGCTCGTAAAATTTTTACAAGCTCCGGGCACGTCAACATTATTAACAAAAATATTTACGCAAGAATGGGAAAAATTAAAAGATCGACCAGCGATGGACTTTTTACAAGACATGCAGTTTGATCCGATTTTATCGAAATTACAAATGTATGTAAAAGAACAATTAGCTGTCGCCGAACGTTTAAATCAACCTATTTCTTATTATTGGCCTGAAGGAAACGAATGGATGAAAAATTCGGTCATTCCACAAGCAATTGACAAAGCTTTTGTCAAAGCAGAGGAAAAACTAGAAGATGTACTTAAACGTTTAAATTTACAAGAAGTTGTTCGTGAGCAAGTGGATTCTTTCCCTGTTGAGAAATTAGAGGAACTTGTATTAGGTATTTCAAAACGTGAATTTAAAATGATTACCGTATTAGGTGCAGTTCTTGGTGGATTGATTGGAATTGTGCAAGGTTTAATTGTTAATTTTATTTAAAAAGGAGATTGTATAAATGGTTAATATTTATAATGACATTAATGCACTAGAGGCAACTTTCCGTAAGACCCCAGAGTTTGAGGCTTTACAAGCGGCGATTGAAGTTGTAAAGAGTGATGAAGAGGCGTTAAATGTCTTTAAAAACTTCCGTAAAATTCAAATTGAATTACAAAAGAAACAATTAGCTGGAGAGGAATTATTGGAGGATGAACTTGTTTATGCTCAAAAGGCATCTCAGCTTGTACAGCAAAATGAAAAGATTTCAGCTATGCTTGAGGCAGAAATGAAATTAAGTAAAGTGATTGAGGAAGTAAATCGTATTTTAATAAAGCCAATTCAAGGCCTATATGAGGATATTCAATAAATCATTCATATAGTAAGGAATAATTGTCTGAGGAATTGCACATATACAAGTAAGAGGAAAACGTGTATCCGCTAATCGGAGCACGTTTTTACTTTATATACACTAGTCGATTGTATTGGAGGTTTTATCTATGTATGTATTCATTGAATGGACCTATAAAACACCGAAAGGAGCCACCACTGTTTTACGTTCAGAAGAGATGCCTGCTGCTCAAGCGCTATTACTAGCAGAGGATATGGAAAAGACCGGAAGAGTCAAGTCCATTCATTGCTTGGATCGTCAAGATACAAGTTGGACAATAAAAGAGCTCAAAGCCTATCTAAAAGAAATAGATACAGAGCCGCATAATATCATTGTCTATTTCGATGGAGGCTTTGATCGGGGGACAAGACAGGCAGGGCTTGGATGTGCTATTTACTATGAACAAAATGGCAAGCCTTATCGTTTAAGAAGAAATGCTTTTTCATCCGAGCTTACATCTAATAATGAAGCAGAGTATGCTGCGCTTTATTTAGGTGTAGTAGAGCTAGAATTGCTAAATGTCCATCATCTACCTGTCCAAATTAAAGGCGACTCCCAAGTAGTTATCAACCAATTAAGGGGGGAATGGGCAGCATTAGAAAAGGATTTAGTCGGTTGGGCAGATAAGATTGATGCCAAATTAGCACAGCTTACTATTCAACCGGACTACCAGCTAATCACTCGCAAGGACAATTCAGAAGCAGACCGTCTTGCTACCCAAGCATTAAATGGAATAGATATTACAGGTTTGAGTGAACTCGTAAAAGAATAAATGTAAGAGGTGTCAGTAGTTACTGTCACCTCTTTTTTAAATTCTCTATAGGTGATGAAACTTTTTCCCCATTGAAACTACTACTCCTATGAACCCAAACAATAAGGAGAGATATTTTATGTATATGAAAAAATTAGCACCTGTAGCTTTGTCTGCATTATTAATGGGGAGTGTTATGATACCTGTTGCTTCGGCAAATGAGCAAAAAGATGAAGTTGAAATTCCACAAATTCAAATTGATCCAGTACACATTTTCAATCAAACACATGGAACAGTTGAAGATGTTCGCGTTGGTAAAGACATTACATATTACACTGTTAAAGACGGAGAGCAAACAAATATACTAGAAATTACAAAAGATACTCTTGTGTATGATAATACTGGTAAAAAAGTAGAGCTTAAAGAAGGCGATCAGGTAGTGGCGTATACCTTTGCAAATAAACCACAAAAATATATCTATCCACCGCAATTCAATCCAGAGATTATTATTGTAGATTCAAAAGAAGTTGGGTTTGTAGAAGTGGATTATTTCTTTGATGACTTAACAAACACATATGATATTTTAAAATTAAATATCGGTAAAGAAACAGAGCTAGTCAACGCAAAAGGTAAAAAAGTAACATCAAAAGATTTAGTAGAAAAGCATTTAGCTGTTTTCTATACAGCATCTACTAAAAGTATTCCTGCACAAACAACACCATCGAAAGTAATTGTTCTAGACGACAATTCTGAAATTTCTTTAAGTCCAATAGATGAGGAAATTAATACGATCATTGCCACGGATTATTATATGGTAGCTGAAACAACAATGGTGCCTTTACGTAGCATTGCAGAAAAGCTTGGCTTTCAAGTAGAATCAAAAGGTAAAACGGTTATTCTAACGAAGGGCAATGAATCTTATACAATCACACGTGGTGAAAAAGCGTTTGGTTACAACAAATCATTACGCACTTTGTCAGTAGCACCCTCTTTGAAAGATACGAAAACTTATGTCCCTGTTGAATTCATTGAAGAATATTTGAAATAAATTTGAAACTAGTATGCCAACTTTTTGTGGCATACTAGTTTTATGTTCAAGAGACTATTTTGGAAGAATTAAAAGTCGGATATCTTTTTACGAATTGTTGCAGGCAATACTTGAAAGACACGGTATTCATAAAGTTATTAGCTAATATCATTTCATCTGAATACAATAAAAGCTGCTGGAAGTGCTGTTTAACAAATGCCCTAGCTTTCTCATAGTGCTTGTTGATAGAAATAGCTCCATACATGTCTTGTTGGTCAATGATGTAGATAAAGTCACAAATCACATTATGTGTCCCATACTTAAATAATACAGTGACATATAATGTTTTTTCATCACATCGCGCTAAGTCAAAATGGTGGAATGCTACCTCTACTTGATGAATAAAACTCGAAATGAATGGACGTTTATTATTTTTTAAAAGAAACACTATCAACACCACCTTTTGTAAAAATTATAATGATAAAAAATTAGTTTGTCTATATATAGACTGAATATTCTGTTTTTTGTAATTCCCTATTGTTACTTTGCTTAAAGTCATATAAATTTGTTAAACTTAAGTCTGCAATATATATGGAATAAGAAAAGAAGAGAGCGAAACAATATGAAAATGATTCACATAGATCAAAAATATCCCGAAGATTGGATTCGCGTATTAAATCATATAGCGAATTTATTTTTTGAGGATTCCAAGCTGCGAGTGGAGCCGGAGGAAGCAGATATGTCGGTTTCATTTACGTACGACGTTGAAGAGAATTTTACTATTTCTACAAAAGCAATATTAACTGTAGATGGACAACAATATACAAATAATTACAGCATCCAATATGAATCAGCTGCAACGGGTCGTGAACTCAATATACGTATGAAACGAGCATTATCTCATGTATTTTTAGATGTTCTCGAGCAGCATACAGGGGTACACCAGCAATGGGGGATTTTAACAGGAGTTCGTCCGACTAAGCTCTATCACAAGTTTAGAAAAGAAGGAAAAGGGGAGCAAGAAATTGCTGAGCTATTAATTCGAGATTTTCGCCTGTCTGAGGAAAAGGTGGCACTTTTAAAAGATATCGTGGAACGACAATTAGTAACCATTCCAGATATTGATCAAATTGGGCAAGAGATTAGTGTATATATCGGCATTCCATTTTGTCCAACAAAATGTGCCTATTGTACGTTTCCAGCCTATGCGATAGGAAGTAACCGTAAGCAAGGTCGTGTAAATACATTTTTAGATGGCTTGCATATTGAATTACGCGAAATGGGGAAATGGCTCAAAAACAATAATATGAAGATCACGTCTATTTATTGGGGAGGCGGTACACCAACTTCCATTGAAGCAGATGAAATGGATGCCTTATACCAGACGATGTATGAATCTTTCCCAAATCCTGAAACAATTCGAGAGATTACAGTTGAAGCAGGAAGGCCAGATACGATTACACCGGAAAAATTAGAAGTTCTTAAAAAATGGGGAATTGATCGTATTAGTGTAAATCCACAATCTTATACAGATGAAACGTTAAAAGCAATTGGTCGTCATCATACAGTTCAAGAAACAATCGATAAATTTTGGCTTGCTCGTGAATCAGGGATGAACAATATAAATATGGACCTCATTATTGGTTTACCAAATGAAGGTATTGAAGAATTCCAGCATTCGTTGGTGGAATCAGCTAAGATGCAGCCTGAGTCATTGACTGTCCATACATTATCATTTAAACGTGCATCTGAAATGACTCGCAATAAAGATAAATATAAAGTGGCGGATCGTGATACAGTTGCTGAAATGATGCAAATGGCACAAGATTGGACAAAGGAAAATGACTATGTTCCATATTATTTATATCGCCAAAAAAATATTTTAGGTAATCTTGAAAATGTTGGCTATAGTAAAGCTGGTGAAGAGAGTATTTATAATATTGTAATTATGGAAGAAGTACAGACAATCTTAGGGGTTGGTTGTGGGGCATCTTCTAAATTTGTTCATCCTGAAACAGGAAAAATCACGCAATTCCACAATCCAAAGGATCCTGCCGCCTATATTATGACCTTTGAAGAGGCTATCGGGAAAAAAATTGAGTTTTTAGATGAGTTATACAAAATATAAAATAAAGGCGGTCTGAGTTATTCAGATCGCCTTTATTTTATAAAGTTCTTAATGTACACGCCATTTGCAATATAACAGCATCTTCAAAATATTGTGGGTCATAGCCAGTTAACTCTCTTATTTTATTTAATCGATAAGTAAGTGTATGGCGATGGATATTTAGTTGCTGTGCACAAAGCTTTAACTGTAAATT
Source organism: Lysinibacillus sp. VIII_CA (assembly GCF_049943995.1). Taxonomy (NCBI): domain Bacteria; kingdom Bacillati; phylum Bacillota; class Bacilli; order Caryophanales; family Bacillaceae; genus Lysinibacillus; species Lysinibacillus sp. VIII_CA. The sequence continues at coordinate 36,990 of NZ_JBNFXM010000007.1, forward strand.
GCAGTCAAAAAAGGATTGTAATGTTTCCAATTGTTTTGCGTTGATATTTTTTAGTATTCGGTGATGGAAGGCTTGTACCTCCTCTGATTCACGATGTTTAAAAAGAGAAAATAACTCTACATCTTCGAAAAAGGTAATCTCGTTATGGATGGTAGCAAATTCAAGTGCTGTTCTAGCTCCCTGATAGCTATAGGGAAGTTGCGAAAGTTGCTGCACAACAGGACCAATACCAATTTGTAAGGAAGGAAGTTTTTGTTTTTTCTTTCTTAAAGCTTTTATAATGGATTGATAGTTTTGTTCCTGGCGATATGTTAGCAGTATATAATACTCCTGTAATTGGCTATGTCCAGCTAGAATAGGCTGTCTATAAAATAAATCTTCAAAAAAGAATGGCATCCTATTTTCTAAATAAGATGTTTCATGTAAACTCACTAAAATAACTTGGAAGGGTGCTATTAGTGAAAAGGGTAATTTCTGAATTCGTTTATTTAAAGTAGCATCAAGCTTACTTCCATGAACGAGTGCCTCGAATATGTAGTCATTATTCTTCCGTTGCCACTCGCTTTTAGACTCGACGAGTGCTTGATGTGTCATGATCTCTGTCGTTAATTGAACAAGATTGGCGATTTCAAGCATTTCTTCTGAATCTCCAGTTATACCAATAACACCTACAACTTCATCCTGATACAGGATAGGCATATTAATGCCAGGCTTGGTATTTGGATACAATTCTATATTATCCTCATTAATAATCAACGTTTTTTTTGTTTGTGCTACGTAAACTGCACCTTCGTGAATATCCTCCACCCTCATCTTATCTCCAGAAGCTAAAATAACACCAGTAGGGCTAATGACATTAATATTGTGACGTAAGCGTAACATTGTTTGATGTACGATTTCATCTGCTAATTTTTTGGTCAACATGTTTATACACCTCGGATAAAAAACAGTCTGTTATAGGACAGATAAATTGTACATTTATTATAATGTTTTCTGAATTTATTGTCATTATAATAATTTGTAAGCGCTTAACTAAGGAATTTGAAAATTTACGTAAGTGTCAATAGGCGACATAAGTGGAGGTATTGTATGAAAGTCATTATTAGTCCAGATTCCTTCAAGGGTACTCTATCGGCAGTTGAAGTAGCGAAATCCATGCAGCAAGGCATTCTGGATGTAAATCCATCAATAGAAACTATTATTCTACCGGTTGCAGATGGTGGCGAGGGGACACTTGATTCACTTATTGCCTCTACGGGTGGTCAGTATTTTTCAACGGAAGTGCTAGATCCAATAGGAAGAGACATACAAGCACAGTATGGTGTATTGGGTGATAAAGAAACATGCGTGATTGAAATGGCTCAGGCATCTGGCATCATGTTGCTACAAGACCATGAGAAAAACCCTGAATTTGCTACAACGTATGGTACTGGCCAATTAATTAAGGCGGCACTCGACCGAGGCTTTAGAAAATTTATTATCGGTATTGGTGGAAGTGCCACAAATGATGCAGGGATTGGCATGCTCAAGGCATTAGGTGTGCGATTTATAAAGGAAGATGGCTCAGATTTAGAGGATGGTATTTCGAGTTTAATGGAATTAACTGCAATAGATATAAGTGGACTTGATGAAAGATTGATAGGAGCGATATTTACCATTGCCTGTGATGTGGATAATCCATTCATTGGTGAACGAGGAGCAACAGCTATATTTGGCCCTCAAAAAGGTGTGCAGGACTATCAAATTACACATTTTGATAACTGCTTAAAGCATTTTGCAGATATCATCGAGCAACAGTTTGCTATTCGATTGCACGATTATCAAGGAGCGGGAGCTGCAGGAGGATTAGGTGGCGCATTAATCGCATTTTTAAACGGGACATTTCATGCAGGAATTGATATTGTCATAGATGCTGTCCAGTTACAGGATCACTTAGCAGCCGCACAGTTGGTAATAACGGGTGAAGGGAAGTCGGATCTCCAAACATTACATGGTAAGGCTCCATTAGGGGTTGCTAAAGCGGCTGCTTTAGCACATGTAGAGGCAGTTTTATTGTCAGGAGACATTGATAGTATGGCTAAACCTGCACTTCAAAAGTATTTTAGTGTTGTGGAGACATTAGTAGATGAGGAGATTACTACTGAGCAGGCAATGCGAGAACCCGCTTATTTTATTCGTTTAAAAACTAAGCAAATCTTTGAGCTTTACATACAAAAGGGGGATGACTAGATGTTATTCATCATTATTTTACTAGGAGTATTGTTTGTTGTATGGGGCACGGCCAAATTAAAGCTACATCCTTTTCTGGCGTTATTAATTAGCGCCTTCTTCGTTGGAATTGCTTCGGGAATGCCACTATTAACAGTGGTAGAAAGTATTAACACTGGCTTCGGTGGTCTAATGACGAGCATTGGCTTAGTAATTATCGCTGGAACAATTATAGGTTTAATTTTAGAGAAATCAGGCGCTGCCTATCGAATGGCAGAAGTAGTTTTACGCATCGTTGGTCCAAAACGTCCACAACTTGCGATGTCTTTAATTGGTTACATCGTATCTATCCCAGTATTTTGTGATTCAGGTTTTATTATTTTATCGAGTTTGCAAAAATCATTAGCAAAACGGGCTAATGTAACGATTGCATCCATGGCTGTAGCTTTAGCGACGGGGTTATTTGCAACACATGTATTAGTACCCCCTACACCAGGTCCCATCGCAGCAGCTGGAAATATTGGGGCGGCCAATTATTTAGGGACAGTTATTGTCATTGGTTTATTAGTAGCTATACCTGCTACATTTGTAGGCTATATGTGGTCAGTGAAAGTTGCAACCAAAATTCGTGTACCCCAAGATGAGGTAGAGGCATTAGATTATGAGGAAGTCATTAAATCCTTTGGCAAAATGCCTTCAACATTTAAAGCCTTTTTACCAATCGTTCTACCTATTGTTTTAATTGGTCTTGGCTCAATAGCATCGTTTGCGGGTGATCCCGAATCAACATTCAATACGATTTTTAAGTTTTTAGGTTCGCCAACAGTAGCATTATTTTTAGGTGTAGCAGCTGCCTTTTTATTATTGCCTGAAATTAGTGAAACGACCTTAACGGGCTGGATTGGTGAAAGTTTAAAAGAAGCCGCGCCTATTTTACTTATTACAGGAGCAGGTGGTTCGTTTGGAACAGTTATTAAAAATGCTGGTGTTGGAGAAATACTACAGGAAATGGACTTGGGGATGTTTGCATCAGGTACTTTGTTCTTGCTAGTACCGTTTATAGTAGCAGCTGCCTTAAAAACTGCTCAAGGATCTTCGACGACAGCGCTTGTCATTACGTCTACTTTAGTAGCACCAATGCTCGTGACACTTGGCATTGAGGGCGCTGTCCCATTAGCATTAGTAGTAATGGCCATTGGAGCTGGTGCAATGACGGTTAGCCATGTGAACGACAGTTTCTTCTGGGTAATTACACAGTATAGTGGAATGGAAGTAACTCAAGCTTATAAGGCACAAACCGTTGCTACATTACTACAGGGCATTGTCACAATCATGATTACAATGGTTTTATGGTGGATATTTGTTTAAAGTACAAGGAGGGCTGCCCCATGGGAAGCTCTCTTTTTTGTATAATAGAAAAATAGAAAGGAAGTTAGTAACATGAGAAAATTAATAGTAGTACTCCTTTGCATTTTTTTATTAGCAGGCTGTACAGAAGCAATTAAGACAGAGCGGGTGCCTGTAACGGCTGGCGATGAAATGCGAGTTCATTTTATGGATGTGGGACAAGGGGATTCCATATTAATTGAATCGCCAAATGGGAAAACCATGCTTATTGACGCTGGTGTGAAAGGTGCAGGACAACAGGTAGTTTCTTATTTAAAGGAACTTGGTGTGAACAAACTTGATAAGGTAGTGGCGACACATCCCGATGCTGACCATATTGGTGGGCTCATTCCAGTGTTACATGCAATCCCTATTGAGCAATTTTATGATTCGGGCAAAGTACATACTTCTCAAACTTTTGAAGAAATGCTGATGGCGATTGATGAAAAAAACATACCTTATTATGTGCCGAAAACAGGAGATTTTATTGAATTTGATAAGGATGTAACGGTGAAGGTTTTAAATGCAAATGAACATGCAACCGATAATAATGACGCTTCCATTGTCTTAAAAGTGGTTTATGGCAATGTATCCTTTTTATTAACGGGAGATGCTGGCATAGCATTAGAGAAGGAAATGATGTCAAATGATGTAACAGCTACTGTTCTGAAGGCAGGGCATCATGGTTCTAATACCAGTAGCTCAGAAGATTTCATTCGTGCAGTGAAGCCAGAAGTCACTATATTAAGCTATGGTGAAGATAATAAATATGGACATCCACATGCAGAAGTAGTAAATCGATTGCAAGCTATTGGTAGTAACATCTATGCCACTGCGGATTTAGGAACGATTACAGTGGCAACAAATGGGGTAAACTACACGGTGAATGGAAAGAGGGCTGTAACTCAAAAAAAACCATCCACGGTTGAACCAACAACTGCTGTTGAGATTGTCAGCAAAGATTTAGTGACAGAAATTGTAGGCATTAAAAATAACGGTCAACAAGCTGTTTCGTTAAACGATTGGCAGCTCATTTCTCTGGAAGGAAATCAAGTCTTTAATTTTCCTAATCTATCCTTACAACCTGGTAAAATTATTTATGTTACTAGCGGGGCTAATGCTCGTGAAGGGGATAATTATTTAAAATGGACCACTAAACAGATTTGGTTAAATGATGGAGATGCTGCGCAATTACGGAATGAGAAAGGGGAACTTGTTAGTGAGCTCGACTAAATATACTTTAGATCGGATTGAAGACGGTTATGCTGTTTTTTTAAAGTATCCTGAGGAAGAAGAACAAATTATTATTTTACAGTCAGCTTTGAACAAGCCTGTGCTTGTTGGGGATCGTGTACAGATAGAAGAAATAGATGGCATGTACCATATTGAGATTTTAAGAGAAGAAACGGAACAAAAAAGAGCCGATATCCAGAATTTAATGGACCGTTTACGTCATAAAAACAAATAATAAATGATAAGCTGTGGAAGTTACCCGCAGCTTGTTTTTTTGATTGAGCAATGTCCTGTCCATCAGCCTTCTTTGGATAGATGTTTAGGTGTAAGGGATTTGAGAGGAATTGGACATAATTTGTTATCCTAAATATTTTGAAAATATGCTAAAATAATAGTATTAATCAGGAGCTAGGAGCGTACGGACAAAATGTCGATAAACACTATTATTTTTGATTTAGATGATACATTACTATGGGATAAAAAATCAGTAAAAACTGCTTTTGAAAAAACATGTGACTATGCTGCTACGATACATAATGTGAATTCTGCAGAGCTAGAAGAAGCAGTTCGTCAAGAGGCTCGTGCGTTATACGAAGGCTATGAAACGTATGACTATACGGTATTAATTGGTATCAATCCTTTCGAAGGTCTATGGGGAACATTTGATGACCCTACTGAATCCTTTCAAGCCATGAAGAGGCTTGTACCGGGCTATCGTGCGGCAGCATGGACAAAAGGTTTAAGCGCCCTTGGTATAGAGGATGCAAAATTCGGAGCAGAGCTAGGAGAACGCTTTGTAGCTGAGCGCAAAGCATCACCATTTTTATATGAAGATACATTTACTGTGTTAGACGAATTGAAAGGGAAGTACCAGCTTGTTTTACTTACCAATGGTGCACCTAGTCTGCAAAATTTAAAGCTAGAAATTACGCCTGAAATAGCGCCGTATTTTGATCATATTATTATCTCAGGAGACTTTGGAAAAGGTAAGCCAGACGCTTCTATTTTTGAGCATGTGATGGAGAGAACAGGCATTACAGCGGATGATGCCATTATGGTTGGCGATAATCTCAATACTGATATTTTAGGCTCTTCTCGCGTAGGAATGCGAAACGTATGGATTAACCGCGATAATAATATGGCCAATGGAGCTGTGACACCAACCTATGAGATTAGCTCTTTAACAGACCTAGTAAAACTTGTGAAACAGCTTTAAAAAAATGTACTGCACCTTCAAGGATGCAGTACATTTTTTTGTAGAAATATTAAAAAGGCAGACCATGCCTGCGAAGTTCGTCAGATTACCCTTCATAAAAGTATTAATTACCAAAAAAGCAGAGAGTAGGAAACCCTCTGCTTTTCACTTTACATATTATAGATTGATGGCTTTTACTTCATCAATATTTTCAAGCTGTGCCACAAATGCTAAATCCTCATTTGTTACAACGTTATCTATTGTTAACATCATAACCGCTGTTCCGCCAACTTGGGCACGGCCAACTTGCATGGTTGCGATGTTGATATCTTTTTCCGCAAGTTTAGTTGCTACACGGCCGATTGCACCTGGTTTGTCAGTATTTTTAATGTAAAGAAGATGACCCTGTGGAATAACGTCTACAACATAGTCCTCTACTTTGACGATACGTGCACCTAAGCCGTTTAATAATGTACCAGCTACAGTGTGTGTTTCATTCGCAGTAATAATTTCGATGGTAATTAAACTTGTAAAGCCCTTAGCTGTTGTCGTTTTATGCTCAATAATTTTCATACCAATACGCTCAGACAGGTAGCGAGCATTGACATCATTCACATGATTACCGTGATTTTTAGCTAATAAACCTTTTAATGCATTTGAAGTTAATGGACGGACATCATAGTTGGCTACTTCCCCAGCATAAGATAAGTTGATTTCTTTTACGGGCTCTGTTGTTACTTGTGATAAGAATGAGCCGAGTTTTTCCGCTAATTCAAAGAAAGGTTCAACTTGTGCTAGAAGTTCTTTCGGAATAGATGGCATATTCACTGGATTTGTCACAGTACCTGTTTTATAAAATTTAATAATATCATTTGACACATCAACAGCTACAGACTCTTGTGCCTCAATCGTAGACGCACCCAAGTGAGGTGTAGCAATTACTTGAGGTAAAGTAAGAAGCTTATGGTCTGTCGCTGGTTCAGATACGAATACATCCAGGGCAGCACCAGCAACTTTTCCTGCTACGATAGCATCATATAGGTCATCCTCATTAATAATACCGCCACGCGCACAGTTAATGATACGTACGCCATCTTTCATCATCGCAAATTTTTCTTTATTAATGAGATTACGTGTTTCAGGAAGAAGTGGTGTGTGTACAGTAATGAAATCGGCTGCTTCACAAATTTCTTCCACTGACGCCTTAGTGACACCTAATTCTTTTGCACGCTCATCAGTTAAGAAAGGGTCATATGCCATAACATTCATACGTTGACCTTTTGCGCGGTAAGCTACTTCAACACCGATTCGACCAAAGCCTACAACACCTAAAGTTTTGTTTTTTAGCTCTACTCCCACATAAGATTTACGGTCCCATTTCCCATTTTTTAGTGTATTAAAAGCTTGTGGAATGTGACGTGCAAGTGATGTCATCATGGCAATTGTATGTTCAGCGGCTGAGTTTGTGTTACCATCCGGAGCATTAACAACGATAATACCATGCTCAGTGGCAGCAGTAAGGTCAATATTATCGACACCTACACCAGCACGACCGATTAATTTTAAGCTTTTTGCGGCTTCAATTACTTCTCGTGTCACAGTAGTTTGTGAACGAACAAGTAACACATCTACATCTGCAATTTTAGTCATTAATTCTTCTGGTGCTAGACCAGTGTCTACGATAATATTTAAATCTAAATCTTGTTCCTGGCGTAATGGGAAAATACCATCCTCACTTAGTGGGTCAGCGATAAATACGTTAATTGTTTTTGTGGCAGTAATCATTATAATTAGCTCCTTTTAATAAATAGTAATTGTGGTTTTAACTACGACAGTCTGGAATTTGTAAAATTCTAACATCTTACAGCATGCAAACAATCTCCTTTCCGAATCGAAAGCAATATAAAAAGCCTTCCACGCCTTACAAACACAGTTATTGTGTTGTAAGGGGCGAAAGGCTGTATAAACATTGGTTCGCGGTACCACCCTTAATCACTGCTAGAAAAATTTATTCTTGCAGTCTTAGCAATATGCGTAACGTGCATGAGACGGATAAGCTTACTTAGATGGTTCGGCTTAACTATTCAGGAGTGGAACTATTATCGTAGAAATCACTGATTTACACCAACCATCAGCTCGCTTTGGATTTTCTTACGACTAGTGTGTCTCCGTCGTTATATTTTTTATGATTAAATTTGTTAACATCATAATCCCTATTGTTCACCTTTGTCAACAATAATTCTAAAAAAACTAAAAAAACATGACTTCAAAAGTCTGAAAAATACTTATATACGAATGATTTATGTATTTTAAGTGTATAATGTTCGTCTTTATGGAGTGCACAATGAAAGCGCTAACGATATTTGTAAATACTGATTTTATCAAGCTTCTATGAAGTTTATTGCGAAAATATTATATGGTAATTATATGGAATGAGTGAAGTGTTCTAAATTAGAACTGGATCGTTTTATGAAAGAAGACGAACGTTTTACGTTGTCACATTTTAGACAAACCTTTGATTTTTAGAAGGTAAATAGACTAGTAGAGAAGAATTTAAAGTAAGGATGATTGATTTGGGGGTGTAGTAATGAAATACGATGTTGCAATAGTTGGTGCCGGACTGGCAGGCTTAGTGGCAGCCTGCGAGTTAGTCGATGCAAAGAAAAAAATACTTTTAGTAGATCAAGAGCCTGAAAATTCAATGGGGGGACAGGCATTTTGGTCTTTTGGTGGCATATTTTTGGTAAATTCTCCTGAACAAAGAAGGCTCGGCATTAAGGATAGTAAGGAGTTGGCATGGCAGGATTGGCTAGGGACAGCAGGTTTTGATCGTTTAGAAGATGAGGATTCCTGGGCATACAAATGGGCGAGGGCCTACGTCGATTTTGCTGCGGGTGAAAAATATCATTGGTTGAAGTCAAAGGGTATTAAATTTTTCCCTGTTGTTGGTTGGGCAGAACGGGGTGGCTCACATGCTGGTGGACACGGGAATTCAGTGCCGAGGTTTCATATTGTATGGGGAACAGGTCCAGGCATTGTCAAGCCATTTGTGGATAAAGTTAAAAAGGCAATAAAAGATGGCTATATTGAGTTTAAACCACGACATCGTGTGGATGAATTTATTCAACAAGATGGAAAGATTATGGGGATAAGTGGCACAGTACTAGCAGAAACCTTTATCAGTCGAGGGGAAAAAAGTTCAAGATTAGGAGTCGGAGAATTTTCGTATGAGGCTGCAGCCGTTATTGTGGCAAGTGGTGGTATCGGGGCCAATTTTGATTTAGTGAGAAAAAATTGGCCAGAACGATTAGGGACCCCTCCTAAAAATATGGTCTGTGGTGTTCCTGCATATGTAGATGGAAGAATGCTTGAAATTACAGAGCATGCAGGGGGACGTATTGTGAATCGTGATCGTATGTGGCATTACACAGAAGGATTAAAAAATTGGGATCCGATTTGGCCTAATCATGGAATACGAATTTTGCCAGGCCCCTCCTCTTTATGGTTTGATGCAGAAGGTAACCGATTTCATGCGCCTAATTTCCCTGGATTCGATACGCTCAGTACACTAGAAACGATTCAAAAAACAGGCTATGACTATTCCTGGTTTATTTTAACAGAAAAAATTATTGAGAAAGAATTTGCTTTATCTGGCTCGGAGCAAAATCCGGATTTAACAAACAAAAGCATTGGTGATGTTTTAAAAAGGATCATGCCCGGACCACCTGCTCCAATCCAAGCCTTTAAAAATCATGGTGAGGATTTTGTGATTGCAAATGATTTAAGAGAACTAGTAAATGGAATGAATAAACTAGCAGGCAATGATTTACTCGATTTCATGAAAATTAAAGAGCAAATTTTAGCGAGGGATCGAGAAATGGATAATAAGTTTACAAAAGATATACAGGTGAACGCCATTCATGGTGCCAGAAATTATATTGGGGATAAGCTAATCCGTGTTGCCAAGCCACATAAAATTTTAGATACTAAAAATTGGCCTTTAATTGCGGTACGATTAAATATTTTAACAAGAAAAACCTTAGGGGGCTTACAAACAAACTTAAATGGAGCAGTATTAGGGATGGATGGTCAGCCTATTCCAGGACTATTTGCTGCTGGTGAAGTAAGCGGCTTCGGGGGCGGTGGTGTTCATGGCTACCGCGCTTTAGAAGGTACGTTTGTTGGTGGCTGTTTATTTAGTGGTAGGCAGGTAGGGCGTTTTTTAGCAGAAGTGTAATGCCAGTGCAAAAAGAGCATCGTTATAAACGATGCTCTTTTTGTCACCAAGTAATAATGACAGCGATTATGATTTTGCGTTTTGGACAACTGCAATTCTAGCGATTTGTTCTTCGATTTGATGAACCGTCCAGCCATGCTCCTCCACGAAGAAGTTACGTTTGGCACGACGGCATTCATCAGAGCAGCTGCGCATATAAAAGGCTTCATGCTTTTCTTCACATAGCATTAATTTATGGCATTCAGGGTTTGCACAGTTCGTATAACGTTCGGAAGGTTCACCTGTGAAATAATCTTTTCCGATAACGATATGCTCCACTTGATTGATTGGCACACTGCGACGACGATCAAAAACAAACATTTGCCCATCCCAAAGTTGCCCCTTTACTTCAGAATCTTTTGCGTATGTGGCAATTCCACCATGTAATTGACCAACACTTTTTCCATAGCCCTCACGTTTTAACCAACCAGAGAATTTTTCACAGCGTATTCCACCTGTACAGTAAGTTAAAATCTTTTTATCAGCGAATTCTTCTTTATGTGTTTCCATCCATGCTGGCAAGTCACGGAAATTTTCAATATCAGGTCGAACCGCGCCTCTAAAATGGCCAAGATCGTATTCATAGTCATTACGTGCATCGATAATAATAGTATTCTCTTCTTGCATTTGTTCCATAAATTCCTTAGGAGATAAATAATCCCCTGTTATCTCTAAGGGATTGATATCATTTTCTAAGCCTAAGTGAACGATCTCGCGGCGAGGGCGAACGTGCATTTTTTTGAAAGCGTGTCCTTCAGCTTCATCAATTTTCCACATGATATCACTAAAGCGAGGGTCAGCCTTCATATGATTCATGTAAGCATCTGTTTGTTCAATAGTCCCCGAAACCGTTCCGTTAATCCCTTCGTGACCAACTAAAATGCGGCCAAGAAGTCCGAGTTCTTGACATACTGCTAAATGTTCTTCAGCAAATGCTATAGGGTCTTCAATCGTAACATATTTATAATAAAGTAATATACGATAGTCTTTTTGTGTCAAAATACGTAACCACCTTTATAACAATATTCGTCCTTTAATATAGCATAATGAAGGTAAATTTGTTTAGCAGAGAAGGAGTTTACTAAAAAAACACGAATAGTACATAGTGAATGACTATTCATATTTGGGGGTAATGGAGATGGAATTTTCAACAATTACTGTAGAAAAGCTAGATCGACGTGCAACGTTAACTTTGAATCGTCCTCAGGCGATGAATGCGATGGATGACGTTATGATGCGAGAACTCGCTGAATGCTTTGAGGCTTTGCAACAGGAAAAAGATATACAAGTACTTGTTATTCGTGGAGAAGGGAAGGTCTTTTCTGCTGGAGGCGATATTAAGGCGATGCTTGATTCAACTAAGCCTTTAAATATTGATGAGGCGATGGGTTATCTTACACGCATCGTTAAGGCCTATTATCAGCTACCAATGATAGTCATTGCGGCAGTTCATGGCGCATCGGCAGGTCTTGGCTTTAGTTTAACACTGGGGGCGGATATTGTTGTGGCCTGTGAAAATAGTAAACTAGCTATGAACTTCATAGGGATAGGACTGATTCCAGATGGAGGTGGTCACTTCTTTATGAAGGAACGTGTGGGGACTGTTAAAGCAAAACAAATGATTTGGGAAGGGAAGGTGCTTACTGCAAATGAAGCATTAGATGCAGGATTAATCGACTATATGGCACCAGATGGCACTGTATTTGCAATGGTAGATCAGCTTGTGGGTAAAATGCTTGCTTCACCTATTTCTTCTATGATTACGACAAAAAACATTTTACATGCTCAAAATTTACCACAGCTGGAAAATATCCTTGCACTAGAAGCAGAAGGACAATCAACAATGCGTAAAACGACAGATCATATAGAAGGTATTCATGCTTTTGTAGAGAAAAGAACACCTGTCTTTGTAGGAAAATAAAAATAAGAAAAGGCATGTAGATATCCTACGTGCCTTTTCTCAATTATTAAACATGGAATAAAATTAATTTACCTGAAGCATTTACTAGACGATGAGTTTTGTTGGCAACACCTTTTTCTTCAATTTGTTGTTGGCCATTTAATTTAGCAGCTTCGTCATTTTCAAATGTCCATGTTTCATCAAACAATGTTTCCCCTGTTTTTTCGAAAGCTGTGAAACGATAGTTCTCCATACAAACCCCACCCTTTTATTTAAATATATATCTATTATACATAGAAGATTTATAAACTTCACGGTAAAACTAGTAAACTATTTGATGAATTACGAAAATTGTGGAAAAAGTAAGTCGACGCTTTTTTTTAAGCATTACCATTTTTCATAAATAGGGAAGTATGATAAAATAGAACAAATATTCGGTTTTGTAATCATATATGACTGCTTTGGTTGATAGTTTGTAGTAACTAACTGAGGTGGGAAATATCTATAGTTGGGGTGATTGGATGTCAGAAATTCGTTTTTTTCATATGGCAGATTTACATTTGGATAGTCCATTTAAGGGCTTATTTAGCTTACCTGAACACATTTTAAAGGAAATTCGATCAAGTACCTTTGATGCTTTTGATAAAATTATTCAGAAGGCAATTCAGGAGCAGCCAGACTTTTTATTAATTGTCGGAGATATTTATGATGGTGAAAATCGCAGTTTACAAGCCCAAAGAAAATTTCAAGATGCAATGGAGAAACTTTTTCAACACAATATTCCTGTAATTATTAGCTACGGGAATCATGATCATTTAAAAGGAACTTGGACACGTTTTTCTTTACCAAGTAATGTTTATGAATTACCGGCTGAAACAAGTGTTGTCCAGTTGAAAATCCGTGGTCAGCAAGTCTGTATATACGGCTTCAGCTATAGTGAACGCCACCTGAAGGAGTCTGTTATTGATACGTTTCCAATCGCTCAAGATTCTCATGCAATTCATATTGGCATGTTGCATGGCAGTGAGGCTAGTGATACGTCACATGCTTTGTATGCGCCATTTACCAAACAGCAACTGCTTGAAAAGAATTATCATTATTGGGCGCTAGGGCATATTCATAAACGACAACTGTTACATGAAAACCCTCCTATAGTTTATCCAGGCAATATTCAAAGTCGTCATCGTAAAGAACAAGGAATAAAAGGTTGCTATGATGTAACTTTATCTCAAACAGCATGTGAATTAGATTTTATTCCTACCTCCGCTATTGTTTATACCACGATAGAGGTGGATTGTACAAATATCGTTCATGCTAATGAATTACTTAAAAGATGTGAAGAAGCAATTGCTGTCAATCGTACTTCATGGGGAGCGGCGGTAGTTGAGCTTTATTTAAAAAATATTGATGAGCAAACAGAAGCATTGTTTGAGCATGCGACGGTGGACACTTGGCTGGATACCATTCGAGAGGCAGAAGAGGGTATTGAGCCAATGTGTTGGGTACAAAAAATGGTGTTACAAAAACCTTCGATTCATGGTGAATATTCTGCTGCTACGCAGTCAGTCGTAAGTTTAATGGAGCAATGGGATAGTAATGACTGGAAGGATATACTAAAAGACTTATACCAGTATGCTGGTGGCGCTCGGCTGATTGAGCCTTTATCTGAAAAGGATATAAAGAATCTAACGCACAATGCACAGTCACTATTGGCGGAAGAAATTCAAAGGGCGTGATGCACATGCTAACAATCAAAAAACTACAAATTTATGGCTTTGGTAAGCATGAAAACGTGACGATTCCCTTAAATGAAGGCGTTACAATTTTTTATGGATTAAATGAGGCAGGAAAAACAACGATTCAGCAATTTATTTTACAAATGCTCTTTGGCTTTCCAACAAGACAGCAGACACAGCGCAAATATGAACCAAAAGCATCGACGAAATTCGGTGGTCAGCTGACACTATTACACCCTATTTATGGTTCATGCATTATTGAGCGTGTGAAAGGCAAGGCTGCAGGTGATGTTACTGTTTATCTTGAAGATGGTACAACAGGACAGGAGGAGCTGTTAGCTAAGCTTTTATATGGCTATTCTAGAGCATCCTTTGAATCCATTTTTTCCTTTTCATTGCATGAGCTTCAGGGCATTGAAAAAATGTCTGAGGAGGAACTAACACATCTTCTCCTCTCCTCTGGTACAACAGGTATCCAGCACTTGTCTGCTCTTGAGAAAAAAATGGATAAAGAGGCCAATGAGCTATTTAAGAAGACAGGTAAAGTTCCAGTAATCAATCAAAAAATTGAGCAGTTAAAGCAACTAGAGCGAATGATTAGACACGAGCAAGGTAAGATCCAAACATTTGAGGATAAATTACAACAATTGCAACTTCTTGAGCAAAACCTTGAGAAACTTTATGCCACTCAAAAAAAGCAACAACAACAATGGCAATACTTAACGGTTCAAAAGCAGGCCTTGCCTCTTATCAAGCAACAACAGATGTTGCAGCAAGCATTAGGTAATGATCCGCATGTTCAATTTCCAGCAGAAGGTGTAAGACGATATGAACAAGTAAAGGACCGACTTTTACATGAAAGTCAGCAGTTGCTGCAATTAAAAGAACAATATCAATTGCTACAGGACAAAGTGCTCGCGACAGTGAATGAGCAAACTGTAAATGAAATGGGCCGCCTTATGCAAAAAGAGGCAACATGGCATCAGCTGATCGTGAAGGAGAAAAACTTACGGGATGATCTCTTTATGCTTGAGCAAGAAATAGATGCGCAGTTTCGTTTATTAGGTGTGCAAGAAAAAGAGGCACAGAACATTCTTCTTGGAGAAACAGTATCCTTACAGCAGGAACAGCAATTTCAACAGCAATTAAAAAGGCTGGAGGAGGCGGAGGATGAGCTAAAGTTTCATTTACATTCGCTAGAGCAAGTCCATCAAGCATTAGATGCCATAACGCAACAAAAGCAAAGGCTAAAGCAGGAGTCATTAACAAAGGAAGAAGAACATATTTTAGCACAGTGGCCTCAACAAAAGCGGAGGCTAGAGCAATTGCGTGCTGCCAAATCGCAACGGACTAAACAAAGGCAGCCTAATTATTTTTCCTGGATGATTTTATTAATTGGTTTATTATCATTTGTTTATGGGATATTCCAAAAAAATGTGGCAGTGGCCATTATTGGTGCTATTTTGACCATCATAACCATTTGGTTGATAAAGTTTGTTAGACCAGCAACGGAGACGTCCGATAAAGAAAATAGTCACCTCTTACGACAATTAGAGCAGGATGAAATGACTGTACAAACTATACTCCTAAAGAAACAAAGATTGGAGGATCGTTGGTTACATGTCCATGAACAGCAAAGTGAGAAGGAGCAACAATATGCTCAATTGGAATATAAAATTCAACAAGCGGAGCTGGAGAGTGAAGAAACTACGCAGTCATTGCAGCAATTTTTAAAACGCTATCGATTACAAGGTACGATAGCTAGAACGTTAATGCCCGAATTATTTATGCGTATACGAAGTGTTCAAGAATTGGCGGTTAAAAGGGAGGGCTCAATAAGCCTTTTGCAAGAAGTTCAGGATGAAAAGAACAGCCTTTATGAACAGCTTCAACTAGTATTAAATGAAAATTATAATGAACATGAAATATATATGTATCTACGAACAGCCTATCTGGACGCACAGCAACAGCAACAGCAAGTGCAGCAAGCACAAGCTCAGCTAGCTGACATCAAGATTAAGCTACAAAGTGGACAAACACGAATAGATCGTTATACAGCTGATATGATGCAGCTATTGAACGAAGCGGAGGTGCAAAACGAGCAAGCTTTTTATGAGAGATATGAGCAATTTGAACATCAAAGAAAAATAATGACAGAGCTTCAAACGGTTCAGGCTCAAATAGCCTCGTTGGATTTATCTGAAAATGTTGGTTTAAAAGAGGACTCTGTTATCGAGGATATGCGGGTTTTAGAGCAGGAGCAAGCTTCTTTGCAAATGGATATAGACCGATGTCTTGAACATCGTGCTGCATTGCAAATTGAAAAAGAACAGCTATTAAATGATGAAAAATATGGCCAACTACTTCAAGAGTTTGAGCAGGAAAAATCGGAGTTACAGCAAATGATTGAGCATTGGGCAACGAAAAAGGCTGTGGCGACTGCTATTCATGAAACATTATTTCGTCTTCGGGAAGAAAAATTACCACATGTTTTATCGAAGGTTAATGCAATATTCCAATTACTTACAGGAGGGCGCTACGTTCAACTTACGATTCACGACGAAGGCTACTTTATGGCGCAAGATGTGGCGGGAATCCGTTATCAAATGGTTGAATTATCGCAGGCAACTAAGGAGCAAGCCTACATTGCATTACGTCTGGCACTTGCACAAACGTTGATAACCTCTGCGCCATTCCCGATTATTATGGACGATCCGTTTGTCCATTTTGATCGAAACCGTACAGACAAAATGGTACAATTAATGAAAGAAGTAGGATATGAACGTCAAATTTTATATTTTACTTGCCATGATGAAATGCTCAAACATTGGCCAAAAGAGCAAATTATAGATGTAGGAGCACTAGCAAATGAAAGGGGAGTGGCGTCAACATGAAAGGAATTACAACGCTTCAGGTTGGAGAATCAGTGGATCAATATTTATTAATTAAACAAGCGACAAAAGGAGTTACTACTGTTGGGAAGCCATTTATGTCGCTAATATTACAAGATAAAAGTGGAGATATTGAGGCTAAGCTTTGGGATACAAATGAAGATCATGAAAAGATGTATCATGCTGAAGCCATTGTACGTGTCGGTGGAGAAATTCACGACTATAGAGGGAAAAATCAATTGCGTATCAAAGCCATTCGTGTGGCAAAGCCAGAAGAAGGAGTTGCCATTCATGATTTAGTACCCTCCTCTGCAACACCAAAGGAACAACTTTTTGAAGAATTAAATCAATTTTTCTTTGATATTAAAAACCCAAATATTTCACGTATTACGAGAGCGACCATTAAAAAACATCAGGATGCCATTTTAGTGTTCCCAGCGGCTACTAAAAATCATCATGATTATGCTTCTGGCTTATTAGATCATATGGTGTCTATGCTAAAACTAGGTAAGGCCATTGCTGATTTATATCCGACTCTTAATCGAGATCTATTATATGCAGGTATTATTTTGCACGATATTGGAAAAGTGGTGGAGCTGTCTGGACCAGTTGCCACGACGTACACAGTGGAGGGAAACCTTTTAGGACATATTACGATAATGGTGAATGAAATTGCTAAGATTGCTAATGAACTAGAAATTGAAGGTGAAGAAGTGATGCTTTTGCAGCATATGGTTTTATCTCACCATGGCAAAGAAGAGTGGGGTAGTCCGAAAAAGCCGATGGTTCAAGAAGCAGAAATTTTACATTATATTGATAACATCGATGCTAAGATGAATATGCTAACTAGAGCATTAGGTAAAACAGCACCTGGTGAATTTACAGAGCGACTATTCCCTCTGGATAATCGATCATTTTATAAGCCAACATTTTAATCTTTCAACACATTATTTGTGAAATTTTTGTTTCAAAATAACTGGATGAGCGAGCTTTTATATAAGTCTATCTATATATCTGTGGAATTTCAGTACCTATCCATTGTACCAGTACTGTATTTATTTTAGAATATAGGAAGAATTTATAGGAATGGGGAAAAACAATGGATAAAGAGGGACTTGTTTCACGTAAAATAAAATTTTGGAAAAGCTTGATTTTCAAAATGATACTAGCTATTGGTATCAGTTTATTTATTAGCTCACATATATCTGAGTTCGTCAGCCAACAAATCGAAAAGGTAGTGGCGTTAAATGGTAGTGCAGGAGTGGCCATTAATACATTTATTTCGCTATTTATTGGTACAGTTATTATTTCTTTATGTACAAGGTATATCGTCTTAAAACGTGTAAAGCGCGTCTTAAAAGCAATGACGGAAGCTGCGGATGGCGATTTAACAGTTCGTATAGATGATAAATTGAAAGATGAAATTGGTCAATTATCAACGGAATTTAATCATATGTTAGAGCAAATAGGTACAGTTATTGAAAAGGCGAATAAAGCATCTTCGGATGTTTCTACTTTTACAAATGAATTTACTACTATTACTGAGCAAAGTAGTAACACAGTTGAAACCATTTCTGTTGCCATTAGAGAAATTGCTGCTAGTGCAGAAGGGCAATTGAAGCAAATGGACTTATTATCGGACTCCGCTAACTTAATTTCCAAAGATATGGACCATGCTTCATCCGCAGTCCAGGCAGTTGCAGATATAGCGAATGAAACGAATCAAAAGGCTGATTTAGGATTACAGTTAATTGAACAAACGATTGGAAAAATGAATACCATTAATGAATCTGTACACCAATCAACAGAGGTTGTTAATGCGCTAGGGGAAAAATCGAAGGAAATTAGTACTATTGTGGCACTAATTACAAGTATTACGGATCAAACAAATTTGCTTGCACTGAATGCTTCCATAGAGGCGGCACGTGCAGGAGAGGCTGGAAAAGGATTTGCGGTTGTGGCAGATGAAGTAAGAAAACTAGCAGAGGAATCTGGGAAGGCTGCTGACAATATTAGAACATTAGTAGATGATATCTTAAGTCAAACATCAAGCGCAGTTTCTGCTATTAATAGTGGTACACAATTTGTGGAGGAAGGGCGAGAGGCTGTTGAGCAGACAGGTGGTGCCTTTAAAAATATTGTAGATTATTTACAACAAATTAGCCAACGTACCAAGGAAGTTACGGATATAGTATTGCGTGTAAATGACAAGGCAAGCCAAACCGATTCTGCAACAAAAGAAATTGTTGATATTGCAAATAGCACATCTTCAGGTATACAGCATATCGCGCTCTCTATAGAGCAACAAACTGCGTCTAACGAGGAAATTGCAAGTGCAGCAAATGTCCTTCAGACGATGTCGAATGACTTACAAGCCGAAATAAGCCAGTTCAAAGTAAAATAACAAAAGAGAAAGGGAGCATCTGTATTATGAGATGCTCCCTTTTTTTGAGGATGTCGCTCTTTAAATGGAAAAGGACATCATCTGAATTATTTAGATTCTTTATCTGTATCTTCTGCTTTGTCGCTAGATTCTTCCTTAGAAGCTTTTTCTTCTGCTTTTTTAGCTTCTTCTTCAGCCGCTTTAGCTTGTTCTTCACTTGTAGTCGTAAAGAATTCTAGGGAATCTTTTAAATCTTTATCAGAAGTTTTAACATTCGCATCTTTTGCCATTTTCGCAACGATGTCTTTTAGAATAGTTTGTGCTTCACCTGTTTGGTTCAGTTTACTTAACATAGTTGTACGAATTTTTTCTTCTTCATCTTTAAATGAACCAACATCTTTCACGTCACGTTTCTCCGTAATTTCGATTACGTGATAACCAAAGCTAGATTTTACCGGCTCACTTAAAGTGTTTAATTCAAGCGCATAAGCAGCATCGTTAAACTCATCAACCATCGAACCAACTGAGAACCATCCAAGCTCGCCGCCTTTTTGTGCAGAGCCTGTATCTGTAGAGTACTCTTTTGCTACATCAGCAAATTTAGCGCCACCTTTTATTTTTTCAATGACTTCTTTTGCTGTTTTTTCATCTGCTACTAAAATATGACGACCATTTAGTTCTGTTTTCATTTGCTCGTAGTATTTTTTCACATCTTCTTCTTTAATGGCTTGGTCTTTTAAAGCTTTTTCTTGAAGAAGTTGAACGCGTAATGAATCTTTAAAGCCTTGCTCTGTTAAGCCACTTTCAGCTAGTGCTTGTGCAAAACCATCACCAAATTGTGAAGCTGTTGTATCGTAAGCTTCTTTAAGTTCTTTATCTGTTACTTCATATTTGTCAGACAATACTTTTTCAGTCACCATTTGCTGTAATACATATGAGCCTGTTAAAGATTTGGCTTTTTCATTAAAGTCAGCAACTGAAATATCGCCAACTTTAGAAGTAACGATTGCTTTGCTATCTCCGCCGCTACACGCACCAAGCGCTAAAACAGAAGCAGCTAAAGTTAAAGATAAAACTGTCTTTTTCATAGTGGATATTCTCTCCTAACATGGTTTCGTCCATTTTTTACTATAACATAAACGTTTTAAAAACAAAATGGTTCCCCCTTGAGTATTGCCTATATTTCAAATTTTGAAGCGCATAGGATATAGAAAAGAAAGGGGGTGAAGTTATGGGCAACGGAGGATACGGTGGCGGTGGCTACGGCTCAGGCTTTGCTTTATTAGTTGTGTTATTTATTTTATTAATTATCGTTGGTGCAGCGTTCCTATACTAATTAATAAAACAGTGAAAAGCTAAGAGCTCTTTTAACTCTTAGCTTTTCTTAACAATGTTAGTACTTCACGCCGCATGCCAAAGATCCAAGCCGTTAGTAATGGTTTGAACAAGTTGTTTAATGGGGACTCAACTTATCTTGTAGCGTGCGGACGTGAATGTATTTTACTTTTCGATTGTTATACTGCATATAAAATTTCAATATAAAATGAGACAAGTAAAATGGTAATAAGTATATTTATAGTTCGGAATATTTTTGGCTGGTTTTCTTCGGGAATTTCACGTCGCATACATAGAGCATATGTCATACGGTTAATTTGAAATAAATAGAATACCGAGAATAGAACTACAATCATTAATAGCAAGTCTATTCCTCCCCTCTTTCAATAGTAATAGCATAACAAAGAACGCCATTAAAAAACAAGTACAAGCAATTTAGTGAACAGTTGGTGGAACTAAAATCTCATAGCCCTTTGGTGTTTCTTCAATTTGTGAGTTTTTTGGTGAATTCAATAAATATTTCACGTAAAGTATATCAATTAAACATAGACTACAGTGATATGCTAACAGCAATGTACCGTAATGTGTATAGGCTGGTAGTAGCCAAGTACCTATGATAATACTAGTATTGAGAACGATAAAAGGCGTAAGAAGTGCTAGTATATAGCGATTTTTGGATAATGGCTCATGAATACGCATGTGTAGAACAGGAATTAGATAAAATTGCGTACGGACACGCAATTTAAGATGCTGTCGTAAATCGTACAGAGCTAAAAAGTGTAGAAACTTGTGAACCGGATAAAGTGTTAATACGGCTATTACAAAGAGCCAGAATAAATGATCGGTGTAGTGCTCTTCATTAAATAAATTAAACGTCACATACGATACGGAAAAAACGGATAAAAAAGTAATAACACCCATTATAATAATACGCGTAGTGCCGTAATGATGTTCAAGATTTAAAATTTTCCAACAGTGCATAGTTTATTATCAACTCCGAAAATAGGAAGTGTCCTATTTAATGTAAATTGAATTGTCTTAGAATGCAAGAGAAAGGAGGTACTTCAGAAATATTTCTGAAATACCTCCTTTCACATAATTTATTCCTGCTAGCACAACAAGAATCCCCATGAAAATATCTGTACGATAGTTTTATTTATCCTTTTACAGTTGGACGTTCTTCAAGCGTGTCAAAGGAATCACGAAAATGCTGGAAGGAGCGTTCAAAAATATCGATGAAATCCTCACCATAAATATTACGAATGACAGCCATTACGTCTAAAAAATCTGGGAAACGGCCATATAAGTCCTTTAAGGCCAATGATCCTTCTAATACAGAATGATAAGTATTATGGTAGTTTTTATTCATCTCTACAATGAGCTCTGTACCAGCTTCAGTTAGCTCAACATACGTATTGCGCTTATCGTCATCTCGCTTTGAAAACTTAAGGAAGCCACGTTCTTCTAATTTTTTGGAGAAATTGAATGCTGTAGATACATGCATGACTCCAAACTTTGCTACATCGGAAATAGATGCCCCTTTTAAATGATAGGAAATCCACAGAATATGGTGTTCATTAATATTTAAATCATAGGGTT
Source organism: Lysinibacillus sp. VIII_CA (assembly GCF_049943995.1). NCBI lineage: Bacteria > Bacillati > Bacillota > Bacilli > Caryophanales > Bacillaceae > Lysinibacillus > Lysinibacillus sp. VIII_CA. Next base: position 59,132 of record NZ_JBNFXM010000007.1, read on the forward strand.
TAATCCATTGTTGCCAATCTTTTTCAACCGCTTTCCATAGTGCTTTCGATAATTGCGCGATTCTTTGACTATAAAGCATAGCTTCTTTTTGTGTGTATAATTCCTCTGACAATACCATCACCTACTGCTTTCTTTCACATTTTTAAAAATATTATAGCAGTAAAGAAAAAAAGTTTAAAGTTAGAAAAATTCAAAAATTGAAAAGTGGTTAAAAAATAATATTATAGCAATAGTTTTTGATGAAAAAATAGATAAGTAAGCTCCTAAAGAGGACTTTAGTCGCTTATTTTTTTCTGTGGTTTTTCCTTATTTTCTGTGAATTGTGCAATGTTTTTCTCGATTTCGCTTATCGAATTCTGTAAAGCATCTAATTCTTGTTGCAAATTATTTTTATTTGGCTCTATTTCTTCTGAAAAAGTGGTAATTGTTTGTTTTAAATCATTTATTATTTGTGGGATATTATTTTTAACTTCGTTTGTTAAAGTATTGACAGAGTGTTTCACAGTCCCTACTTGTTGTTTAACATCGAGGAGCATGCCTTTTGTTTGATCTACGTTTTGTTTTAAAGTTGTACGTAACTGCTGGCCTGATTGTGGAGTTGAGAACAAAACAGCAGCTGTTCCACCGATAATACCTGTTGCTAGTCCAATTAAAAATGGTTTTGCTTTCATAATATATACCTCATTTCTTGTCATGTTTATCTACTATTAAACCATGAAAAGCATGAATACAAAAAGAAAAAGAAACTGAACGAGTGATAGATCATCACAGTGCAGTTTCTTTTAAATGTTTAAAGTCAATAGTTATGAAATCTGAGAAATGGCTGTTACAAATTTAGAGCGCTTCACTAATTTTGCTACAATAGGATAAATAATAACAAAAGCAACGACATTAAATGCTACAGCTGGAAGGACAACCCCAATAAATAGCATTGTAAACGTTGCACCTACATTTGCATTGAAAACAAAAAGTGCTGCTGCTAAAAAGACTGTACCTGATAGAATAGTACCCAAACCAACTAAAAATGCAGAGACAGCGAAACTCTTTGCTATCCTTTTTAGAATAACTAAAGCAGCTAAAAACACAAAGCCTGTCACCGCTTTATCAATAATGTTCGGAACTAGACCAGCAGGAAATGTTGTGAACAAACCTGAAAGTACCCCTGTTGCTAGCGAAAGTAAAAACGTTTCTTTCACTGTAGGAAATAATAAAATGCCAATGAACATCATTGTTAACATGAAATCAGGCTTCATGCCATTAATCATTCCCGGTGTCACGACATATAGTGCCGCTCCGATACCAACTAAAAGGGCCATTAATACTAAATTCTTTGTATTCATTTTTAATCTCTCCTCGACTGAGCTAATCTATTAGTTTCCCAACGTGTCCTCGTGACCGTTAGCGAAACTTATTTGTGATTGTACGCTAAAATTTTTATATTTGCAATACAGTAATTGGGTTATTAAAATGTTAATATATGACAAAAAATTATAAATGAGCTTTAATATTTTCGGCCACATCAGCCAATTGTTCAGGTGAATATTTTTGCGTTTGCCAAACTAAACCTAAGCCTTCTTTTTCGTCATAACGCGGAATAAAATGTAGATGATAGTGGAACACAGTTTGTCCAGCTGCCGCCCCATTATTATTAATTGTATTCAAACCTATTGGCTCAAACGCTGCCTTTATGGCATTCGCAATCTTCGGTGCAACAGCGTATAAATTACGTGCAACATCCTCTGACATTTCGTATAGATCTTGGCAGTGATGCTTTGGAATTAGTAAGGTATGACCTTTTGCAACTGGCGAAATGTCTGTAAATGCATAGACATGTTCGTCTTCATAAACTTTTGTACTTGGAATGGATCCATCGATAATTTTGCAAAATAGGCAATCGCTCATGAGAATTTCCCCCTTAACGTATATGTAAATTCATTCTATCATACTCAAACCTGTATCATTTGCTAATTTTTGATAAAATATAAAACAAGAAGAGGAGTGAGGATATGTCAGTATTAGAGGTACAGCATGTGACAGGTGGATATACAAGAAAACCTGTTATTAAAGATTTATCTTTTACTATTGAAAAAGGAGAGCTTGTTGGCTTAATTGGCTTGAATGGAGCTGGGAAAAGCACAACGATTAAACATATAATTGGAACAATGTTGCCAAAGGAAGGGGATATTTACCTTAATGGGGTAACGCTAAAGGAAGATACGGACAAGTATCGTACAGCCTTTTCTTATATCCCTGAAACCCCCGTGCTCTATGATGAGCTAACATTAAGGGAACATTTAGAATTAACAGCGATGGCTTATGGTATTGATAAAGCAACTCTAGATGCTCGTTCTGAGGTACTTTTAAAGGAATTTCGAATGGAGAAAAGATTAAACTGGTTTCCTTCGCATTTTTCAAAGGGAATGCGTCAAAAGGTTATGATTATGTGTGCCTTTCTAATTAATCCTAGTCTTTATATTATTGATGAACCTTTTGTGGGGTTAGATCCTCTGGGGATTCAATCATTATTAGATCAAATGGATGAGAAGAAAAAAGAAGGTGCTTCCATATTAATGTCTACGCATATCTTATCAACAGCCGAAAAGCATTGTGATCGAATTATATTATTGCACGAAGGAAGAGTTCGAGCACAAGGAACGATGGCCGATTTGCGTCAAACATTTGCGATGCCTAATGCAACGTTAGACGATCTTTATATTGCAATGACAAAGGAGCGGGACCATGAAGAACTTGCGTGATGTATGGTCCTCTCGCTTCATGCATTATATAGGAGAAGTACAAAAATATATGCAATTTATTTTTACAGGGCATATTGCCATTGTGCTTGTATTTCTAATTGGAGCAGGAGGCTACCAATATAGTGAATGGTTGAAAGTTGTACAGACAGATTTCCCAGCTGAAATACTTATTGCTGTTTTTATAGGCATTTTATTGGCTTTTAGTCGTCCTACTACATTATTGAGAGAGCCAGACCAGGTATACCTATTGCCCCTAGAATCTAAAATGTCACATTATTTCAGCAAGGCTTTAGCTTGGACATTTTGGTCTCAGGTGTGGATTGTAGCAATCGTCTACATCGTCAGTATCCCGTTATTAAAAGCAGTGACTGATTTAACAACAATTGAAATTTGGTCCATTTTCATACTAGTGATTGTACTGAAATATATAAGTGTTCGAGGAGAATTTAGCTATCGATATAGTGAACGTGGTCAAATGGTTTGGGTGGACAGGCTGATTCGAGCAATAATATTTGCTGCAGCTGTTTATATGGGTCTGCAAGCTCAGTTGCTCCTAACCATTGTGGCTACAGTCATTAGCATCATTTATATGATTGTCTTTAGAAAAAAATCTGTCGGCGAACCAGTACCTTATGAACATTTTGTAAAGCTTGAACAAAATCGTATGATGAGTTTTTATCGTTTTGCAAATTACTTTACAGAGGTACCCCATCTACATGGAAGCATTCGACGTCGAGGATGGATGGACTGGCTCTATAAATTCGTACCATATGGTAAAAAAAATTCTCAAAAATATTTGGTGTTCCGCACCTTTGTCCGTACAGATGATCATTTTTATTTATGGCTCCGTCTTACGGCAATTGCAGGAGTGATTGCAGCCTTTGTAGACATTCCGATAGTTACATGGATTGTAGCTGGGGCACTAAGCTTTGCAACGACTATTCAATTAAAGCAAGCATTACTATCAAGTGGAGAATTCCGCATGGATATGCTGTTTCCATTGCCAGATAATGCTCGTCAACTAGCTGTGAAGCAAATTGTACGTCTAGCTATGGTTACACAAGCAATCATCGTTGGATTATGTGCAATTACACAGCCTATGTTTTACATTGTAGTTGTTATTGTTTTAGTAATTAGCGAATTGACTGCGAAAGTATCTAAATAATGAAAAGCTCATTTTCCCAGAACTGCACTGAGAAGATGAGCTTTTATTTGTTGTAGATCTATTCTGATTACTCTTTGGGCATAGCACTATAAGTTGTTACGTAGGAAGCTGCTGAGAAAATGTTCTGCTGATTTACTCCTGTTGAATCATCTCTTTTAGCATGAGCTTTTTCAAAGGCTTTAGAGCTTTTCCAAGCTTCAAATGAGTGTGGTCCATGCCATTGAGTCATGACAATATAAGTGTCACTTTTGATGGGACGAAGTAATCGGTAGGACTCAAATCCTGGCTCATCTTCAATGGCATGTGAGCGTTGTAAAAAGCGATGCTCGAAAACAGGGCGACCTTCATCTGTTACGGGAATATTATTAAGAACAAAGAATCCATGTTCTTCTAGCTCGTTTACCGAATCTAACACTTCAAATTTGCGGGGTGTGGCAAAAACAGATTTTCCTTCTGTTTCATGAATTAATACGGAGTTTCCCTCTCCGTGAATTAAGATCATATGCTCATTTGGATACTTATTTTTCAGTTGCTCTAAAAAATCACCAGTACCAGAAGTTAAATAAATATTCATCAATTTATCCTCCTTATGAATCTTGCTAATTATAGCGTGATTATACCCTTTTTAGCATAAGTCTAAGCTTTGACTAAAAAGAATCTGTCTAGAATGAACAATTTTATGACATTTCACTAGGATAACTATACAATAACAGAGGAAGCGTTTACTATTGGAAACGGATATCAATAATAATGGAATAAATAATACATTTTTTTCTTGATTCAGCAAATGTTTTTTGTACTAAAACAATGGATAAGATACAGAAGACTCTTTCCGCTATAGAAAGTGGTAAGCCCACTGATTCAAGATAAAGTCTCTGATGGGTATTGCAGATTTTGAAGAGAAGCTATTTGAGTAAACAGAAAGAAATCTGGAAACAATTACCCGAGAGCGTATGGATAGTAATGAATTTATCGAGGGGAAGGAATTATTCATGACAACTTTTAACGACACACTTCTGCGTGCTGCTCGTGGAGAAAAAACGACACACACGCCAGTATGGTATATGCGACAGGCAGGGCGTTCTCAGGCAGAATATCGTGCCATCAAAGAAAAATATTCTTTAGAGGAAATTACACATCAACCTGAACTATGTGCGTATGTCACTCGTCTACCTGTTGAAAATTACAACGTTGATGCAGCTATATTATACAAGGATATTGTCACACCTCTACCTGGAATTGGCATAGATGTAAAAATTAAAGCAGGTGTTGGTCCTGTTATTTCTAATCCAATTCGTTCAGTTGCAGATGTAGACAATTTAGGTGAATTCAATGCCAAAGAGCATACTCCCTTTGTACTAGAGACTATAAAAATCTTGACAGAAGAGCAATTAAATGTCCCGTTGATTGGTTTTGCTGGAGCACCATTTACACTAGCCAGCTACATGATTGAAGGGGGTCCTTCTAGAAACTATAACAAAACAAAATCATTCATGGTGTCAGAACCGCAAGCTTGGTTTGCGTTAATGGATAAACTTGCTGACATGATTATTGCAGATGTAACTGCCCAAATTAAAGCTGGTGCAAAAGCAATCCAAGTATTTGATTCTTGGGTGGGTGCTTTAAATGTGGAGGATTACCGTGTATTTATAAAACCAATTATGACGCGAATTTTTGCGGAATTACAAAAAGAAAACGTGCCATTAATTCAGTTCGGTGTTGGTGCAAGTCATTTAGCGAAGGAATGGAATGATTTACCGATTGATGTTGTCGGCTTAGATTGGCGTTTACCAATAAAAGAAGCACGCACGAATGGCATTACAAAACCAGTCCAAGGTAACCTAGACCCATCTCTATTATTGGCGGATTGGTCAGTCATTGAAAAACGAACTAAGGACATTATCGATCAAGGTTTAGAAATGCCAGGTCATATCTTTAACCTAGGCCACGGTGTTTTCCCTGAGGTTGATCCAGCGGTCTTAAAACGTTTAACGACACTTATTCATGAATATAGTGCACAACAAATACAAGCTCGTTCTTAAAAAAGCGAATTCAAATGTGAATTATGTCCTTTTCTATGTATGAAATTTTTATCATAGAAAGGGAGCTGTCCAAGATAATAGATTGGACAGCTTCTTTTTATCACATAATGTATAAAACATAAAACAATTTTAGAGGTGAAAAGGGTAATGAAAGAAGTTAAAGGCTTATTGGTAATGGCATACGGAACACCTTATAAAGAAGAGGATATTGAACCTTACTATACACATATTCGTCATGGTCGCAAACCTTCGGAAGAGCATTTAGAAGATTTACGTAGTCGCTACGAAGCGATTGGAGGTTTATCTCCTTTAGCGGCAGCAACACAGGCACAAGCTGAAGCATTGTGTTCCCGCTTAAATGAAGTTCAGGATACTGTAGAATATAAATTGTTTATTGGTTTAAAGCATATTCATCCATTTATTGAGGATGCAATAGAGCAAATGGTGGCAGAGGGCATCAAAGAAGCGGTATCCATTGTTTTAGCTCCTCATTTCTCAACATTCTCTATTAAATCTTATAATGGCCGTGCTGTAGAAGCAGCAGGGGATCGCTTAACGATTACATCAGTAGAATCTTGGTATGATGAACCTAAATTTATTGAGTATTGGAAACAACAAGTCAATGATACGTTTAAGTCAATGTCAGAAGAAGAACGTGAAACAGCTTGCTTAATTGTTTCAGCGCATTCACTTCCTGAAAAGATTAAAGATTTAGGTGATCCTTATGAGGATCAATTAATTGAAACAGCTCGACTTATTCAAGAAGCAACTGATTTGAAAAACGTTGAGGTCGGTTGGCAATCAGCAGGACAGACGCCAGAGCCTTGGATTGGTCCAGATGTTCAAGACTTAACACGCGAGCTCTATGAAGAAAAAGGCTTCCGTTCATTTGTTTATACACCAGTAGGTTTTGTAACAGAGCATTTAGAAGTGTTATATGATAATGATTTTGAATGTAAAGTTGTTTGTGATGAACTAGGCGCAAAATACTATCGTCCGTCAATGCCTAATACACACCCTTTATTTATTGATGCGATGGTCGATGCGATTTATAAAAAATTAAGCTAAGCGAAAAGAAAGTGATGATGTTGGTGACTCAGAAAAGACGAAAGGTAGTTGTTGTAGGTGGTGGTATTACAGGCCTTACAGCTGCGTTCTATATGCAAAAACAAGCAAGCACAAAAGAATTGCCATTAGATATCGTACTTGTCGAGTCGTCATTACGTCTTGGCGGAAAAATTCAAACACTAAGAAAAGATGGTTTTATTATTGAGCGTGGACCAGAATCTTTTTTTGACCGAGAAAATTATGTAAATGCTTTAGCGAAGGATCTCGGTATTGAACAAAAAATCATGACAAGTAATGCAGGACCTAACTATGTAGCTGTCGGAAGTCAGTTATACCCAATCCCAAGCCATTTATTATCAGGAGAAACGCCACATATCTCGTCATTCATTACATCAGGTTTGTTTTCACTAAGTGGTAAAGTTCGCGCGGCGGGTGATTTTTTTATCCCGCGTTCCGTACAGGACGATGATCAACCATTGGGGTCATTTTTTAGAAGAAGATTTGGCGCTGAGGTTGTTGAAAACCTAGTTGAACCATTACTGGCAGGGACATTTGCAGGGGATATTGAGCAATTAAGTATGAGTTCAACTTTTCCACAGCTTTATCATCTAGAGCAAAAATATCGTAGCTTATTAGTAGGGATGAAAAAGGCAGGAACAAATTTCTTGAGTAATGATGTTATTGATGAAAATAAAGGGATTTTTCAAACGTTTAGTAATGGACTTGAAACCTTAATCGAAAGTATTGAGGAATCTCTACTTCCTGGGACAGTAATGAAAGGTGTCAAAGTGGAAGAAATTGAACATGGAAAAGATGGGTCTGTACATGTAATGCTTAACAATTTCACACATATTAAAGCAGATGCAGTAATTATTGCTACACCCTTTAATATGGCGGATAAGATGTTCAGTAAGTATAATTTGTTAAATGAACTAGGGACAATGAAAGCTGCAACTATCGCAACCGTTACAATGGCATTTAAAAAGGAGCAGCTTGGTGATTTAGACGCGCTATCTTTTTATGTCTCTCGAAATAGTGATTTTTCAATAACTTCATGTACGTGGATGAATCGAAAATGGCCGGGTACCACGCCTGATGATTATGTGCTATTACGTAGTTACATTGGTCGAGTTGGAGATGAGGCGATTGTCGCATTATCAGATACTGAGATAGAAAAAACAGTGCTACAGGATTTAAATAAAACTATCAGTATAGATGGAGAACCAGTAACGACAGTGGTTACACGTTGGAGAAATGCAATGCCACAATACACCGTTGGACATGAGGCGAAGGTCCAACGCATAAAGCAGGAATTACGAGAACATTTTCCAACTGTAAAATTAGCAGGTAGCTCATTCGAAGGAATATCCATCCCCGAATGTGTGCAACAAGGTAAACATGTTGCTGAGGAAGTGTTGGTGGAAATTTTTTGTTAGTAGAAGCAAAATAGTACAAACATTATGTTTGTACTATTTTTTTATTGCAGTAAGTTCAAAATATAAAGAAATAGCAAACTAACTATTTCATAGTTTGCTATTTCCATAACTATATTTTGAAAATTTGAATAACGTGGTTCTAAGAAATTCGGTGACATGACCAAACGATACCGCCAGAGTTTGCTCCGCCTAGTATAAGAGAGATAGTTAATCCATTGGCTTCATAGAACAAATCAATCGTATCTCCAGCATTTAAATTCACTTCTCCTGCTAAAGTGATTGTGCCATTTCCAAGAACTGCTCGTAACGTTAATACAAGTGCCACATTGACGTTTAGTACAGGGAACAAGCCACTAATTAAATTTGTAGTAGCATTTTGCCTAATTGCAAATGAAGGGTTTATTCCCGCTCCTAAAGTAACAGTAATGGCCGCAGAAGTGGAGTAGTTAATGGTTGCTTCAAAGGAATACCTACCTGTAGTTGGTACAGTGAATATTCCAGTAGTTGGATTGAAAGCAGGTGTTGTAAAGTATGGTGACGCTACACTCCAGTTAGTGATTGAAGTAGATCCACTAACTGTCAACGTGTTTTTAAAGGCAGAGAATCCTTCAGTAAACGCAGGTCCAGTAAAACCAGTAGCGCCTGTAGGTCCAGTAGCGCCAGTAGCGCCAGTAGCGCCAGTAGCGCCAGTAGCGCCAGTAGCGCCAGTAGCGCCAGTAGCCCCAGTAGCGCCAGTAGCGCCAGTAACGCCAGTAGCGCCAGTAGCGCCAGTAGCCCCAGTAACGCCAGTAACCCCAGTAGAGCCAGTAGAGCCAGTAGAGCCAGTAGCCCCAGTAGCCCCAGTAGCCCCAGTAGCCCCAGTACTTCCCGTTGCCCCAGTAATGCCCCCAGTAGGTCCGGTAGGTTTTACAGGCCAAACTGGACAACTTGGAATAGGTCCAGTTCTACAACAGCAAGGAAAAGAATTACATTTATTACATACTTGTTTTAAATAATTTCCAAAATGCAAAGTCTCACCTCCCCTCTCAAATATCGTATTCTGTGAATTGATAGAAGAGGTAGACACATAACTATTAAATAATAGTAAATAGAAGTTTGTTACATTGTTTAAGGATTTTTAATGTTCTACTAAATACTAATACGTAATTTTTTGTCCTGTTTAAACTAGCAATTAGAACTTCTAGGAATCCGTCTGATTAGACTTTAAGATTTGCTGAAAATACTTTTTATTGTGTAAAACTTTTGCGTCGTTAGGGATAAAGGAGCCAGCTAATTCATTGTGTGCGTTTGCGAGTTCGTATTCTTGAAGTCTGTCAAATAGAACACAAAGCTGTAAGTGAGGAAGCCAAGTTGAGAAGCTTTTATTTTGAAAAGGAGCGTTAGGATTTTGTTTAATGATAAGTGCTTGTTCGTACCAGAAAATAGCTTGATAATTCTTATATTGCTCCATGAAATGATAACCTAGGCGACAGCATGCTTCAGGGCGGGGGATATCGTATTCAAAGCTTCTTAATATAGAACTAAAATTGTTTTCCGGGTCATTTAAATTTGAATAGCAATCCGCTAATTTAAAGCAAGCACGAATATTATCCTCCACCCAGCCTAGTTTTGAGGTTAAAAATAATTCGTAATAGTAAATGGCTTCTTCAAATTGACCGTGATCTAGTAATTCATTGGCAAAATAAAAGGTATCTCTTGGTGATAATGTTTTACCAGATTCCACTAATGTTTTATAAATCGTTATATTACGTGAATGGTCATGCGTTAGTGGCAAGTGACTTACGGCTATATCGCTATCCAACAGTGTTCCACCCACTTCTAAATATTCGTGGACAGCACCAATCCATTGGAAATTTTTATCTTTCTTTACGAGTCTGTTTCTTCTTATTAAAGCATCTACATTTCCCTCACTATCAAAACTAAGATTGTAATTCATTGAAACGGCATCAATAGTAGCGGAAAGAGAATTCTTTAGCGCCTTAAATTTTTCTTGATCTTCTTCTAAAAATACATCGTCTGCATCTAACCAAAGAATGTAATCCATCGTTGCTTGCTGAAAGGAATAGTTTCTGGCAGCGGCAAAATGATGGATCCATTCGAAATCAAAAATTCTATCAGTAAATTGAGCAACAATTTGTTTTGTACGATCTGTTGATCCTGTATCCACAATATTGATTTCATCTACTAACCCTTTAACAGATTCAAGACATCTTCCAATGACTTCCTCTTCATTTTTCACAATCATACATAAGCTGATGGAAACCACATTTTATTCCTCCTTACGATTATCCTAGTAGTATATGTATAGAAGGAAATATTGGCTGGATGAATACAACTGAAATACTTCGTTTAAATTGTGAAATGTCTTTTTATGGTTTGTCATAAATTTACCTTTCAAGTTTCACCCGGATTTCACAATTGTGAAGTATAGTAAAGGGGCAGAGGTGATAACGTTGAAAAAATGGGCATTCTTCATTTTTTCTTTACTACAAATAATTTGGTTAGCTGGTTGTACTGAAAAATCGTATGAATCGATTGAGCGTGATCGGAATTTTATAGCTTCATTAAATATTCAAGAGCCATCCTTGGACTTTATTGATGAAAATGGTCATGTATTAGCAAAATGGTTATTTGATAAAGCTTACTCAGGAGCAACATTACTGGGGGATGATCAAGTCCTCTTATACGGACACCAATTAAATACCATTGATGTCTATACATTATCAACTGGAGAAAAGCTCTATTCCCAAAAGGTAGAGGTAGGTACAACAAATGTGTATTATGATAACAATATCAAGCAATTTTTTATAACGAATAGTAAAACTAATACAGTGACAAGCTTTGATCATGAAGGAAACATGTTGGCCTCACAACGAATAGGTAATTATCCTATGTCAATGGCATCGTATAAGGATAAGCTGTATGTAATAAATTTTAAAGATACAAAATTATCTGTTCTCAATATGAAAGATTTACAGATTGAACAGGAGTGGCCGATCCAAAAATCCTCACATGGGATAGCCATTATAGACGAGATAGACGAACTCTGGATAGGTGGTCATGGAGAAGGGAGTAAGCCAAATAGTTCGGTTAAAAAATACGATTTGAACAGTGGTCAATTACATGGTGAAATAAACATGCCATTAATGCCAGTAGGGTTAAAAAAGACAAAGGATGCTGTACTTGTTGTCAGTCATGGTCATAATGAGTTATATGTCGCTGACTTTGATGGTCATATAAAATGGCAGCAGGAAGTAGGAGCAAACCCTTTTGTGGTCAATCAATTTAAAGACTATATTGTGGTCGCTGGCTACGACGATCACAAATTGCACTTTATAAAAGATGGCCAGACAGAAAAAACAGTTGATGTGGGGAAAGGTGCTTTTCAGCTGTTAGTAAGGGAGGAAAAATGATGACAACTGTATTAATAGTTGATGATGAGCAAGATATGCGGAACCTAATCGAAATGATGCTTAATAACTCTGATATTGAAACATATACTGCTGCGAGTGGGACTGAGGCATACGATATAATTGTACGTGAGAAAATTGATTTAGTGCTGCTTGATGTAATGATGCCACACGAGGATGGCTTTGTTGTTTGTCAAAGTATACGCGCAATGTCAAATGTCCCGATAATATTCCTTACAGCTCGTGATGCTAATGAGGACAAAGTGAAGGGTCTTACACTTGGTGGAGATGATTATATTGTTAAACCATTTACACATGATGAACTAGCTGCTAGAATCTACGCAGTATTAAGAAGAAGTGGTGCAAATATTGCTGAGCTACAGCAAAAGTATGTTGTATTTGGTCCCATTAAAATAGATGAAATTGCACGTAAAGTATCAGTACATGGAAAAAGTATCCCCCTTACTTTAAAAGAATTTGAACTACTCCATTTATTTATGAAAAATCCAGGAAATGCTTATACACGAGAGCAATTATTAGAACGCATTTGGGATATTGATTATGTAGGTGGGACTCGAACTGTCGACACTCATATAAAAACCTTACGCATAAAGCTTGGAAAGGAAGCGGCTGCACATATTCAAACGGTCTGGGGAGTCGGCTACCGCTTTGATCCTGGCGAATGAAAAAGATAGCCACTCGTATTTGGTTGTTAATTTTCGCATTTCTAATTATTACTGTTGTTTTTATGTATGTCCTCACAAATTTTTTGTACCAACGTTTATATGTACAGGATACGGAAGATACAATGGTTGAGGTTGGCCTAAAGCTACAGACTATGTATAACAATGGAAAGGTAACGGATGAATTTATTGCTGATATTGAACGTTTTAACGATTATTCAAATTTAAATATATTTGCAGTAAGGAATCCACGTGAACTAAGTGCCTGTGTTCCATTTGATATAGATTATGAAACATTAATTGGTCCTGAAGAAAGACAAAAATTACTTTCTGGTAGTTATGTGCAAAAAATCGGCTATGAGCCTCGTTTTGATCGACAGCTAATTTCTGTAGTCTTGCCTCTTGTCGATCAAAATAGATTAGAAGGAATTATCTACATTTATTTCCCTCTAGCCAAAATTAGTGAATTAGCTAATAGCGGGGTGATTCTGTTATTTATTAGTGCCTTTATATTTTTAATGGTTGTAAGCTATTTAATTTATAAAGGGATTCGACATATTATGCGACCATTAAACGATTTGCAACGTGCTGTGGAACAGATGTCCTTCGGGAATTATGAGACACGGGTACCTGTAAATTCACGAGATGAAATTGGTAAATTATCAAGCACTTTTAATAAAATGGCAGAAGCAATCCAGCAGGAGGATGAAGCACAAAAAACATTTTTAGCCACTGTTTCTCATGAGCTACGAACTCCAATTAGCTATGTAAAAGGCTATAGTGAAGCAATGCAAAACGGCATCATAACAGAAAATCAAAAAGAGGAAACGATTCAGCTAATTGTTCGTGAGGCAAATCGTATGGAAAGATTGACGAACGAATTACTTCAACTTGCCAGAACTGAAAATGAACAAACAGAGATTGTAGTATATCCAATTCCTCTGGGAGAGACTTTACGAGAGGTTCAAAAAATCTTAACACATCAAGCTGATAAAAAGAACATAACCTTACATTTAGATGTGGACGATGCCCTCATTATTCAGGCAGATGAGGTAAAGCTTAAACAAATTTTTATAAATATTATTGAAAATGCTATTAATTACTCGTATGAAAATTCGAAGGTTGAAATGGTTGCTATTGAAAAGAATGGCAGTGCCCAAATTACCATCAAAGATTATGGAATCGGAATCCCACAAGAGGATATATCACACGTAACAGAGCGATTCTACCGTGTTAATAAGGCACGGAGCCGAGCAGATGGCGGAAGTGGATTAGGTTTATCCATTGTAGAGCAACTATTAAAACAGCTACAGGGAAGATTAGAAATAAAAAGTATTATTGAAAAAGGCACAATCGTTAAGATTACATTGCCATTAATGGAGGATTAAAAAATGAAAAAATGGTTATTTGCACTAATTGCGGTTCCTGCCTTGTTGGTAGGCTGTGGAGAAAACAAGGAGGAGACTTTACCAGAGCCAGAAGTTCCACAAATACCAGAAGTTGAAATTTTAACACCCAAAGAAGTAGCACTTCATGAAACAATTGAGCTTGCAGCCCATGTTGAGCAGGGTGGTAAAAATGTCGATGACGCAGTAGTAGAGTTTGAAGTGTGGGAATCAGGGAAACGTGATGAAGGTCAAATGGTTGATGGGAAATTAGAGAAAGATGGCGTATATAAAGCGACAACTACATTTGATCATGATGGGGTCTATTATATGTATGCCCATACAACAGCAAATGGTGTTCATAATATGCCGAAGCAACAAATTATTGCGGGAAGCCCTGATATGACACAAGTTTTACCTGAAGATGAAAAGAGCAATAACAGTATGGATAATAATATGATGAACCATGGTAATGGCACATCTGACGATACTGATCAGAACGAAGAAAAAAAAGATGAAAAAAATCATCATTAAAGACTTGCAATTTTTTAAAAATAGGAATATGATAATGACCAGATGACCGAAATGGTTTTCTGGTCATTTTTATGAATGTGTACTTTAGATGTACATAACCTAACAAGAAAGGGTGTTACTAATGGATCGTAGGCAGGAAATTCTTGAAGCAGCTGCAAAATCTTTTACATTGTTTGGCTACAAAGCGACAACAATGGAGCAAGTGGCAAAGATAGCTAATGTTGGTAAAGGTACGATTTATACATTCTTTGCAAATAAAGAGATTTTATTTCAGGAAATCGCTATGTCACTTGTTCGAGAGATGAAGGGTGAAGCAGATGCAGTGTTGGATGCATCAGCAAGCTTTATGGATAATGCACATAATGCTTTAATGAAAATGCTACAGTTCCGTGAAAAACATCTTTTATTTGCGAAGTTGATAGAGGAAGAAAAAGAACTACGTACACCAGCTGTTAAACAGGTGCTCCTACGCATCGAGACAGAAATTTTATCGTATGTTGCAGAATTAATTCAGCGACGTATTAATAAAGGTGAAATTAGAGATTGTGATGCAGAGCTGGTTAGTTACTTACTGTTAAAAGCCTATCTTGCATTTGTTGTCGATTGGCATGAGTTACACGGTGATGCGATCCCTGAAGAGAAGATTCTTAATCTTTTCAAGGAGACAATCTTTCGAGGTTTAATTCTAACTTGATTCGATTTCGTTACTCCATAAAGTGTCGAATCAAGTGTTATTTTGCAAAGGTTGAAGGGTTTATATTTTTTTGAATGAAAATGACCAAATGACGTTTTCGGTCAAATAGTTTAGGAGTGAGGATATTATATGATTAAAGCTGAGTGGCTGAAGATCTTTAAAACAAGAAAAATGCTTGTCTCAATCATTGCTGTATTATTTATTCCAGTAATGTATGCAGGTATGTTTTTATGGGCGTTTTGGGATCCTTATGCAGGACTTCCTAATCTTCCAGTAGCTGTTGTTAATGAAGATACTGGTGCTGAGATGGATGACGTTAAATTAGACTTAGGGGACACCTTAGTTGATAAGTTAATAGATAGTGAGCAGTTTAACTTTATAGAGGTATCAAAGGAAGAAGCAGAAAAAGGCTTAAATAGCCGTGATTATTATATGATTCTAGAAATCCCAACAAATTTCTCTGAACATGCTACAACATTATTAGATGACAAACCATCAAAATTGGTTATGAACTACATTCCAAATGAAGGACTTAACTTCCTTGGTGCACAAATTGGTGAGACTGCAATGGATCGTGTTCGTGCAGAAGTAAATTCACAAGTTTCAGCAACATACGCAGAAAAATTATTTGATTCTATTGCAACACTTGGAGATGGCTTTACAGAGGCAGCTGATGGCTCTAATAAGCTTGATGAAGGTGCACAAAAGGTTGCAAATGGTGCAAAAGATTTAAAAGGTTATCTTGAACAACTAGCATCAAGTACAGTTGAACTGTCTAATGGTACAGATAAACTTACAAAAGGTGCTGGAGATGCTGCAAAAGGTGCGAATGATTTATCTAGTGGTTTAGTTAAACTTCAAGATGGAACTGTACAATTACAACAAGGTGCACAGCAGGCAGCTAATGGTGCAACTAGCCTTGAACAAGGAATATCACAATATACACAAGGTGTTGCAAAAGTTGGGGCTGGTTTAAACACTTTAAACGATAAACAGCAACAAATTAGTGCAGGGGCAGCATCTATTGCAGAAAATGCAGGTGCATTAAATGGTGCAGCTAACCAATTAACTGCTGGTTCTGCAAAGGTGGAAGCAGGCATTACAGCCTTATCCAACCAGTTACAAACAATGATGACTTCAATGCCAGAGGAACAAGCAGCGGCATTAAAGCAAACATTAGCGGAGCTACAAGCAGGAAGTGCTAGTGTGCATAACGGTTTAACGACATTATCTGCAGGTACAGAAAAATTACAAGCTGGTGCTAATCAAGTAAGCTCAGGTGCAGGTCAAATAGCAGCAGGGCAAGCAGAGGTGCTAGCGGGTGCAAATGCTCTAACAGCAAAAAGTAATGCTTTAGTAGAAGGTGCTAAAGGTCTACAAGCAGGTAATGCAACATTAGCTGCAAAATTAGGTGAGCTAAATGCGGGTGTAACTACAGCTGTAACAGGTTCTAAAACATTGGCATCTGGTTTAAATGAATTAGCAAATGGTACAACGACATTAAATCAAGGTACATCTACGCTTGCTTCAAAATCAGGTGAACTAGCACAAGGTTCAGCAACACTTGCAGATGGTTCTACTGAGCTTGCTGACGGTACATCTACATTATCAGGTAAATTAGGTGAGGCTAGCGAAAAAGCGAATGAAGTAAAAGCTAATCAAGACACTTATGATATGGTAGGTAGTCCAGTTGAAGTTGAAAAAGAGTCAGTCAACCATGTTCCTAACTATGGTACAGGTTTTGCACCATACTTTATCTCTCTAGGTTTATTCGTAGGTGCATTATTAATTTCAATTGTATTCCCACTTGTTGAACCAGCTATCCGTCCAAAAAATGGAGCATCTTGGTTCACAAGTAAAGTGACTGTTTTAGCAGTCGTAGGTTTAGTACAAACGGTACTAACAGTAGTTATTGTTAAATGGGGTCTAGGACTTGAAGTCAATAACATGGGCTACTTTATCGTAACAGCATTATTAACAAGCTATGTATTTTTAGCTTTAATCCAAATGCTTGTTTCTATCTTTGGTGATCCAGGTCGTTTCATGGCCATTGTGGTATTAATTTTACAATTAACAACAAGTGCAGGTACTTTCCCACTTGAATTAATTCCATCACCATTACAAGTATTTAACAAACTATTACCGATGACTTATACGGTTCAAGCATTTAAATCAAGTATTTCTACTGGGGATACATCATTCTTAATGCAAAACTATGGAGTTTTAGCCGGCTTCTTAGTAGCATTCTTAGCTATCACATTCGGTTATTTCATGCTGTTGCATAACAAACGTTACTCAAAAATAGCTGAAGAAAATTAAAGTATTTGAAGCACTCACCATCTAAGGTGGGTGCTTTCTTGTGTAATTACCACAAAAAAACAACAGCTGATATGAGCGTATCAGCTGTTGTTTTGTAAGTGTAAGAGATTTAATTAAAGGTTCATCAAAATATGATGAAGAGTGTCATGATTGCTACGTGTGGGGCACGTAAATGACAATTACAGAATAGGCAAATGCTTACAGGTGGTTACATTTTTCACAAGTGTTGCTGTAGCATTCACTTTGTTCTTCAATTTTTTCACCGCACTCTGTACATTGCTTAGCAGGTAAATTCTTGAAAAATTCAACTACGTTTTCTAACATTGTGGACTCCTCCTTTAAGTTCATCTGTACTATTACTGTTTTGATATTTCCTAGTGTATTATAACAGATGCTTTTCGTCAACACAAAATGCCTAATTTACGTTAAAATAAATATGGATATTTTGTGAAGGAGGAAACGTAAACTATGATTTTCGTTGATAATAAAGGGATCCATGATCCGCGTGTTAACCTTGCTATTGAGGAGTATTTGCTTAAAACGATGGATGTGGAAAAGGAGCCAGTGCTACTTTTTTATATTAACCAGCCATCCATCATTATTGGTAAAAATCAAAATACCATTGAAGAGATTAATACGGATTACGTAGAGGATAATGGCATTATTGTTGTCCGTCGTTTGTCAGGTGGTGGAGCAGTATACCATGATTTAGGAAATCTTAATTTCAGTTTTATTACAAACGATGATGGCGATAGCTTTATGAATTATAAAAAATTCACGCAGCCCGTAGTAGATGCTTTGGCAAAAATGGGGGTCAATGCAGAGCTTTCAGGACGTAATGATATTCTTGCAGAGGGGCGTAAAGTTTCTGGAAATGCTCAATTTTCGACACGAGGCCGTATGTTCAGTCATGGTACGTTGATGTTTAATACGGAAATAGACGCTGTTGTGTCCGCCTTAAAAGTCAAAAAGGATAAAATTGAATCTAAAGGAATTAAATCTATTCGTTCCCGAGTAGCAAACATTTCGGAGTTTTTAAAAGAGAAGATGACAATAGAAGAATTCCGTCTTGAAATTTTAAAATCTATTTTCGGTGGAGAAACAAACATTCGTTATTATGAACTGACGGATGAAGATTGGGTAAACATTCATAAGCTTTCTGCAGAACGTTATCAAACATGGGAATGGAATTATGGTAAATCACCACGCTTTAATATTCAAAAGACGCACCGTTTCCCAACAGGTGGCATTGATATTCGCCTTGAAGTTAATCATGGTGTCATCGAAGAGGCACATATTTTTGGAGATTTCTTTGGTGTAGGTGATATGACTGATATAGAACAACGTTTAGTTGGGACAAACCACGATAGAACAGCTATTGCTAATGCATTAGTGGATATTGATATTCCTACATATTTTGGTGGAATTTCAACTGAGGACTTTTTACAATTAATTTATTAAGAAAAATTCGATTTCGTGTAATGATTTAGCCTAAAGGTTCGCTGACAATTATGTCGTCGAACCTTTTTTTGATACAATATAGTTAGAAAGGAGTGTTGATATGGAAAAGCATCGAATATTCATAGTTGAAGATGATGTAAAGATTGCATCATTACTAGCGGAAACGCTTAGAAAATATCAATACGAAGTTGAAACGATTCAAGAGTTTGATCATCTTATAGAAGAATTCACAGCATTTAATCCACATATGGTGCTGCTCGATATAAATTTACCTTCATATGACGGCTACTATTGGTGCCGTCAATTACGTCAACATACAACGTGTCCGATTATTTTTATTTCTGCCCGCTCAGGTGAAATGGACCAAATTTTTGCACTTGAAAATGGGGGCGATGATTTTATTACAAAGCCCTTTAATTATGAAATTGTCTTGGCTAAAATTCGTAGTCATTTGCGTCGTACATATGGTGAGTATGCTACAAGGCAAGAGGAGCGGACAATTAAGCAAGGGCAGCTAATTCTTCATTTAGAGAGGATGGAGCTGCATAAAAATGAATTAGAAATTCCTCTACAGAAAAAAGAGTGTATTATTTTGGAACTGCTTATGGGGAATGCCCCGAAAGTAGTAACACGTGAGCAACTTTTAGAGGAACTCTGGGATGATCAGGCATTTGTCGATGAAAATACATTGAATGTTAATATGACTCGTGTCCGTAAAAAATTAGCGGATTATCATATTTCATCAACCATTGAAACTGTGCGTGGAGCAGGTTACCGATTCATATTGAGTGCGGGTGAGCTATAGTGGGCTGGAAATTATTTTTACGAGATTACGCATCATTTATTGTCTTTCAGCTCTTATTAGTTGGCTTCATCATGGTCTTATATGGACTAGACGGGTTTAGGAATATCGATACAGCTATATATTCCTTCTGTATTAGTCTTGTGCTGCTATGTTCATTTTTACTAGTTCGCTATTTAATGCGACAACGTTATTTGTTGAAAATATCTCAGCTTCCAACAGCTATGGAGGATGTGCTACAAAAAAACGCCAAAACGCCAGAAGCAATGCAAGCAGAGAAATATATGCATGAGTTGTATCGACTTTATCAACATGAGCTGCATTCATTATACGCAAGTCAAAAGCGTCATGATCAATTTATGAATCAGTGGGTGCATCAGATGAAAACACCCATTTCTGTCATTGAGTTACTTTTACAGGATGACCGTCCTCTTGATAAGAAAAATGTGCAGGAGGAAATTGACCGTTTACGTAGAGGCTTAGACATGGTGCTTGTAAATGCACGTTTAGAAAACTTTGAAGATGATATGCAAGTAGAACAGGTTGCATTAAAGACAATAGTGACTGCAACTGTTAATGAGAATAAACGTTTATTTATTACGAAAAGAGTATTCCCTGAAATTCATATTGAAGATGATCTTATCGTGGCGAGTGATTCAAAATGGCTTCGCTTTATTCTCGGTCAGTTTGTAACCAATGCTGTGAAATACACTTTTGAAGCCAATAAAAAAATAGTCATTTCTGCCATTAAAAAGGACGATTATGTGCAGCTAGCCATTTGCGACGAGGGAATTGGTATTCCAGCTTCCGACCTTTCACGTGTTACGAAGGCGTTTTTCACTGGTGAAAATGGGCGAAAAACAGGGGAATCTACTGGGATGGGCCTTTATTTAGCCAAGGAAATTTGCGAAAAGCTTGGACATGATTTGGCAATTTCATCAGAGGTAGGAAAAGGGACGATTGTTACAGTGACATTTACAAATTAGGGGGAGCTAGGATGACAGAAGTAAGCATTGAAGGCTGGTTATTAAATATAAATAAAGAAAAAACAAAGGCACTGTATATGACCCATTTGCAAGAGGGTGATCAAGTATCTTATCAAAATTTCGTCATGGCAAATGAAGTGCTAAATGAAGAACTACTGCATTTTTCAAATATCCTTGGGTTAAACTTACAACAACCAACATTATTACAGGCGTTTCCTGTCGATGGTCAACAGATTATGTATAGTGGACATTACACTGTATATGGTGAAATTCTAGAGGGAGAAATGGATGCCTGGGATGTCATTATAGGAGAGCATTGTTTTAGTTTGGTAGCGGAAGAGTCCGTTTTAGGATTAACAGAGCCCCATTTTCAAATCGGCTTTGAGGTTGTATTACAGTGGCTTTTACCGCAATCATTAGAATTAATGAAGAAATAAGGTGAATTTAGCATGCCTATATTACAAATTAAAGATGTGACAAAAGTTTATGAAGGCAAGGTCACACATCGTGCATTAAATCAATTGAGCTTTGAGGTGGAAGAAGGCGAATTTTTAGCAGTTATGGGCCCTTCCGGGAGTGGCAAAACAACATTATTGAATATTATTTCTACTATTGATGAACCAACGAGTGGTGAAATAATTTTAGATGGCATGAATCCACATACGCTTAATGCAACGGAGCTAGCCTATTTTAGAAGAAGGCAGCTTGGCTTTGTCTTTCAGGACTTCAATCTCCTGCATATGCTAACAGTTGAGGAGAATATTGTGTTGCCGTTAACATTGGACCAGCAACCATTAGAGGTCATGGAGGAACGTTTGGCTAATATTGTCGAAAAGTTAGATTTGACACCCTTCTTGCACAAGCGCCCAAATGAAATTTCAGGTGGACAAGCACAGAGAACAGCCATTGGTCGAGCACTTATTCATAATCCGAGTCTCATTTTAGCAGATGAACCAACAGGTAATTTAGATTCCAATTCTTCACGGGATGTACTTGAACTTTTAACGAAAGTAAATAAGGATAAACGCACGACGATTGTGATGGTAACACATGATCCAATCGCAGCAAGTTACTGTGATCGAGTGCTCTTTATAAAGGATGGCGAATTTTTCAATGAAATTTATCGAGATGACCGTCGTCAAATGTTTTTTCAACGTATATTAAATGTTTTGAGCTTACTAGGAGGAGGGCAAGTAGGTGACCTTTCGACAATTCGCTTACCGTAATGTCGTACGGAACAGCCGGATATATGGTGCCTTTTTCATGGCGAGCTTTTTTTCTGTGGCTGTATTTTTTATCTATTCCATGCTAATGTTTCATCCCGATATTGAACGTGGGATATTAGGAGAAGTGTCCCTTATTGGCATGGTGGGTGCTGAAATTGTACTCGTACTTTTTACTTTGTTCTTTTTATATTACTCTATGAGTGCTTTTTTAGAGGCTAGATCACATGAATTTGCGATTTTATTGCATCTAGGAATGGAAAAGCGTCAGATGAATAAACTTGTCTTTCTTGAGACAATGATTATTGGAGCGGGCTCCATCATTGTGGGAATTGTTTTTGGTTTTTCATTTTCAAAATTCTTTTTCATGATTGTGCGGGAGATTTTGCATTTGGATGAATTACCATTGTATGTTTCGTGGCAGCCATTTCTACTGACAATAGGTGTTTTCACAAGTGCTTTTGTGGTGATTTCTTTTATTAGTGTATATTTTACACGAGAGAGGAAATTACGTGATCTTATTAAAGGTAGCGATTATTTAAATAGTTTAACAACCTATTCCAAAATTCGGGCTGTTTATGGTATTGCTTTAATTTTAGGGACTTATATTCTAGCGTTTGTTGTGGGGCATACTTCTTTGATTGGGCTAACGCTATTAATACCATTTTCAGCAACATTTGGTACTTATTATTTTTTCAGTGACTCTGTTCCGTGTTTTTTAGACTTAGCACGTGGCAAACGTAAATTTCATTGGCAACGTTATCGTCTGCTCTCACTTGCTGAGCAAACTCATATTATGATGGATAATGTGAAGATGTTTTTTGTCGTTACTATGGTGTCCACCCTCGCATTTTTATCTGTAGGTGTATTAGCAACAATGTCTTCCTACACAACCCAATACGATCGTTTAAATCCATTGGGTCTAGTTTATAAGGGCGACATTGATAATCCTTATGAGCGGGAGCATATTAATTCATTGCGCCTGCAGTTAGAAGAGAAGGGTTTATCCTATCAGCTGTCCCGCTTTGTTGTGATTAAGCAAACATCTTCTTTTACGCAAAATGAAGTAGAGGTTTTTCGTGAGTCTGATATGAATGTCTTGCTATCTTCCTATAGTTATCCACTACTAGATCTTGGCTCTGGTGAAGCGGTATTTATTCCTTATTCCGAGGATTCTCTAAAAAAATTAAAAAATAGAGTTGTGCATACGGTGCTTGAAGAGAATTCAATACCTATTACGATTGATAGTGTCTATCCAAAGATTGTGTTTCCTGGTTCAATTGTAAGCGTTAATTCGATCGTTATTAGCGATGAAGATTTTGCAAAGCTTATTCATCCTATTTCTGAGAAAAACCTTATTCAACCAAGCTATCATTTATTTACATTTGTTATTCCACAATGGATGGAAACAAAAGAAGTCGGTAAGGACATAGATTATTTAGAATCCAATTTATATTTTCTTAAAAAGGATAAATTTAGTCCTTTTTACTTTGAAAATGCTGGTTTAAATTATTCTTATATATTAGCTACCTACTCATTATTTACATTAGTGGGTGTTTTAGTAGCTACCGTTTTCTTACTGGCCGCAGGAAGCTTTATTTATTTTAAATTGCATACGTCATTAGAAAGAGAAAAGCGTAAATTCGATGTGTTAAAGCGCATGGGTTTAACGGATATAGAGTTAAAGAAGCTTGTTAACCGTCATTTATTTCCTCAGTTTTTCTTACCGTGGGGCGTTGCTATGATGCACAGTGCCTTTGCTTTTCTAATGGTTCAGGGCATACTAAAAGATATCGCGAATATTTCTATTGTAAAAGAAGTATTCTTTGCTTTTGGCTTTTTTGTATTAATACAAGTAGTGTATTTTTATTTAATTCGTTGGCGGTACATTTCTCATATTCGTTCGTGATGTAATGGTTTAAAAGAGAAAAAAATGAATTAATTAACGTAATTTATGACATGAAATAAAAAGACTCATTGTTTTTTAGATATATTTCTTATATAATATTACTGAATAACGATTCATTTTATACGATAAGGGGATGGTGTAATTGAATTTAGTTTCACGTGTTCGCCAACAGGCAACAGAACAGCCGGATAAAGTTGCGTATCATTTTATGGGGAAAGATACGACATACGGAGAGTTCGAGCAAACAGTTGGTCGTTTTGCAAAGGGGTTACAAGATTTAGGTATTGAAAAAGGGGATCATGTGGCGTTTTTACTCGGCAATACACCACATTATTTAATTGCATTGTATGCAACCATGCGTATAGGGGCAACGGCAATCCCTGTTAACCCAATCTATACACCAGATGAAATTTCCTATATTTTGCATAATGGTGATGTAAAAGCGGTCATTGCGCTAGATCTTTTACTGCCATTGGTAGAAAAAGGTGTACAAGCATTTCCACAAGTAAAAGCATTTGTAGTATGTGAAACAACGGCAGATATAGCGGAAAAAGTGGCAGCTTTATCACTAAAAGCGCAAGAAAAAACACATTTATTTACACAAATCGTCAAGAATACTTCTCAATCTTTACAGCCTGTTGAAGTGGCAGATGATGACAATGCTATTATTTTATATACTTCGGGCACTACCGGCACTCCAAAAGGGGCTATGCTCACGCATGAGAATGTGTATTCAAATGCTCGAGATGTTGCCCATTATTTAGACATTCAAGAAAAAGACCGTGTCATTGCCACATTGCCTGTATTTCATGTCTTTGCTTTAACAGTTGTCGTAAACGCACCATTATTAAGTGGAGCAACAGTGCTACTAGCACCTAAATTTAGTCCTACAGAAATTTTTGCTTTAGCACGAGAGCAAAAAGCAACAGTCTTTGCTGGGGTACCAACTATGTATAATTTCTTATACCAATTACCTGAAGGCAACCCGGAAGATTTCTCGACAATTCGTTTGGCTATTTCAGGAGGAGCTTCTTTACCTGTTGCACTATTACATAATTTCGAGCAGAAATTTAATGTGCGTGTATCAGAAGGATACGGCTTATCAGAGGCTTCACCTGTTACATGCTTTAATCCTCTGGATCGTGACCGTAAAGCTGGGTCTATCGGGACATCGATTAGCAATGTGGAAAATAGAGTGGTCGATGTGAACGGTCAGGAAGTACCTGTTGGCGAGGTTGGGGAGTTAATCGTACGCGGACCTAACGTGATGAAGGGGTATTATAAAATGCCAGAGGAAACAGCTATGGCGATACGTGATGGTTGGCTCTATACAGGAGATTTAGCGAAAGTGGATGACGAAGGCTATTTTTACATTGTCGATCGTAAAAAGGATATGATCATTGTAGGAGGGTTTAATGTCTATCCTAGAGAGGTCGAGGAAGTATTGTTTGCCCATAATAATATTGTAGAGGCAGCAGTAGTAGGATTCCCTGATCCTAATTTAGGAGAGGCAGTTCATGCATATGTTGTTTTAAAAGAGGTTGCCGCCACTACGACAGAAGATCTTCTATCATATTGTGGTAAGCATATGGTGAAATATAAGGTACCAAAGGTAATTGAAATTATGGATGAATTACCTAAAAATACGACTGGAAAAATACTTCGCCGCTCCTTAAAAGAAAAAGTTTAAAACGAAAAAAGCTACTATTAAAAAATGGTAGCTCTTTTTTTGTGTACATTATTCGTATAATAGTAAAATGAGTTGAGAGTAGTTATCTGTAAGTGATAAAATCAAACTTGTGAAATCTTCTACATACTTTTCAATAGCTTGTCATATAGTGAGGAAGTAATGTAAAAAGATGTACAAAACTGGAACCCTTTGATGTAAGGCTACGTCAAAGCTTTTAGGTAAAAATACTATTGAAAGAGAGCATACAAAAACATGATAGAACTCATTAAAGAGTTAATAAGCTTTATTGTGCATATAGATGTGCATTTAGAAGAAATCATTCGTGATTTTGGCAATTGGAGTTATCTTATTTTATTTGCCATTGTTTTTGTAGAAACAGGCGTCGTTATTTTCCCATTCTTACCGGGCGATTCATTGCTTTTCGCTAGTGGTACATTGGCTGCTGCAATGGGAGCCTTTGATATGTGGATATTAATACCAGTATTTTTAGCAGCGGCCATTTTAGGTGATACAATGAATTACCATATTGGTCATAAAGTTGGGACGTCGATTCCTCCAAAGAGTCTTCTCGGAAGAGTTGTTAAAAAAGAACGTATGGAAGCAGCTGAAAAATTCTTCAATACACATGGTGGAAAAACAATTGTTATAGCTCGTTTTATGCCATTTATTCGTACATTTATCCCATTCGTAGCGGGAGCAAGTAAAATGAATTATAGCTACTTCTTACTTTATAATATTTTAGGTGCTATTTTATGGGTATTCAGCTGTACATTACTAGGTTATTTCTTCGGTAATATCCCTATTATTAAAGATAACTTCTCAGTTGTGCTTATATTGATTATTTTTATCTCTGTCGTTCCTGCGGTAATAGGTGCGATAAAAGCCAAGGTTGGCAAATAGTTTGGACAGTCCTAACGTGATACAACATCACTGGGACTGTCTTTTTTTAGGTAGAAAAAAGATATAGAAAATCTTCAATGGTGATGATAAATTATATTGAAGTATAAGCATCAGGTCGTAAAAAATGTTATACTATTAATAACTAGAATGTGGAGAAATGGGGGCAACGAAATGGAAGTATTTATTGGCAGGCAACCTATTTTTAATCTTCACGAACAGGTCGTTGCGTATGAATTGTTATATCGTGGAAAAAACGTTAATGCCTTTCCAATGGTTGATTCAGATGCAGCAACTATTGATGTACTGGTGAACTCATTTCTTTCAATTGGTTTTGAAGAAGTAACGAAGGGTAAGCCGGGTTTTGTTAACTTTACTGATAACTTATTAATGAGCTCCATTCATGAATTTTTAAATCCTTCACAAGTTGTCATTGAAATTTTAGAGGATGTTCCACTGACATCTCAATTAGTGAAACGTGTGGTGGAGCTAAAAAATTATGGATTTCAAATTGCATTAGATGATTTTATTATGGATGAACAGGTTGACATCTATGATGAATTATTTGAACAAGTTGATTTTATAAAGGTTGATTTTCTAGCAACATCGATGGTCAAAAGAATGGAAATTGAAAATAAAGTTAAGGGAAATTACCCACATATTCAATTGCTTGCAGAAAAAGTAGAGACTCGTCATCAATTTGAAGTGGCTAAATCTTCTGGGTACGTATTATTTCAAGGCTATTTCTTTGAACAGCCTCAAATCATAAAAGCAACAGATATCCCTGCTAATACGATACAATATATTCATATTATCTCGTTGTTAAAAGAAGAAGAACCAAATATTCAATTATTAGCAGAAAATATCGAACGAGATATTTCTTTGACGTATAAATTATTACAAATGATTAATAATTCTTCTAAGCGTTCAAAATCTAAAGTACGCTCTATAAAACAAGCGATTGTGTTATTAGGAATATCCAATTTACGTAAATGGATTTATCTATTAGCGATGCGAGAAATTGATATTGATGCGGACTCAGACCTTTTTAAAGAAGTAATGTGTATGTCCTTGTTTCGAGCAAAAGTTTGTGAGAAGTTAGCCAAGCTATCCTATAAAAAGAATTTTTCGGAATATTTTCTAGTAGGTATGTTCTCACTTATTGATACATTACTGCAAAGACCCATGAGTGTCATATTGCATCAGCTACCATTTTCAGAGGATATTACCAATACAATCTTAGGGCATGAAACAGATATGACGTCATTTCTAGAATTCAGTATCGCTCTAGGAAAATTAGATTGGGCACGATTAGAGGAACTAAGTGCTCAATTAAATATCCAGCTCAACGATATGGATCATCTATATTATGAGGCAATGGAATGGGCAGAAAAATCATTTTAAATAAATACCTATTACTCCTACAATAAGCTATCTTACGTCCGTTTAAGATAGCTTATTTTTTATCCTCAACAATAGCTAATCCCTTCATCAAGATGAAGTTCTCAATGTGTAAAGTATTTGCTATAATCATTTCGTCTTTAAAAAATTCTGATAGTTGAAGTGGGCGTGGGGAAATGAAACATGATGTTAGGGAAAACATTGTGGACTATGTGTATGTTATTGTAGGAGCGGCAGTGATTGCTATTGGTTTTAATGTCTTTTTATTACCAAATCAGGTTGCTTCCGGAGGGGTAAGTGGAATTAGTACAATTTTGCATGGTTTGTTTGGCTGGAATCCAGGTATTGTGCAATATGCCTTTAATATTCCACTATTTATTGCTGGTGTTTTATTACTCGGCAAAAAATTTGGCATAAAATCATTTATTGGGACGATTACTTTACCGTTTATTGTCTTGCTAACAAATAGTTGGGAGCCTTGGACGGATAATCCTTTGCTTGGAGCTCTTTTTGGGGGAATTGTAGTTGGTTTAGGAATAGGACTAGTCTTTAAAGGGAATGCTTCTACTGGTGGCACTGATTTACTAGCGCAAATCATTACGAAGTATACAGGATTAACGCTTGGTACAAGTGTACTGTTAATAGATGGAATCATAGCGATTAGTGCAGCAGTTGTTTTTGATTTAGAGAAAGGTTTGTATGCCCTGATTGGACTTTATGTAACAACCAAAACGATTGATATTATTCAGCTAGGTTTTAGCCAATCAAAAATGGTCTATATTATTACGTTGAAACAAGATGAAGTACGTGAAGCCATTTATGCTGAAATTAATCGGGGTGTCACTAAGTTACAAGCATTTGGGGGCTATACAGGAGAAGCGCGACCAGTTCTTATGGTTGTTGTTTATCAGACAGAATTCACAAAGCTGAAACAACTCATTAAAAGCGTTGACCCATCAGCGTTTGTCATTGTTTCGGATGCCTATGAGGTATTAGGAGAAGGTTTCAAACGTGCATAATTTTGGTATAATGGCGGCGTAAGGTAATTATCGATTATGAGGAGGGGTACTAATGAAAAAGGCAATGTTAACATTAGTGTTCGGTTCAGCAATTTTCTTAGCAGCTTGTGGAGGCGGAAATAAAGAGGCAACTAACAATGAAGGTGCCACTGCTCCAGATGGAGAAGCTATCGCAATGAAATCATGTGTTACATGTCATGGTGGCGAGCTACAAGGTGCCAATGGACCAGCATTAAACGATGTAGGTTCTCGTTTATCGGAATCGGAAATTTTAGATATTATTAATAATGGTAAAGGTGGCATGCCTGGAGGAATTGTAAAAGGCGCAGATGCTGAAGCAGTTGCTAAATGGTTAGCTACTAAAAAATAATAATTCAAAAACTAGCGGACTGGAGAGCCGCTAGTTTTTTTCATTAAGAGTAAATACATTTCTTTTATACATAGACATGCTAAAATAAGGAGAACTTTATCCATTGATTGGAGGCTTTTTCATTGGTTGTAGTATTAACGAGAGATGTTATGGAGAAATTTAAGTTAGAGTTATTAGCAGGCGAGGAAGGAATCGGCAGAACGATTGTGACAAGTGACATTTCAAGGCCAGGACTTGAAATGGCCGGGTATTTTACGCATTATCCAGCCAATCGGGTACAATTGCTTGGCAAAACGGAGCTATCCTTTTTTGAAATGTTACCAACAGATGTTAAGCTTGAACGGATGCGCTTACTTTGTTCCCAAGATACACCTGCAATTATAATTTCTCGGGATTTAGAAGTACCTGAGGAGCTGATTCAAGCTTCCAACGAAAAGCATGTTCCTGTTTTTAAAACACATATGACAACAACCAAATTTTCAAGTAGATTGACCAACTATTTAGAGGGCCGATTAGCACCAATGACAGCTGCACATGGTGTACTTGTGGATGTGTATGGCATCGGCATACTAATTATTGGTAAAAGTGGCGTGGGTAAAAGTGAAACAGCACTTGAGCTTGTCAAAAAAGGTCACCGTTTAGTAGCTGATGATTGTGTCGAGATTAGACAAGAATCAGAAAATTTATTAATTGGTAGTCCCCCTCCTCTTTTAGAGCATCTATTGGAAATACGAGGCATCGGCATTATTGATATTATGACACTATTTGGTGCAAGTGCAGTCCGCCCATATAAACGTATTACACTCATTATTGAGCTAGAAATTTGGGACCCACAAAAAGTATATGATCGATTAGGCTTAGAAGAAGAAAAGATGAAGATCATTGATACAGAATTGACGAAATTAACAATTCCGGTAAGACCAGGACGAAATGTATCTGTAATTATCGAAGTAGCAGCGATGAATTATCGATTAAAGAAAATGGGTGTAAATGCGGCAGAAGAATTTTCAAGACGTTTAGATGAAGTTATTTCGTCGAACGATGTATTAGATGATTAAAAGTTTACCGATCTTTGGTAACAGATAATTGGAGAGGAGCAAAAGATGGATTTATTACTTTTACAAATTAACCCGATTGCCTTTCATTTGGGGCCAATTCCAGTTCGTTGGTATGGATTGCTCATCGTATCGGGTATTATTTTAGCGTATGTGGTAGGCCAACGAGAGGCCGTAAAGCGAGGATTGCCTGAAGATTTTCTTGCAGACTTATTATTGTGGGCTGTTCCGATATCCATCATTTGTGCGCGCATTTATTATGTGTCAATGAGATGGGATTACTATAGTGAAAATCCAGGTAAAATCATTGAGATATGGAATGGTGGTATTGCCATACACGGTGCGTTAATTGGAGCATTTGTGACGGCTTACATATTTACTCGTATTAAAAATGTAAGCTTCTTACGAGTAGCAGATATTGCAGCACCTAGTATTTTAATTGGACAAATTATAGGTCGCTGGGGTAACTTTATGAACCAAGAGGCTTATGGTGGGCCTGTTTCAAAGGAATTTTTAGAAAATTTAATGTTACCAGATTGGATTATCAATCAAATGTATATTGAAGAATTAGGTACTTATGTACATCCTACATTTTTATATGAATCCGTCTGGAATCTAATAGGGCTGATTATTTTACTGATATTACGAAAAGTAAATTTAAATCGTGGGGAAATTTTCTTCAGTTATTTAATTTGGTATTCCATTGGTCGTTTCTACATTGAAGGAATGCGTACAGATAGTCTTTACCTAGTCGGTGATTTACGCTCAGCTCAAATTGTATCTATTATAGGTATTGTAGTAGGTCTTGGAGCCATTATTTATCGTAGAATAAAGGTTAAACCAGCCATGAAATACTTAGATAATAAATAAGGAGATGTAACATATGGCTGTAAAGGCACTACTATTTGATTTTGATGGAACTTTACTGAATACAAATGAATTAATCATTCAAACATTTATGCATGTTTTAAATGAGAGATTTCCCGGGCAATTTTCGCCAAAAGATTGCTTGAAATTCATTGGTCCCTCACTTAAGCAGACATTTAATGACATTGCACCAGGTGAAGAGGAAGCTTTGATAGCCAAATATCGAGCTTGGAATATAGAGCATCATGATGAACTTGTTAGTCAATACCCAGACGTTGTCTCAACATTAGAGCAATTAAAAGCACAAGGGATTCGTTTGGCGATTGTTTCGACAAAACGGAATGATACGATTGATCGTGGGCTATCTATTCTTGGGGCTACACACCTATTTGATGTGCGTATTGGAACAGATGATGTGCATAATGTGAAGCCAGATCCAGAACCAGTTTTACTTGCATTGGAACGTTTAGGGATCAACAAAGATGATGCAATTATGATTGGAGATAACTCGCATGATATTGAAGCAGGACATCGTGCAGGAGTCAGAGCAGCTGGTGTCGCTTGGGCAATTAAAGGCGAGGCATACTTACAGCAGTTCCAACCAGAGTATATATTGCATCATATGACGGATTTATTGGATATTGTGAAAGAGGGGTAAGTTAGATGGCGCGTAAAACAGAACGTTACCGTGTCGAAGGAGCAAATTCACTGTGGAAAATCTACGACACGGTGTCCTTTTGGAAGGTGATGAAGTGTTTCATTGTCATTCAAATTGGACGCTTCACACCATTTTTACGTGTGAAAAACTGGCTTTATCGAACATTTTTAAAAATGACCATAGGTGAAAAAACTTCACTAGCGTTAATGGTTATGCCAGATACTATGTATCCTGAGCGTATTTTTATTGGGGATAATACAGTAATTGGCTTTAATACGACCATCTTAGCCCATGAATATTTAATAGAGGAATATCGTTTAGGGGATGTCCGTATTGGCCATGAAGTAATGATTGGTGCGAATTCTACAATTTTACCAGGTGTGACAATTGGAGATGGTGCCATTGTTTCTGCCGCAACTCTTGTACATAAGGATGTGCCGGCTGGCTGTCTAGCAGGAGGAAATCCGATGCAAATTATTTATACAGCAGAACAAATGGCAGAGCGTAAGCGTCATGAAGTTGTGCAATGGTGTACACCTAAAAAATAATCAAATTCATATATCTAAAAAGCTAAAGCTACTCCCAAAATTGGGAGTAGCTTTTATTTGTTGGTATTTACTCGTCAAATCTTTTAATTTTAGATTTTCAGGTAGTTGCAACCTTCTTCATAAAGTAATTTAAAGATTTAGATAATTAGAGGGAATACGTTGACTGTTTAACAGAAATAAGTTAAAATTCTTTCATAATCTAATTCTCTAATACTCTAGTGAATTAAAGTGAATGTGAGGAAGTGTTCATATGTCGTCAATAAAAATGTTTGAAAAGCCACTTGGAATGCGTGATACCTTTCCACAAATCTTTGAAAAAGTTGAAGCGGTAAGACAAACAGGTAGAGATTTTTTAACTAAAAGGGGATATGAGTTTATTAAAACACCTGCTGTTGAATATTTTGATACAGTTGGAAAAGCTTCTGCGATCGCTGATACCCATTTATTTAAACTTGTAGATAGTCAGGGAAATACATTAGTGCTCCGACCAGATATGACAACCCCGATTGCTCGGGTGGCCACCTCGAAATTATTGAAAGAAATGATTCCTCAACGTTTAGCTTACTTCGCAAGTGTTTTTCGTGCACAAGAAGCAGAAGGGGGGAGACCAGCAGAATTCGATCAAATGGGTATTGAATTAATAGGGGACCAATCTGTATTTGCTGATGCAGAAGTGATTGTGACAGCAATGGAGCTTTTAAAGCACTTAAAACTAGAAGCGTTTAAAGTAACGATTGGACATGCAGGCATACTAAACTGCATTTTACAAGATTACACAGAGAGTATTGAACAGCAAACTACCCTTAGAACATTACTTGTCCACCGAAATTATGTTGGATTTGAAGAAGCGGTAGATTCATTTAATTTACCTAAAGCTAAAGCAGATGCCCTCCTCCAGTTTATTGAAGAAGCAATGGATGTGAAGGATATCCGCGATATTGAAAAATATGTTCGTAAAAATGATGCATTAGTATATATGCAACAGCTTGCTCAATTATTGGAAATGGCCGACTTAGCTGCTTATGTTACGTTTGATTTTACACTCTCAAGTCATATGAGTTACTACACAGGTATGCTTTTTGAAGTATTTGCCTTAGGTAGTGGTTTTCCATTAGGAAATGGTGGCCGTTACGATGGATTGTTAGAGGTGTTTGGATCAAAGGCTGGTGCGACGGGATTTAGCATTCGTGTCGATCGTTTATTGGAAACATTACATGGGCAATCAGAGATGCAACAAGAAGCAACTGTTGTGCTTTTTGATGAAGAACAATTTGAGGCAGCTTTAATAAAGGTAAACACATTGCGGGCAGCAGGGAAATTAGCTACTTTACAGTTGCGTAGTAGCCTAGTCGATGAAGAAGCCTTTTTAGCTCACTTTACGGAAGTAGTTGTAGTTGGACAGGAGGAAATTGGTAGTGAATGAATTAACAATTGCAATGCCAAAGGGGCGAATCTTTGAAGAGGCCTATCAGATGTTATTGAAGGCAGGTTTTCATTTACCAGAAGAGGTCGAAATGTCGCGTAAATTAATGATTGAAATACCAGAAGAGAAAATTCGCTTTATTTTATCTAAACCAATGGATGTGCCTGTCTACGTTGAGCATGGCGTAGCGGATATCGGTATTGCTGGCAAGGATGTTTTGTTAGAGCAACAGAGAGAGGTACATGAATTACTGGATTTGAATATTAGTAATTGCTATATCGCGTCAGCTGGTTTACCAAATACAGATATGAATGAAATTGCTCCTAGAATTGCGACGAAATATCCGAATATTGCGATGAAATACTATAAAGGCATCGGGGAGCAAGTCGAAATCATTGAGCTTAATGGATCTATTGAATTAGCACCTATGATTGGTTTAGCTGACCGAATTGTCGATATTGTTTCTACAGGACGTACATTAAAAGAGAACGGCTTAGTTGAATATGAATTTATTTCGACTGTGTCATCTCGGTTAATTGCTAATCCGGTTAGCTATCGTATGAAGGGTGAGCGCATCATTGACCTTGTTAGACGATTAAAGAAATGTGTGAATGAACAAAAAAGTAATCATATCTAGCTACATATGAGTAACTGAAGGGGTTTAATTCAATGAAAATAACTAAACTAGCAAAGGGTATTTCCTTAAAAAGACCACTTGAAGGTGGAAATGAGGAACAGTTAAAAGTTGTAAGACAGGTGTTAACAGATGTGAGGACACAGGGAGACGTAGCGTTACGTGCCTATACAGAACGTTGGGACGGGTATATGCCTACAAGCCTGCGTGTCACGAAGGAGGAAATACAAGAAGCTGTAAATGCTCTTGACCAACAACTCTATCAGGATTTGGTGGAAGCAGCTCAAAATATTCGACTTTATCATGAACAACAGTCACGACAGGGTTATCGCTTAGAGCTAGGTGACGGTTCTTGGCTAGGTCAACGAGTAACAGCTCTAGATGCAGTAGGATTATATGTTCCTGGCGGTACAGCTGCCTATCCCTCATCGGTGCTAATGAATGTGATTCCAGCACAGGTAGCAGGTGTGAAGCGTATTGTGATTGCTTCTCCAGCAGGCCTTGATGGAAAAATGCCAGCAGGTGTCCTAGTGGCGGCTCAGCTTTTAGGAATCGAAGAAATTTATAAAATAGGTGGGGCACAAGCAATTGCTGCTCTTGCATATGGCACAGAGACCATCGCACCAGTCGATAAAATTACAGGCCCAGGAAATATTTTTGTAGCCCTTGCTAAACGGGAGGTATTTGGGGAAGTTGCCATTGATATGATTGCGGGACCTAGCGAAATTGCAGTACTAGCTGATGACACTGCATTTCCAGACGAAATTGCTGCAGATCTGTTATCTCAAGCAGAACATGACCGATTAGCTTGTGCTGTTCTCGTCACGACCTCAGAGGAATTGGCCAAAAAGGTAGCTGAAGAAGTTGAAAAACAATTGGAGATTTTACCACGTCAAGAAGTAGCGCGTGCTTCAATCGAAAATTTTGGGGTCATTTATATAGCTGAAACGGTATCAGATGCAGTGGAAGCGATTAATTCATTAGCACCGGAGCATTTAGAAATTATGACAAATAATGCTGAGGCGATCGCTGAACAAATAAGGCATGCAGGTGGTATTTTTATTGGTCGTTATAGTTCAGAGCCTGTTGGTGATTATTTTGCGGGGACCAATCATGTGTTACCAACTAATAGCACAGCACGTTTTGCTAGTGGCTTAAACGTAGATGATTTTGTGAAAAAATCAAGTGTTGTTTATTACAGTGAAAAAACTTGGCAAGAGCATGCACCAAAAATTGCACGTCTCGCACGTATGGAGGGTTTAGAGGGCCATGCACGTGCAGTGGAATCTCGCGGATGGAAGAAGGAATAGTACAATGACGGAAAAGAAACGATATGCACAAGTAGAGCGAACAACCAATGAAACGCAAATTTCAGTAGCCATCGATTTAGATGGTGAAGGGAAGGCAGATATTAAAACGGGCGTAGGTTTTATGGATCATATGCTGGATTTATTTATCAAGCATGGTCTTTTTAATGGGACCATCCAAGCGAATGGGGATACCTATATTGATGATCATCATACAACGGAGGATCTAGGCATTGTGTTAGGGCAAGCTATTCGAGAAGCACTTGGTGATAAAAAGGGCATTAAACGCTATGGAACGGCATTTGTACCTATGGATGATGCACTTGCGCAGGTGGTGGTTGATTGCTCGAATCGCCCCCATTTAGAATACCGAGTGCCCCCTTTAAAAGAAAAGGTGGGAACTTTTGATACAGAATTAGTGCATGAATTTTTGTGGAAATTTGCCTTAGAGGCACGAATGAATGTACATGTGATTGTACCCTATGGGCATAATACGCACCATATTATTGAGGCAATTTTTAAAGCCTTAGCTAGGGCGATTGATGCTGCGGTAGAAATTGATCCACGTGTTAAAGGAGTACCATCGACTAAGGGGCTGTTAACGTGAAAATAGGTGTGGTTGATTATGGTATGGGAAATTTATTTAGTGTGGTACAAGCTTTGAATCGACTTGGCTGTGAGGTCATAGTGACAGCTAATCAACAATTGCTAGATACTACAGATGCACTCATATTACCAGGAGTTGGTGCATTCCCAGATGCTAGAAAGCGTTTAGCAGAGACAAAATTAGATTGTTATCTAAAAAATGCCCAAAGCCAGCATCGCCCTCTTTTAGGCATTTGTTTAGGGATGCAATTATTATTTGAAAAAAGTGATGAGGTCACACCAACAAATGGCTTAGGTTTCTTTAAAGGACATATTAAGCGATTTAGTGGCACAAATGAGGGGCGAGCATATCGGGTGCCACATATGGGCTGGAACGAATTAGTTATGGCGAATCGTCCTGCTTGGTTAGAAAATAGTGCTCCTGCAAAGCATGTCTATTTCGTTCATTCATTTTATGCCACTAATATTGAGAAGTCTGAACTTGTTGCTTATGCAGACTATTGTGGTATACAAGTTCCAGGTATTGTAGCGAAAGGTTCTGTGACAGGTATGCAATTTCACCCTGAAAAATCAGGTGAGCTGGGCGTATATTTATTAGAGCAATGGCTGAAAGGAGTGAAATCATGCTAACGAAACGAATTATTCCTTGCCTCGATGTCAAGGAGGGACGCGTTGTAAAAGGGATACAATTTGTATCCATTCGTGATGCTGGTGACCCAGTGGAGCTAGCAAAATTTTATGATGAACAAGGCGCGGATGAGCTTGTATTTTTAGATATATCTGCTTCACATGAAGGCCGCGAAACAATGATAGAGGTTGTCCAACAAACAGCAGCTACTCTAGCGATTCCGTTTACAGTTGGTGGTGGTATTCGAACGTTGGATGATATGAAGCGTATTTTACGCGCTGGTGCGGATAAAGTTTCTGTCAATACTTCTGCTTTAGAGCGCCCTTCCCTTATTCAAGAAGGCTCTGATTTCTTTGGTGCCCAATGCATCGTGGTAGCAATCGATGCTCGCTATAGTGAAGAGGACGGTACATGGATGGTTTATACACATGGTGGGCGCAATAAAACTACTTGGTCAGCTATAGACTGGGCAAAGGAAGCGGTGCGTTTAGGAGCTGGTGAGATTTTATTAACTAGTATGAATCAAGATGGAGAAAAATCTGGCTTTGATTTGGGATTAACAAAAGCGGTACGAGAGGCTGTGTCAGTCCCAGTTATTGCAAGTGGTGGGGCAGGTTATGCCGAACATTTTTACGAAGTATTAGCCGAAGAAGTTGATGCAGATGCAGCACTTGCAGCTTCTATCTTCCATTATAAAGAAACAAGCGTAGACCAAGTGAAAGAATACTTACGTGCAAAAGGAGTGGCAGTGAGATGATAGAGCGAATTCGATTTGATGAGAAAGGTCTTGTAACGGCAGTAGTACAGGATGCCAATACGAAAGAAGTATTAACGGTGGCTTATATGAATAAAGAGTCATTCGTTAAAACAATGGAATCAGGTGAAACTTGGTTTTATTCTCGTTCACGTCAGGAGCTTTGGCATAAAGGTGCCACAAGTGGTCATACGCAAAAGGTTGTAGCAATTAAAACAGACTGCGATTATGATGCAATAGTTGTGGAAGTATTACCAGAAGGTCCAGCTTGTCATAACGGTACAGCTTCTTGCTTTACGGAGGTTGTACAGCAAAATACTGAGGTAGGTTCTGTAGAAATAATTGCAAAACTTGTCCGTGTAATTGAAAAGCGAGAACAGGAAATGCCTGTGGGAGCTTATACTACATATTTATTTGAGAAGGGCATCGATAAAATCTGTAAAAAAGTAGGTGAGGAAGCAACAGAGGTGGTTATTGGGGCAAAAAATCGCGATGCCGAAGAAGTAAAGTGGGAGGCAGCTGATTTAATTTATCACCTTCTAGTATTACTACAAGAACAAAAAGTAAGTATATATGATGTCCTAGATGTGTTGAAAAAACGTCACGAGGAGAAATAACAGCATATTATAAATTGTGTGGTATAATAGGGTTTACTGTGTAAAGGAACGTTTAATACGTTCCTTATTTCTTGTTTCGGAGGAAATGTATTGGAAAAGAAACGTCAAAATAAGAACCAATCGAATATAGTGTCGTTCATTCCAACAGGCGACTATTATTATAAAAAATCAATTCAAGCTATGAACAGTGGACAAATGAATAAAGCCTATAAATATTTGCAGCGTGCAGTTGATCTTAGCCCTGATGATCCTATGATAATCTTGCAGCTTGCTATTATAGAGTTAGAAGGTCAACGTTTTGAAGAAGCGTATGATTTGCTTCGTCGTGCCTATCAAATTGATCCCGATAATCCAGAAATTATTTTTTACATGGCGGAAGTATCAGGCTGTGTAGGAATCATGCAGGATGCGAAACGCTTTGCTGAGGAGTATTTGCAGTTAGAGCCTGAAGGTGCTTATGCAGATGAAGCAGCAGAAATTTTAGAATTTGTTGCATTTGAGCAAGATGAGTTTGAGGAGCTTGAAGGATCTGGTGAAGATTTATATCGTCAGGAACAGGCTCGCCGTCATATGGAAAAAGGCGACTTTCCTGAAGCTATTACTATTTTAGAAGATTTAATTGAAGATCGCCCAGCCTTTTGGTCGGCGTATAATAATCTTGCACTTGCTTATTTTTATGTGGGAGAAGAGGAACAGGCAAAGGCTCTCTTACATACCGTATTACGTGAAAATAAGGGAAACTTACATGCACTATGTAACTTAACAGTGATTGCGTATTACGAAAAGAATGAAGAGGATTTGCAAGAGCTATTAAATGTGCTTGTTAAAATTCAGCCATATACATGGGAGCATCGTTATAAACTAGGTGCTACATTAGCTTTAATAGGGCAATATGAATTAGCTTATAAATGGTTGCGCAGTATGCAAAAAAGAGGCTATGTAGGCGACGCGGGCTTTTACTTTTGGTTATCTCATGCCGCTTATTTTTCAGGGCATGAGGAGGTTTCCAAAAGTGCTTGGGGTCAACTGCTAGAGGTAGATCCAGATAAAGAAGGCTTTGAGCCTTGGCGCCAACATGATAACGAATTTGCGCTAGACGCGTTGGAACATGATCGGAATTTCATCGTTGAAAAATTAGAAAGTAGCTATTTAAGTGAGCGCATCTTTGGTCTGTTTTTATTAAAAGCTACGGCTCATAAGCAAGAAATAATCGCCCATCCTAAATGGGTTAATATTGAGCAATTCGGTGCTTTTGAGAAATTATTTTTAGCATATGCACTTGGACATGAATTTGATAAGAAAAATAAAGTAGAGGCAAGCTTTCTGCGTGCTGTAAATGTGCCAGAAATTTTATTAAAGCAGTACGGCAAATTATCAACATTGATTGTACCTATGTTTCAAATGTGGTTTGTCCTGTGTGAACAAGCTTTAATTCAAAATTACCGTTTTACAAATCCTGTTGCAATTGCAGGAGCAAATGATTATCTATTTAGATCCTCTCAAATGCTCAAAGTAACAAAAAAAGAAATAGCTCAACAATATGGAGTATCTGTTGCCACTTTATCGAAGTATATTGATGAAATTTTAGCTTTTTTACCAAGCAGTCATAATTAGTGTGTGAGCAACATAGTTGAATAACTTTATACTTTCACATACGATGAACATACTAACGTTATCATTAATTTGCCCTGGCAACATTGCGTTCGATTGTTATTCCTTGCTAGTTGCCAATGGTTTATCTTCATCCCCTCTATTGTAAGTTGGGATCATATGTAGGTGACGTTACACTTTCACTACTATTTGTTGAATGAAGATAAAAAGTATTCTGTTTAGGGGGAAGTATTTATGTCGGAAGAAAAAATTTATGATGTAGTCATTATTGGTGCAGGCCCTGCTGGGATGACTGCTGCTGTTTATACATCACGTGCTAATTTGTCAACGCTTATGATTGAACGAGGAATCCCAGGTGGACAAATGGCCAACACTGAAGAAGTAGAAAACTATCCTGGTTTCGATACTATTTTAGGGCCTGAGCTGTCTACCAAAATGTTTGACCATGCTAAAAAATTTGGTGCAGAATATGCCTATGGTGATGTCACAGAAATCATCGATGGGGAAGAATTTAAAACAATTAAATCAGGTACAAAAGAATATAAAACACGTGCCATTATTATTACAACTGGTGCAGAGTATAAAAAAATGGGTGTGCCTGGTGAAAAAGAACTTGGCGGCCGTGGTGTCAGCTACTGTGCAGTTTGTGATGGTGCGTTCTTTAAACAAAAAAATCTGGTAGTTGTTGGCGGCGGAGATTCAGCTGTAGAAGAGGGCGTATATTTAACACGCTTTGCTGATAAAGTAACAATTGTCCACCGTCGTGATAAATTACGTGCACAAAAAATCCTCCAAGATCGTGCCTTTGCCAATGACAAAATTGATTTCATTTGGAATGCTACAGTAAAAGAAATTAATGAAGCAAATGGTAAAGTGGGCAGTGTTACATTGCAATCAACTGTGGATGGAACTGAGTCAGAGTTTACAACAGATGGTGTGTTTGTGTATATCGGTATGCTACCTTTAACAAAGCCATTCGAATCTTTAGGTATTTTAAATGATGCTGGTTATATCCTGACAAATGATAATATGGAAACGACAATTCCAGGTATCTTTGCAGCGGGAGATGTACGTGAAAAATCACTTCGTCAAATTGTTACAGCGACTGGTGATGGCAGTATTGCTGCACAAGCTGTACAGCATTATGTAGAAGAACTATTAGAGAAAATTAATGCATAACATGGCTGTTTTAAGGAAAAAAATACAATTTTAATGTGGTTTTAATATTGTTGTAACTTGAATGACATATAAAAGGTGTATGATTTAAAGTGTAATTAGCAATCCCCCTTTTATTTTGTTTAGTAGGTTGTTTCCGCCTCAATTAGGTGGGAACAACCTACTTTTTTATTTGTATAGAGTATGAAAAGAGCATGCGCTTTTTTTCATTAATTTCTTAGTTAAAACTAAATTGTTAAATGTCTAGGTATGAGAGTTGTAAATGAGGACAAATCCTGCAGTGTCTTGCTATAATGGAGAGTAGAATGCAAAAGTGATTAGAGGTGTGCCGATGCAAAGAATTGCAAATTTAATTGCCGTAAAAGACGGTAAAGTATTATTACTTCAGAAACCAAGACGAGGTTGGTACGTTGCTCCAGGTGGAAAAATGGAAAGCGGTGAGTCCATCTTTGAGGCTGCTATTCGTGAATTTCAAGAAGAGACAAATGTTATACCTTTACATGTACACCTAAAGGGTGTTTATACGATGGTCATTAAAGAAAATAATGAAGTCGTAGATGAATGGATGCTTTATACATTCGTTGCTAGGGATGTAGAAGGTGTACCGTTTGTAGAAACTAGAGAAGGTAAACTTGCATGGCACCCAGTAGAGGATTTAGCACATTTGCCAATGGCTGAAGGAGATCGCACTAATTTACAATTTGCTGTTTCGCAATCTGGTATTCAGTATGGCACGTTTGACTATACAACGAATTTTGAATTACTTCATCAGAAAATACAAATATCAAAAGAACAATAAAGGAGTTGCATGACAGTGGTGGTTGAAGGCCAACAAAGAACACATGAATTGGTTATTATTACAGGAATGTCTGGAGCTGGGAAGACCGTAGCTATTCAAAGCTTTGAAGATTTAGGGTATTACTGTATTGATAATTTACCACCTGCGTTACTTACAACTTTTTTAACTCTGTTAAGAGATTCTGGAAAAAATAGTACACGTATTGCGGCAGTGATGGATATGCGGGGAGGCAACTTTTTTGATGCGCTTATTGGGGCGTTAGACCATATACTAAAAGAAGGCGACATTGTAGCACGTATTTTATTTTTAGATGCGGATGATGCCACATTAGTAAGACGCTATAAAGAAACAAGGAGGGCCCATCCATTGGCAGTAAGCGGCTTACCTTTAGATGGTATTAAGCAAGAGCGAGCGCTTTTATCGGAAGTAAAGGGTCGTGCTAATTTTGTTTATAACACATCCAACATGAAGCCTAAGCAATTGCGAGAAAAGATA
Source organism: Lysinibacillus sp. VIII_CA (assembly GCF_049943995.1). Taxonomy (NCBI): domain Bacteria; kingdom Bacillati; phylum Bacillota; class Bacilli; order Caryophanales; family Bacillaceae; genus Lysinibacillus; species Lysinibacillus sp. VIII_CA. The sequence goes on from NZ_JBNFXM010000007.1 coordinate 101,560, forward strand.
GTCAAAGAATTTGCCAGTGAGGCAGATACTATTTTTACCGTCAACATCATGTCTTTTGGCTTCAAGCATGGTATGCCAATAGATGCAGACCTAGTGTTTGATGTTCGCTTCCTTAAAAATCCTTATTATGTGGAAGAACTACGTCCGAAGACGGGTCTTCAAACAGAAGTTTCCTCCTATGTTTTAGCCTTGGAAGATACGCAAATACTTATACAAAAACTAACAGATTTGTTCGACTTTATGATTCCTCTTTATCGCCAAGAAGGTAAATCACAACTTGTCATCGCTTTTGGCTGTACAGGTGGTCAGCATCGTTCAGTAACTTTAGCGGAGTTTTTTGGGGCTTATTTAGCCAGCAAAGAGAATACGGTTATTACGCATCGTGATATTAATCGTAGAAAGGAATGAGTGAATGGGGAAAAAGCAAACAAAGCTTGTGGTAATTGGTGGTGGAACAGGACTATCTACATTACTTCGTGGGCTCAAGCACCATCCATTTGATATTACTGCTATTGTGACGGTAGCGGATGATGGCGGCTCTTCAGGACGTTTACGAGATGATTATGATATCCCGCCACCAGGTGATGTTCGTAATGTCATTGCGGCATTATCAGATATTGAACCGCTAGTGGAGCAAATGTTTCAATACCGTTTTTCTGCATCAGAGGATTTACGTGGCCATTCCTTAGGGAACTTAATGTTAACAGCACTTACTGATATTACAGGTGATTTTAACCATGCTATAAGTGAGATGGGAAAGGTTTTAAAAGTACATGGCCGTGTAATACCAGCAGCCAATAAAAAAATCAACTTACATGCTGTCTTAGAGGATGGTTCAATCATTGAAGGTGAATCCAAAATCCCAACAGCGACAAAACGCATTGATCGCGTTTTTTTAGTACCCGAAAACGTGCAACCGTTACCAGAAGCTATTCGAGCAATTCAGCGTGCAGACTATATATTAATTGGTCCTGGAAGCTTATACACAAGTATCATTCCAAATCTACTTGTCAAAGAGATTGGGGAATCTGTTGTAAAAGCAAAAGGAAGGAAAATGTATGTATGTAATTTAATGACACAAAAAGGTGAAACCATTTCTTATACAGCAGGTGACCATGTATCTGCCATACATAAGCATGTTGGCGCTTCCTTTATTGATTCGATTTTAGTGAATGACGAAGAGCTACCAAATCCTGTAAAAGAATTATATAAAGAGGAAAGAGCAGAGCCAGTGACATTTGATGTGGCAAAGCTTGAAAGTATGGGATTAGAGGTTATAAGGCGCGATATTGCTACAATTCGTCCAGATGGAACGGTTCGACATAATGCTACGAATGTTGCAGAGTGGTTGGTGGATTATGCCGGTATTTATGACCGCTAAGAGAACCAACCGGATAATAGAAACATAAAGTGTTTGTTGTATATGGTAAGATGAACATATACATAGAAATTATGATTGAAAGGGGGGCGTGATATGTCTTTTGCTTCAGAAACGAAAAAGGAATTAACCCAAATAGAAGCGGACAATCATTGTATGAAAGCAGAAGTTTCTGCCCTAATTCGTATGAATGGTTCATTATCCTTTGCGAATAAACAACTAAGCTTGGACGTGCAAACTGAAAACGCTGCAATTGCCAGAAGACTATATACGATTATGAAAAAGTTGTATCCATACAATGTAGAATTGCTAGTTCGTAAGAAAATGCGATTGAAAAAAAATAACGTATATATTTGCCGTGTAAGAGAAGGAGCACGCGAGCTGTTAATTGATTTAGAAATCATCTCAGACGACTTTCAATTTAATCATACGATCTCAAGAAAGCTCATTAAAAAAAATGGCCAAAAAAGAGCCTATTTAAGAGGCGCATTTTTAGCAGGAGGCTCTGTCAATAACCCAGAAACATCCGCCTACCATTTAGAAATTTATTCTTTATATAAAGAACATGGCGAGGCATTGATGGATTTAATGAATGAATTTGAACTCAATGCCAAAACAATCGAACGCAAAAAAGGCTTTGTTACTTATTTAAAGGAAGCAGAAAAAATTTCTGATTTTCTCAATATTGTGGGTGCCCATCAGGCAATGATGAAATTTGAGGATGTTCGGATATTACGAGACATGCGCAATAGTGTCAATCGTATTGTGAACTGTGAAACGGCCAATCTAAATAAAACAATTGGAGCAGCATTACGACAGGTAGAGAATATTCGATTTATTGAAAATTCAATTGGTCTTGATCAACTACCCGAAAAGCTTCGTGAAATTGCACGATTACGAGTAGAGTATCAAGATGTTACGTTAAAAGAGCTTGGCGAAATGGTATCCAGTGGCACTGTCAGCAAATCAGGTGTCAACCATCGTTTAAGAAAAATCGATGAAATAGCAGATGCATTAAGACGCGGTGAAAAAATAGGTGGTTAAGTTTTCATACTTTTCAGGTATGAATGTCATGCGTAATCGCTTATTGTTCTTTTGCTAGTAAGTAAGGTAAGATAAAACTAATAGATGAACGGTAGTGAAGGGGAGTTTTGAGAATGATCGAGAGAAGAGTCCAGGTTAAATTAAAATTAGGACTACAAGCAAGACAAGCGGCACTATTTGTGCAGGAAGCAAATCGTTTCAGTGCGGATATCTTTCTAGAAAAAGATGAAAAAAAAGTTAATGCCAAGTCGATAATGGGTGTCATGAGCTTAGCAGTTGCTAAAGGTACGGAGGTAACTTTAAGTAGTGAAGGCAATGATGCTGAGCAAGCGGTTACAGCATTAGCAACAATTATTGAAAATGAAGATTAACTAACAAGTAAAAAAGCCTCACAGAGGAAATTCTGTGAGGTTTTTTATTACTATTTATTATCAGTACTACGGTGCATAATGTGATCAATTAAACCATACTCTTTTGCACGTTCAGCTGTCATGAAGTTATCACGATCTGTGTCTCTTGCAATAACTTCAAGTGGTTGACCAGTACGTTCAGATAAAATGCCGTTTAATTTTTCACGTAAGAATAAAATACGTTTAGCAGCAATTTCAATTTCTGTCGCCTGGCCTTGTGCCCCACCTAGTGGTTGGTGAATCATTACTTCGGCATTTGGTAATGCAAAGCGTTTACCAGGTTCACCCGCAGCAAGTAGGAATGCACCCATTGATGCAGCCATACCGATACAAATCGTTTGAACTTTTGGCTTAATAATTTGCATGGTGTCATAAATGGCCATACCAGCCGTAATTGATCCACCTGGTGAATTAATGTAAAGAGAAATGTCTTTGTCTGGATCTTCTGCTTGTAGGAAAAGTAATTGTGCGACAATTGAATTAGCCACATTGTCGTCAATAGCACTTCCTAAAAGGATAATGCGGTCTTTAAGTAGACGTGAGTAAATGTCATATGCACGTTCACCACGGCTTGTTTGTTCAATAACTGTAGGAATTAAATTCATGTTAAATCCTCCTTCAAAAAACTAAATTCGATTACCTTTGCTGAAAACTCATTGTTATTTCAGCTGTAACCTTATCATACACATTATAGTCAGGGAAGGTCAAATATTAACCCTGCTAAAGTGAAATAATTAAATAAAAAAAAATAAATTCTTTTTGTATTATATGGTTGAAATATATGTGATACGTTTGTATAATAGGTAAGGTTATAAGATTGAAAGTACAGAACACTATTTTGCAGGTATGCTCCAAAATGAGGATTATCTACATCATGCTTTTCGTAAGCCTAGGGTGAGTACTTTTTTTTTGTTTTTTTTGCCCTCGTGGTGTAATGGATAACACGTAAGATTCCGGTTCTTGCACTGGGGGTTCGATTCCCTCCGAGGGCGCCATTTTACTGAATATAGATATACTGTAATAGCTCAATCTCCTAATAAGTAGTTTAGCAGCCTGCTTAGTGGAGATAGAGAGGAAAAGTAATGGGAATACTGTCCTAGTTGGCATTATTCCCCTATTTATGCCTTTCAAACCTTCAAAAAAGCAACAACTCCAAATTATTTTTTAGTGAACATACTGACCGTGAAGGCTAGTAATAGCCGAAAAAAAGAATCCTTTCTGAGGGGATTCTTTTTTTTTTGTTTAAATTTATCGAAATTTAGCATTTTTTCAATTGTATATATATTAATTTTAGGTTCATATTCTTGTTATTAATGCATTTTTTTTCTATTTAAATGATTTCTTTATTAATGAATATGAAAAAATATTTAGTTTTATGCGAAAAGTTGTTGTACAAATACTATAATATTAATATAATTGACCTAATAGTCTAATATTTCCGAATTGCGAAAAATAATACGCAGAATGGAAAATTATCGAAATAGGGGGAAATGCAATGAAAAAAACAGCTTGGATGTTACTTATGATACTAGCAGCGCTAACTTTAGCACTTGCAGGATGTGGGACAAAGGATACTGCCTCTTCGGGTAGTACACCTTCAGAAGGTGGAGATGGCAAGAAAGTTTATAAAGTAGGTACAGAAGCGACTTTTGCACCGTTTGAATCTGTTGACGATAAAGGGAAAATTGTGGGGATTGATGTCGATATTTTAAAAGCAATTGCTGATGAAATGGATTTCGAAGTAGAGTGGAATAATATTGGTTGGGAACCCGTTTTCCAAACAATTAAAAATGGTGAAACACATATTGGTGCTTCAGGGATTACCATTACAGATGAGCGCAAAGAATCATTTGATTTTACTGAGCCATACTATGAGTCTCAATTATTAATTGTTGTGAAAGAAGATTCAAAGATTAAATCATTAGATGAATTAAAAGATAAAAAGGTGTCCGTACAAATTAATGCTACTGGTCATATGGCAGCTAAAAAGCTACAGGGTGAAGCAAGTACAAATATCATGGCTTTTGAAAGTCAGCCAATCGCAATTCAAGAGATGTTAAATGGTAATGTTGACGCAGCTATTGGAGACAATGCAGTAGTATACGAATATATTAAAGCGCATCCAGATCAAAAAATTAAAGTTATTCAAGATGATGCATTCGAAAAAGAATACTATGGCTTTATGGTTCAAAAGGGGAATAAAGAGCTATTAGATAAATTAAATGAAGGTTTGAAAAAGATTAAAGAAAACGGCAAATTAAAAGAAATTACAGGTACTGATTTCGAATAACAAACTGGTAATGCCACTCGCAAAGCAGTATGCTAGCGACTCATTTAATGGATGTAACTTTAAAGGGGAAATGGGGTTTTCGGATGGACATCTTTGACCTACGCTGGGACATTGTCTGGAACTACCGAGATATGTTTATACGAGGTATTGGCGTAACACTTATTTTGACACTTAGCGGTTATTTTGGCGGTATTCTTTTAGGCCTATTTTTAGGACTAGGGAAATTATCAAGTAAAAAATGGATATACTGGCCATCAAAATTATATATTGATTTATTCCGTGGAACACCAATGCTTGTTCAAATTTTATTAATACACTTAGCTGTTATTCCAACCATTTTTGGTCATTCTTTAGGATATATGGTCTCAGGGATTACCGCGCTTATTTTAAACTGTGCTGCTTACAATGCTGAAATTTTTCGTGCAGGTATTCAAAGTATTGCAAAGGGGCAAATGGAGGCCGCTCGTTCTCTAGGTCTTACACATAACCAGGCGATGCGTAAGGTTATTTTACCGCAGGCATTTAGACGAATGATCCCGCCATTAGGGAATGAATTCATAGCACTATTAAAGGATTCCTCTCTAGTAACAGTCATTGCTGCACCTGATATTCTATATGCTAGTAAAGTTGTAGCAGGTGCAAGCTTCCGTTTCTGGGAACCGTACATGGTTGCTGCATTACTATATTTAATATTAACTTATGGTGTAACGAAGATTGTTGCATTTATTGAGAAACGATTTAGCAATAGTTATGTCCCTCGTAAGGCAGAAGGGCGGGAAGCAAGATGATAAAAATTGAAAACCTACACAAGTATTTTGGTAAGCTAGAGGTATTAAAAGGGATCGATTATGAAATCCAAGAAAAACAGGTTGTTTGTGTCATTGGACCTTCTGGTTCAGGAAAAAGTACTTTTTTACGTTGCATTAATATGCTAGAAGAAGTAACAGATGGTGCCATTTATATTGAAGATGTGAAGATCAATGATCCTAAAACGAACATTAATGCGATTCGAGCTGAGGTTGGAATGGTATTTCAACAATTTAACCTATTCCCTCATATGAACGTTATCGATAATGTCACGATGGCGCCAATGCAAATTCGTAAAATGAGTCGTTCTGAAGCTGAAGCGCTTGGCCATGAGCTGTTAAATAAGGTAGGTCTCGACAGTAAAGCCTATAATTATCCTGAACAGCTATCAGGTGGACAACAACAACGTGTAGCCATTGCACGTGCGTTAGCGATGAAACCAAAGGCCATTTTATTTGATGAGCCTACTTCAGCACTTGATCCTGAAATGGTAAAAGAGGTATTAGATGTTATGAAAAATCTAGCTGCTGAAGGAATGACGATGGTTGTAGTCACACATGAAATGGGTTTTGCTCGTGAAGTGGGTGATCGTGTAGTCTTTATGGATGGTGGCTATATAGTAGAAGAGGGGTTGCCAGAGGAACTATTCGGAAATCCACAAAGTGAGCGTACTAAAGCATTTTTAGGAAAAGTACTATAATTAGTAAAGGCAGTCCGTGGTGAGAATTTCTCACTATAGACTGCCTTTTGATTTTTAATGAAGGGGATTAGAGGTTGTATCGAATGCATTAAGCATCGTTTGCATATCCTGTTGTGAGTATTGAGGCACTTGATAGTAGCCATGTTTATTTTGGTAAATAGATAATTCGTAGGCCATTTCAATGCAGTTGGGAATACTATCAGCAACAACACGGCGAACTACAGGGTTTGTCGTTTCTGTTGCGGCAGCCGTCATACACTTTGCTACACCCTTCTGAGCGCCTAGTAAGAAACCTGAAATGGCTTCATCATTAATTTCATTAGCATTTTGCATCGGTTTTTTTGGTTGCCCTGGAGTTAAACCGTATTTAAAATCATTTCCTGTTTCCATTTGGTAACGCCCCGTAGGAACAGATGGATCATGACCTGTTTTAAAGGACTCAACAATTGTATTATACATGCCCAATGAAAAATTATATTGACGATCCAAAATGCTGAGTAGTTCTTGATCCTTTACTTGTGGACGTAAAATGATAGCTTGGTTCATACCTGCTATAATTTCACCAATTGCTTCATGCATGTCCATCATTTCGTGGCCACCATGATTTAGGCTATGTTGTTGATTTAAATTTGTTTGATTGGATGATTCATTGTAAAACGATTGTGACAAAATAAACGCCTCCTCAATTAATTTTTGTTGCAGTATTTAGTATGTCAAGCCAAATGAATTTCATACGGTATAAATGCAAAGACAAAAATGTAGACTAACACTAACAAAAGGAAATGCAAGTCAAGGAGGTTTTTGAACATGAAGAAATGGTTTGGACCAATTGGGATGATTGTCCTCATGCTTATTGTGTTTGCCTTAGTGCTGATTCCAAAATATAACAGTTTAGTCGCAGCTGAGGAAAATGTAGACTCCAAATGGGCACAGGTTGAAAACCAACTCCAACGCCGCTATGATTTAATTCCCAATTTGGTTGAATCTGTGAAAGGGTATACGAATCACGAGCAGCAGGTCATTGCCGATATTACCAACGCACGAGCTCAAATGGGCAATGCTAATTCTCCTGCGCAGCAAGCTGTTGCGAATGATACCTTAACTGGTGCACTAAGTCGTTTACTGGTAGTTGTGGAGAACTATCCTAACTTAAAAGCAGATGCAAATTTTCGGCAGTTAATGGATGAGCTTGCAGGCACAGAGAATCGCTTGGCAGTAGCACGTGAGGATTACAATAATGAAGTACAACAATTTAATAAACATGTTAAACGATTTCCTGGAAATTTAATGGCAGGGATGTTTGGTTTTGAACAAAAAGAATACTTTAAAGCTACTGCGGGTGCCGAACAAGCGCCAGCTATTGATTTTAGTCAATCGGGTACACAGTGATGAAACGTTGTATACTACAGCTGATTATCATTTGTTCTGTGCTTCTTTTTTGCAGGGATATAACGGAAGCGGCAATGCCGTCGCCAATGAAAAATACGTATATTCATGATTTTGCTAATGTCTTATCTTTAGATGTAAAACAGAAATTAAACCATTATTCAGAGCAGTTGGATAAAGGAACGGGTGCTGAAATTATGGTTGTAACCGTTGATAGCCTTCATGGGCAGGAGGCGAAGATGTATGCGACAAAGCTGATACGCTCTTGGGGCATTGGGGACAAAGAGAAAAATAATGGTGCCCTGATTCTCGCTACATTTGGACAGGGTAAAGGACAAAATGATGTGGTAATAGCTGTTGGTCAAGGCTTGGAGGGAGCATTACCAGACGGTAAATTAGGGCGTATTTTAGATAATGCTTTTTACCCTCTCGCAAGTGAAGGTGATAATGATCAAGCCTTTCTAGCTACATATGCTGAGGTATTTCGTGCTGTAGCAGAAGAGTATAACTGGAATGGTGAATTACCAGCTGGCGCAAATGCAGATGAAGAAATACCCATTTGGCTCATGATTGTCATCATTATAGCGGTCATCATTTTTTCCTCATTCTTTTCGAAAGGTGGAGGTGGACCACGTGGGAGAGGCTATGGTGGTTACCCTGGCAGCTTTGGTGGGAGACGCTCAGGTGGTGGCAGTTTTGGAGGGTTTGGTGGCGGTTCTTCAGCAGGAGGCGGGGCAAGCCGAAAATTTTAATATACGTCACAACAGCGGGCTAATGGTTTAGTTCGCTTTAAATATGAAAATATTGACAAAAATACATAAAATGGTATAATTTATAATATATCGACTATCGATATAACGTAAACTGATATAGGGAGGAATCATTTTGAAAAAAAGATTTTTAACTGCATCATTAGCAATTATTTTAACAACTGCTACGGTTATTCCTGCAACATTGCAAGAAGTACGTGCTGCCAATGAAACAAATATCGTATTAGCACAAGAGCAACAACTTTCAGCGCAGGAATTTCTAGATTTAGCAGTAACAGCTTTAACATTCCAGCATGGCTCCGATTCAATGCGACAACAAATCAAGGATCAATGGGTAAAGGCTGGAGAGATTACAGACTTAAGCGCCACTATTAAACGTGATCAAGCAGCTCGGATTTTAGTTAGAGCTGCCAATAAAGAAGGAAAAGAAAAGACACTAGCGGAGTATTTAAAGAAAGCGAATAAGCTTGGTTTCTTTAAAGGAATATCATCAAGCACAGATTTTATTTCGAAACAAGAGGCTAGTAAACTTCTTAACAATGTTAAAAAGATAAAAAATGGTTCCAGTAATAAAGGAGTAAAAGAAATTTCCGTGGAGGATTTTGTGAAAAACCCAGGGAACTTTGGCTACGAACTTTCTCCTGATGGGAACTACATTACATTTGCCTCTGCATGGGAGAATCGCTCGAATGTATTTGTGAAAAAAATGAATGATAATAGTGAGCCAGTTCGTGTATCAAGCTCAAAAGATCGGAATATTGCAGGGTTTTTTTGGAAGGACGATTCTTTACTTTATTTGAAAGATAAAGGTGGAGATGAGAACTTCCATATTTACTCTACAACATTTAACGGTTCTGTGGAAAAAGATTTAACGCCATACCCTAATGTGACAGTAGGGATATTGGATAGCCTACAGGGTGTAAAAGACGAAATTCTAATCATGATGAACAAAGAGGATGCAACCGTTTTTGATGTGTACAAGCTAAATGTAAAGACGGGTAAAACAACTCACGTTGCCAAAAATCCTGGCAATATTACGAACTGGTTAGCAGATCGTAACGGCAATGTACGTGTAGCTGTAGCTACTGATGGAGTGAAAGGTGCTATCCTATATAGAGATTCAGAAAAGGATGAATTCAGACCATTTATTAAAATGGGGGCTGGGGATGAAGTAATGCCACTAGCCTTCTCGAAGGACAATAAGTTTATTTATGCAACATCCAATAAAGGTCGAGATAAAGTAGAAGTAGTGAAGTATGACCTACAAGGTAAAGAAGAAGTAATAATGTCCAATGATGAAGTTGATGTTTCAGGTGTATTATATAATGCTGAAAAAGATAAATTATTGTTTGGTGCGTATGCTACGGATAAAATCCATTATCAATTCTTTGATAAGGACTTTGAAAAGTTATTCCGTAAAATTCAAAACAAGCTTGGTGTTCATGAAAGCGAATTGGGTATAAATGATTACAATAAAGAGATGACAAAATTTATTGTGAGTGTTTCGAGTGACACAATCTATGGGAAATATTATTATTACGATTCGACAACAGATGAATTAAAAGAATTAGCGACATTGAGCCCTTGGTTAAAATCTGCAGATCTTGCAGAAATGCACCCTATTTCTTATAAGAGCCGTGATGGATTAACGATAAACGGCTATTTAACTTTGCCGAAAAATAAAAAGGCCGAAAATCTTCCTCTAATCGTAAACCCGCATGGTGGACCATGGGCGCGTGATATGTGGGGCTTCAATCCAGAAGTACAGCTATTAGCAAATCGTGGCTATGCAGTGCTACAAGTAAACTTCCGTTCCTCCACTGGCTATGGGAAGGAATTCCTTCAAGCCGGTAATAAGCAATGGGGCTTGAAAATTCAAGATGATATAACGGATGGCGTTCAATGGGCAATTGATCAAGGTATCGCTGATTCTAAACGTATTGGTATTTACGGTGCTTCCTTTGGTGGTTATGCTACGTTAGCTGGTATTACGTTTACACCAGATTTATATGCAGCAGCAGTTGATTATGTAGGTGTATCTAACATTTTCACACTCTTAGACACAATTCCACCGTACTGGGAAACGATGCGGGACTTGTTTTATGAGCGAGTAGGTCATCCAGAGAAAGATAAAGAATTACTAACAGCAGTTTCTCCGGTATTCCATGTTGATAAAATTAAAACACCTTTATTTGTTGCACAAGGTGCAAATGATCCACGTGTCAACAAAGCAGAATCCGACCAAATCGTAGAAGCTTTACGTGCTAGAGGTGTAGATGTAGAGTATATGCTTAAGGATAATGAGGGCCATGGCTTCGCGAACGAAGAAAATAGAATCGAATTTTATAATGCCATGGTGAAGTTCCTTGATCATCATTTAAAATAACATAATAGCAAAAAGGCATTGATGTGATTGTTATTCGCACTCAATGCCTTTAATTTTTATAATAAAGTTTTGAATGAATCCATGATATGATTTACAATCGTTGTGGCTATCAATGCCGTTGCCAGTTTCAGCGTTAAAGCTCAACCATGAAGAAAACGAAAGCAAAAATCTTCGTTTATAATAGAGACAGGAGGTGACATCCATGATTGTTCAATTTTTTAGTCGAGCTAATTGTCCATTATGTGTAGAGGGCCTACATACTTTAAAGCTTGTACAAGAAGATGTAGCGTTCGATATTGAAATAGTAAATATTGAAGAGGATGATCACATACACGAAAAATATATGTTCATGATACCTGTAGTAGAAAAAGATGGGACCGTCATTCAATATGGTAATCTGGACTATGCCACATTAATGGAACATCTGGGTAGTTAAATTGCATGCCTTTATAAAGATAGTAACGGCGAAAATTGCTTTATTATTAGTTGTCATTCATACAATTCACAAATTGTTCAATGAAAGCGGTTTGAATTTGAACAGTTTGTGAAGACCTTCACATTAGTCTTTTCTTTTATAAAAATCGGAGTAGAATAGGTATCAAGTAAGACATTGTTATAAAACAGATAATGAAAAGTATCACAATTTTTAGTGGTTGTTATATTACAAAAGCGATGTGAAGGGAGATTTTACAATGTGGGTTATTACAGTATTTGAAAAAAAAGACGTTCGTATTTTTGAATTTACAAATAAAAATGAGGCAACAAAAGCTTTAGAAGGATTCAAGAAAAACGCAATTTTATCTTTCACAAAATAAGCAAACCAAAGTCTCGTAGCTTTTTACAAAGCTGCGGGGCTTTTTTAAATCCAAAACTATACAATTACTTGCACTTTCCAACTATGCGTATTATAATAAAATCATAAGTGGGACGCAAAATAATATAGTGGGACTGAAAATATCCCGCATCTATTAACAAGGGAGTAGATAAATATGTTCACTATTCCAGAGGCGCAACAAAGGCTACTTCCTGAAATGTATCCGCTTCTGCAATCTAGATATCGTATTTTGCAAGCCGTTCAACTCATGCAACCTATCGGGCGTCGAACACTCGCAGATTCATTGAAAATGACAGAAAGAGAAATACGCAAAGAAACTGACATTTTACGTGAACAAGGGTTATTAGATTCGCAAAAGTCGGGTATGGTATGTACAGATGATGGCGAAGAAGTCATTGAAAAACTAAGAGCCATCGTTTATGAATGGTCTGGTCTAACCCAGCTTGCGAAATTACTTGAAAAACATTTTGGCATACAACATGTTGTTGTTGTCCCAGGTGATTATAGTGAAGACAATACAGTCCTAACCTTGCTTGGCAAGGAAGCTGCATTGCAATTTATGTCTACTGCTTTTGATGAACAAGTTGTAGCGGTTACTGGTGGAAAATCAGTTGCCTCCCTAGCTCAATTTTTACATCCGTTAGATGGACAAAAAGATATTACCTTTGTTGCTGCACGTGGAGGAATTGGTCATGAAATGCAAATGCAAGCCAATACGCTTGTTGCAACATTTGCCATGCAGATGGAGGAACAATATCGTACATTATTTTTGCCTGAGCATTTAAGTGAGCAAGCATACAAAGCTATGTTAACTGAACCTATGGTAACTGAGATGATGGCGTTTTATGATCGAGCAGATTGTGTAATCCATGGCATTGGATCGGCAGAGGAAATGGCGATTCGACGTAATTCATCCTCCGAGGATTTGCGAATTCTTGAGGAGAAGGGTGCGGTAAGTGAGGCATTTGGCTATTACTTTAATGCCGAAGGTGAAATCGTACATCGTATCCGCACGATTGGCATTCAGCTTGAACAGGTTAAAAATAGCCAGCAAGTTATTGCCGTGGCAGCTGGAAAACAAAAGGTCAATGCGATGCTTTCTTATTTTAAAGTAGCGCCAAAGCAAACTATTTTTATTACAGATGAAGCAGCTGCAAAAGCAATTGCTGCTAGTTTACCTTCTGACAACAGCCATTTTGAATGATGGGTGTGAGCATTACTATGTCACTCTATCTCAAAAAGTGTTGAAGCACTTTTTGAATGAGCATAAAAGCAATTCAATGTCTCTATTTCAAAAAGAGACAAACATTACACATTATTGGAGGAATTAACAATGGCATTAAAATTAGCGATTAATGGATTTGGACGTATTGGACGTTTAGTATTTCGTGAGGCAATGAAGCAAAGTGAATTTGAAGTAGTGGCTGTAAACGACTTAACAGACGCAGGTCAGCTTGCACACTTATTGAAATATGATTCAGTCCACGGTATCTATGATGCTGAAGTCAATGCAGATGAAGATTCTTTCGTTGTGAATGGACAACGTATAAAAGTATATGCTGAAAAAGATCCTTCACAATTACCATGGGGTGAATTAGGAGTAGACGTAGTTCTTGAATGTACTGGTCATTTCCGTTCATTGGAGGAAGTGGGTAAGCATATTGAAGCAGGAGCTAAAAAAGCAATTCTTTCTGCACCAGCAAAAGGAGCAATGCCTACATTTGTTATGGGTGTCAACCATACAGACTATAACCCAGCAACTGATGATGTTATTTCAAATGCTTCATGTACAACAAACTGTCTTGCGCCTGTTGCGAAAGTACTGGATGAGAAATTTGGTATTGAACGCGGGATGATGACAACCATTCACTCTTATACAAACGATCAACGAATCTTAGACTTCCCACACTCTGACCCACGTCGTGCACGTGCAGGAGCAGTATCTATGATTCCAACAACAACTGGAGCAGCGGTAGCCGTTTCTAAAGTATTACCACAATTAAAAGGTAAATTAGATGGCTTCTCTATGCGAGTACCAACACCTAACGTATCATGTGTTGACTTAGTTGTAGAATTAAAAGCAGATGTAACGAAAGAAGCCATTAATGCGGTATTAAAAGAAGCTTCTGAAAATGAATTAAAAGGCATTTTAGACTACAATGAACTACCATTAGTCTCTATTGATTATAACGGTAACCACCATTCTTCTACTGTTGATGGTCTTTCAACAATGGTATTAGAAAACAAAATGGTGAAGGTTCTAGCTTGGTACGATAACGAAATTGGTTACTCTACTCGCTTAATGGACTTAGCTTTATACATTGCTGAACAAGGGTTAAACAATAAATAAGTATCATATTTCGACATTTTGAGTAAAAAGTGTGACATAATACTGCTTTTTATGTACAAAAAGTATAGCCTTTATAATATCGAATAGATATAATATACAAGGGTATTGGGAGTAAGGGATAACCCTTACTCCTTTTTTGCTAAATTCAGCAGGAAACGCCCACCTCAATAGGTGAGGGTGATGAGCTGAATACACAAATGGCTCTCTTTCATTCAGTGCGTATCCAACCACTGACCGAATCAAGATGAAAACCCCAGCGGATATACAGATTTTGAAAAGGAGCTTAACAGTAAGCTCGAATAAATCTAGACGCTATGACACTGAGGCGTAATTGATACATGGTGATTGCAAGACATAGAAGGTAACTTTTGCTACTATAAAAACAAGTATTAGGGTTCATTATCCAAAGTTGGAGAATTATAATCACACTAGATAGTGACCCCGAAAAAGTACCAAAATGACTTTTCAATTTATGAAGCATGGTGTGGAGCCAAGATGGGTAAAACACAAGGGTGTAAGACTAAAACAACTTTGAAGGGGGTTTCTTCATGTTAAATAAGAAGACAATGAAAGATATTGATGTAAAGGGTAAACGCGTTTTTGTACGTGTTGATTTTAATGTTCCAATGGCGGATGGTGTTATTACAGATGAAACACGTATTCGAGCAGCTATTCCAACAGTTGAATATTTAGTAGAGCAAGGTGCAAAAGTCATTTTAGCTTCTCATTTAGGCCGTCCAAAGGGTGAAGTAAAAGAGGACATGCGCCTAACAGCAGTTGGCATTCGCTTAGCGGAATTAATGAGCAAACCGGTGACGAAGCTAGATGAATCCATTGGACAAGCAGTTGAAAAAGCTGTTGCGAACATGCAAGATGGAGACATTTTACTACTTGAAAACGTTCGTTTCCATGCGGGTGAAGAAAAAAATGATCCAGCGTTAGCGCAGCAGTTTGCACAGCTAGCTGACATCTATGTCAATGATGCTTTCGGTGCAGCTCACCGTGCTCATGCTTCTACAGAAGGAATCGCCAAGCATATTCCTGCGGTATCAGGTTTCCTCATGCAAACGGAATTAGATGTACTAGGTAAAGCGCTGTCGAATCCTGAACATCCGTTTACAGCAATTATCGGTGGAGCCAAAGTTAAAGATAAAATCGGTGTGATTGAAAGTTTATTAGAAAAAGTAGACCACTTAATTATTGGTGGGGGATTATCATTCACGTTCATTAAGGCACAAGGCTACGATATTGGGAAATCTTTATTAGAAGAAGATAAAATCGAGCTAGCAAAATCATTTATTGAAAAGGCGAAAGCAAAAGGCGTGCAATTACATATGCCAATTGATGCGGTAGTGGCTAATGAATTTTCACAAGATGCGGAAACAAAGGTTGTGGATGTAGACGCTATACCAGCTGATTGGATGGGGCTAGATATTGGGCCTAAAACAGCTGCTCACTATGCAGAGGTCATTAACAATTCTAAATTAATCATTTGGAACGGACCGATGGGTGTTTTTGAAATGGATAAATTTGCGAATGGGACTAAAACAGTGGCTGATGCTATGGCAACTACATCCGGTTATACAGTAATCGGTGGCGGTGACTCTGCAGCGGCAGTTGAAAAGTTTAAAGTAGCTGATAAAATGGATCACATTTCTACAGGTGGCGGTGCATCACTAGAGCTAATGGAAGGTAAAGAGCTTCCAGGGATTGTTGCACTAAACGATAAATAAGCCAAATAAAAAATCGGAGGCAAGACGATGCGTAAACCAATTATTGCAGGTAACTGGAAAATGTTTAAAACATTTGAAGAAGCTATACAATTTGTAGATGCCGTACAGGATAAACTTCCTTCTAATGAGAAAGTAGACGCCGTAATTTGTGCACCAGCACTTTACCTGCCTACACTGGTGCAAGTTGCTAGTGAATCAGAGCTAGCTATTGGTGCTCAAACGATGCACTATGAGAATGAAGGTGCCTTTACTGGTGAAATTAGTCCTGCACAGCTAGCAAGTGTGGATGTGGATTATGTTATATTAGGTCACTCAGAACGTCGCGAATATTACAATGAAACTGATGAGGCTATTAATAAAAAAGTAGCAGCAGCACTTGCACATAATATTGTACCGATTATTTGCTGTGGTGAAACGCTAGAGGAACGAGAAGCGGGAACGACAGAGCAAAAGGTTGCGGGCCAAATTAAAGCGGCACTTGCTGGATTTGAAGCGCAGCAAGTAGAGCATATGGTCATTGCCTATGAACCAATTTGGGCAATCGGTACAGGTAAAACGGCTACAGCAGATGATGCCAATCAAGTTTGCGGAGCGATTCGTTCGGTCGTTGAGGAATTATTTGATGCTGCAACGGCCAATGCAGTTCGCATTCAATATGGTGGCAGCGTTAAACCAGACAACGTTCATGAGCTTTTATCAAAAGAGCATATTGATGGAGCCTTAGTAGGTGGAGCAAGCTTACAACCAGAATCTTATTTAACATTATTGGAGGCGGCAGCAAATGCCTAAAAAGCCAGTAGCTTTAATTATTTTAGATGGCTTTGCATTTCGTGATGAAACATTCGGAAATGCAGTAGCACAGGCTAAAAAGCCAAATTTTGATCGATATTGGAGCCAATTCCCACACGCTACATTAACAGCATCTGGAGAAGCCGTTGGGCTACCAGAAGGACAAATGGGTAATTCCGAGGTGGGTCACTTAAACATTGGTGCTGGTCGTATTGTTTATCAAAGCTTAACACGCTTAAATAAATCGATACGTGAAGGAGACTTCTTTACAAATCAAGCATTTTTAGATGCGGTGGCACATGTGAAAGCTCATAATTCTAAACTGCATATTATGGGGCTGTTATCAGATGGTGGTGTTCATAGTCATTATGAGCACATGTTTGCTCTATTAAAGCTTGCAAAGCAGCAAGATTTAAATGATGTTTTCGTTCATGGCTTCTTAGATGGTCGAGATGTTGGACCTACAACAGCTTTAGACTATATTGAAGAAACAGAAAAACAAATGTCTGAAATTGGAATAGGTCAATTCGCATCTATTCATGGTCGTTACTATGCAATGGACCGTGATAAGCGATGGGATCGTGTCGCTCTTACGTATAATGTACTGGTAGATGGCGTAGGTCAAACAGCCGAAAGTGCAAAAAGCGGTGTAGCAGCATCCTATGAGCGTGAAGTGACAGATGAATTTGTCATTCCATTCAGCATTCAAGAGCATGGAGAGCCGGTGGCAACGATTGGTGATAACGATGCGGTCATTTTCTTTAACTTCCGTCCTGACCGAGCTATCCAATTATCAAAAGTATTCACAAATGAAGACTTTGATGGTTTTGCCATATCTGCCAAGCATCCAAAAAACTTAAAATTTGTGTCCTTTACTCATTATAGTGATGAAGTCAATGCACAGATTGCTTATGAAAATGACAACTTGAAAAATACGATCGGTGAAGTGTTAGCGATGAATGGTAAAACACAACTCCGCATTGCCGAAACCGAAAAATACCCACATGTCACTTTCTTTATGAGTGGTGGACGTGAGGAAAAATTCTTAGGTGAAGAACGTATTCTAATCGCATCTCCAAAGGTTGCCACATACGATTTAAAACCTGAAATGTCTGCTTATGAGGTGACAGAAGCCTTACTTGCAGAAATTGAGGCTGAAAAATTTGATGGTATTATTCTTAACTTTGCCAACCCTGATATGGTAGGTCATAGTGGAATGCTTGAACCAACAATTAAAGCCATTGAAGCAGTAGATGAATGCTTAGGGAAAGTAGTAGATGCACTCCTTGCAAAAGGTGGAGCAGCTATTATTACAGCTGACCATGGTAACTCTGATGAAGTGGTAACACTAGCAGGGCAGCCTATGACAGCTCATACAACAAATCCTGTTCCAGTGATTGTGACAAAACCAAATGTTGTTTTACGAAATGGTGGTATTTTAGCCGATTTGGCACCAACCATGTTAGAATTATTACAGGTGTCACAACCTACTGAAATGACAGGTCAATCATTAATTGAAAAAGAGGAGAATTAATTATGCCATTTATTACACAAGTTTATGCTCGCGAAGTTTTAGATTCACGTGGGAACCCAACAGTAGAGGTTGAAGTATTTACAGAGTCAGGCGCTTTCGGACGCTCAATCGTACCATCAGGTGCATCAACAGGTGAATACGAAGCTGTAGAATTACGCGATGGTGACAAATCTCGTTACCTAGGCAAAGGTGTATTAAAAGCAGTTGAAAATGTTAACACAATTATTGCGCAAGAATTAGAAGGTAACTATTCAGTTCTTGACCAAGTTGTTATTGACAAAGCTTTAATAGAGCTAGATGGCACAGAAAATAAAGGTAAGCTAGGTGCTAATGCAATTCTAGGTGTATCCATGGCAGTTGCCCATGCTGCGGCAGATTATTTAGATGTACCTCTTTATCAATATCTTGGTGGATTTAATTCTAAACAATTACCAGTACCAATGATGAACATTTTAAATGGTGGAGCACACGCAGATAACAATGTTGATATTCAAGAATTCATGGTTATGCCTGTTGGTGCAGAATCTTTCCGCCATGCACTACGTATTGGTGCTGAAATTTTCCACAACTTAAAGGCAGTCCTTAAAGATAAAGGCTATAACACAGCAGTAGGTGACGAAGGTGGTTTCGCACCAAACCTTGGTTCTAATGAAGAAGCGATTACAGTTATTTTAGAAGCTATTGAAAAAGCAGGCTACAAACCAGGTGAAGAAGTGAAGCTTGCAATGGATGTAGCTTCATCAGAGCTTTTCAATAAAGAAGATGGTAAATATCACTTAGATGGTGAAGGTGTTGTCAAAACTTCAGAAGAGATGGTTGATTGGTACGAAGAGTTAACAAACAAATACCCAATCATTTCAATTGAAGACGGCTTAGATGAAAATGACTGGGCTGGACACAAGCTATTAACTGAACGTATTGGTAGTCGTGTTCAATTAGTAGGGGATGACCTATTTGTTACAAATACAAAAAAATTAGCTGCAGGCATTGAGCAAGGTGTAGGAAATTCAATCCTTATCAAAGTGAACCAAATCGGTACATTAACAGAAACATTTGAAGCGATCGAAATGGCGAAACGTGCAGGCTACACAGCAGTTATCTCTCACCGCTCTGGTGAATCAGAGGATGCAACAATTGCTGATATCGCTGTAGCAACAAATGCAGGTCAAATTAAAACGGGTGCTCCATCTCGTACAGACCGCGTAGCTAAATACAACCAACTTCTTCGCATCGAAGATCAGCTTGGTTCAACTGCTGAATATCTTGGTTTAAAATCATTCTATAACTTAAAATAAGCATTTGTTTTAAGTTATACACAGCCTTTTTATACATTTTGAACTTTGTACATTTAGGTGAAACAACTGTATGGCTACAACCTCTGATTTATAAGTGTGATAAACACTTATAGATTGGAGGTTTTTTTAGTTGCTTAACAAAGATTTATTAAAAGAATTTACATTTGAATTACAGCTTTAAAATGAAGCAATCAGAACAACATATTTGAACGAGTTTCAGGAGGTGAAGACATTTCTAAAAAATATATCACTTGGTAAAAACCATTAACACTATAATTCAATTGTTGAGGTCGTTTTCCACGTATTTGGTGGCAGAAGAATATGTCACATTAATAGAAGTATACGATTTTAACACATAGTTAACCGCGGAAGCAAAGTCATGGGTCGCTTTGTTTGCAGATATAGCCATTAGATGTTCAGAATTAATAAATTTAGAAGTGGATTAGATGCAAGAGACAACAAGAGTACCTGCCAACTTTGAGGTTATGTTTAGTCATAAAATTGAGTATATGGAAATTTCTCTAGTAAGGGAGTCCTTGAGTTTTTCCAAGTTTTTCGGAAAAATACGACAAAACAAATGATGGACGTGGTCGATTTTGACAACATAGAATAGCGGACGTTAAATAGTATCCATTGAACGCTATTTCAATATTTTGTTATTATTAAACTAATTACATAAAATAAACCAATTATAATAATAAGTGAGGTTTAATAAGATGCAGAGAAAAACCAAATCGGCTATTGTCATTATTGCAGTATTGGTCATTTTTGGAGGGATTTTTGGTTACTTCAAATTCACGGAACCAATGGAGAAACCTACGCCAGTAAAAGAAAAAGCAATTGTTGAAAATGCTGGAGTAACGCTTGATGATAAAAGAGTTACAAAAGAAGAATTACTTTATCCTGACAACTTAATAGAGCACAAAATGAACGAGGCTATCCATAGCATGTCTCACCAAAAGGTTGAAGCTAAAACAAAATGGGGTCATACGCAAATAACACAGGCTAAAGTTGACCGATTGTTGGAAATTTCCAAAGAAAGCAATTATAAATTTAGAGAGCTTTACATTGAAATATTGGAAAGATGGTCAAAAGGTGATTTTTCTCATGCTGTAGAAGATCATAACGCAATTTGGGAGATGCAAGGAGGTGACGAGTCAGGAAATTCAGGGAAAGCTATTCGTTTGTTGACTCCTGCTGAAGAGCAAGCTTATATTGAAAACAATTTAACCTATGACCTATATGATAAATAGCGCCCAATAATGAGCACCATTTTTTATGTATACGCCATTTTAGATTTGTTATCATAAAAGTAATGACTAAAATCCTCCAATCTTAAGATAAAAAAATAATCAGAGGAGGTTTTCTATATGAAAATTCTTGAGACCGAACGACTTATCCTGCGCTTACAAACAACGGAAGATGCGCTATTTATTCTTGAGCTAGTGAATGATCCCTCGTGGATACAATTTATTGGTGACCGCGGTGTGAAGACCGTAGAGGAGGCAGCTAGTTATATAGAAAATGGGGCAATACGTATGTATGAGCAATTTGGATTCTGCTTATATGTAGTTGAAATAAAAGAAGATCAAACCCCGATTGGGATATGCGGTTTTGTCAAAAGAGAAACGTTAGAAGATGTAGATATTGGTTTCGCGTTTCTCCCTGATTATTGGGGAAAAGGATACGCCTATGAAGCAGCGTCTGCTGTATTAGCCTATGGTTTAGTTACACTAGGATTTAATCGAATTGTGGCTATTACTACCCAAGAAAATTATGCGTCAGCTAAATTACTCGAAAGAATAGGCTTACAGTTTGAAAGAGTCATCCAATTTTCCAATGACTCTGAAGAACTTAGACTTTTCTCATTAAATGGTGAAAAAAGCAAATGAAACAAAAAAGGTCAGTCTGTAGTGAATGAACACTTCAGACTGACTTTCCATTAGCTACTATAGATTATTGCTGTGCCCAATATTTATCCATATGCTGGTCTAAATAAACCCAGCCCTTCCAGCCAATATGAATCGTATCCATAATAAAATAAGGATCATACTCATGGTCTGTAAAATCAACATAGTCGACATCGGCATCCTTTAATAGTTGTGCCATCTTCTCATAATATTGTTGGCGTCGTTCCTTAGGATAGCCATTATAATCATACCAATAACCGTTAACGGGAATAGAGATAAATAATGGCTTAGCACCAGCATCCTTTAACACATCCATAACTAACTGAAAATCCTTATACTCAGGAGACTCCGTATAATCTTCATGCTTTCTCATGTCCTTAAACTTTGAAAAATTAGCGTTCACCAGTCGTTTAAAAGCTCGATTTTCAATCATATATTCATTGGAGACTCGTTTCTCCCCATAGGCTTCAGCATGCTGTATTTGCTGTTCAAAGCTTTGGTCTGTAACAAGCTTATCATTATTTTTTAAAGGATGCCCCTTCCGAGGAAATAGCGAATAGTAGAGGTCCTTTTTCTCTAGTAATTCCTTATGAAAGCGACCGGCTACCATAGCCATACGTCCAGTAACTGGATGTTTTTTGCCATTAGACATTTGATATTGATACATCGTTTTTAAGAGACGATCTCGCTCAACGGTATCAAATTCTAACAATCGTTCCATAGCCTGTTTACGAAGATCAGCATCCATGTCATCATTAAACGCTAAGTCATAGGCATGTAACATAGAGTAATTCGGTGAAAAATGGAATTCACCCATGCCTTTTTCCGTAAACCATTGCGGTGAAATAATAAAGACTAATTTTTTGCCCGCTAAATTTTTCTCTTGCGCAGCAAAATTTAAGAAATGCGTAATGGACTGCATCCCCCCACGACCAATCATAAATGTCGAATACGGAGCGTCTGTTGCTCGCGCATAATTATAAGGATGAAACGGGTCAAACCGATTTAATTCAGAGGAACCGTATAAAGGCATGGAAGTAGGTTCCTGTAACATTCGCTCCTGTAAATACGTACCTTGAAAGACGAGTGGGGACATGTTTGTTTTGGCTTGCTCCACATCATCTTCTGATATCCAGGCTTTAATCCATGAGTTTGGAAAAAAGACAAAGCCAGTAAACAGGGCAAAGGCAATAAATAGTGATAGAAAGCCTTTTTTTATCATTGTCTTTCAGCTAATTTCCCTGTAATACGATTCGGCGTATTCCATTCTTCTCGATTAAAATCAGTGATAGGTACAGAAATATTAAAGCGATTCTCAATTTCCACTAATAAATTAATCGTACCAAAAGAATCGAGAAGACCTTCCTCGAATAGATCGATATCTGGGTTTTCTACAATAATTTCATCTTCACATAACTCCACTAGCATTTCTAAAACTTGTTGTTTATCCATTAATAATTCTCCTTTATTGAACAGGCTTTATTTGTAGAAAGCCTTTGGTTAAAATAATTTTCCTGAAAAAATATAGAAGCCAAAACATACGGCATTGAAAGTGATAAATACACCGATGGCATGGGTCCATTTATTTTTGGGCCAAAGCTTATGCTTTTTATTCCAGCGTTCGAATTTATCAAAGCTAATAATTAATAAAGCATGATAGAGACCATAAACGACAAAATGCCATTCAAGACCATGCCAAATGCCCATTAAAAAGAACAGTAAAAAGAATCCTATATATGAAATGGTGAATTTATTTTTCAACCATTTTTTCTTCGTCATCCAAAGTACAAAGCGCATATAGACATAATCTCTAAACCAGAAGGAAAGACTCATATGCCAACGATTCCAAAAGTCTTTAATATTGCGACTGGCAAATGGACGGTTAAAGTTAATAGGTGTTTGAATGCCCATTATTCGGCTCACACCCACTGCAAATGCACTATAGCCTGCAAAATCAAAGAATAAGTAAAAGCTATACATATACATATACGCCAGTTGTCCCTGGAAAGGTGTCAAATAGTTATACGTATGATTTGGCAAATAAATAAGTGTGTAGTTGTAGATTAAGTATGCCAAAATAAATTTATATAAAAAGCCTACAAAGATATAGTTAATGCCACTTAATAACAGCTTTTGATAGTCTTCCGAAGTGGGAACCGAATGAAAATCCTTTGTAAAACGGCGCCAACGATCGATAGGACCGGATGAAACTGTAGGAAAGAACAGTAAAAAATAGGCCAATTCTGCGATAGAGATTTTTTCCTTCATTAAGCCATCGCGTGTTTCTAAAATCATTTGCACAGCTTTAAACGTAATGTAGGACACACCTAGAAAGCCGAATAAATGATGCAGTCCAAGGATAGGCAAAACCTTCACTAGTACAAGCGGCAAAATCGACAGGAGCACGGCCATGACAAAAACGGGTCCATTATTTTGTCGTAGCCTATAGCGTTGATAGGCTGTAACCAGGATTATTTGAAAGACTGTAAACAAAATTAACGAAATTGATCCGTTCAATGAGTGTCCGAAGATAAGGGCTAAAACAATCAACGAAACAAATAAATTATAATGCTTCGCAGACTTACCACGTAAACCTAATAGGATGGTAGGTAGCAATAATAGTCCAATAATGAGAAAGAATGCTATATTTCCATAAGGCGTCATACTGTTTCCATAACCGCCAATCCTTTACGATCAACTTTACCATTTGCGTTTAGCGGTAAAGCGTCCATATATTTAAAAGTTCTAGGAATCATATAGGCTGGTAAATATTCCGATAATAGAGCCTTCAATTGCTTAGTCATTTTGAAAGCAGAATCTGCTAATGGTTCACGCAAAACGATATGAGCATTAAGAGAAACAATTTCCTTATCCTTATAAACAGGAACCACTACGCAGCTTGAAACAGGTGGTAGGTTACTAATTTGTTTCTCAATCTCCTCGATTTCTAAGCGATAACCATGTAGTTTTACTTGGAAATCCTTGCGACCTAAAAAGAACAAATAACCATCCTGCTCATAGCCCATATCTCCAGTTTGATAGATGCGATGACCATCTACAGTCGGAAAGGCTTTAGCTGTTAGCTCGGGTGCTCCTAAATAACCTGCACTAACCGTTGACCCCGAAATGACAATTTCTCCATCATCTAATAAAGACACGTTCGGCTCAGAAATGGGTGCAATCGGTAATTGCTCAAATTGTTCTAATAATGCTTTGGTTACCTTTACATAGGATACAGCGACAGTCGTTTCTGTAGGCCCATATAAATTATAGATAGTAGCCTGTGGAAACCGTTGCATAAGCTCTTTAATGACGGCTATTGGTAAAACTTCACCACAGAATAAAAAGGTATCTAATGCAGGCATGAGCTGTTGCTCCCATTCCTTGTTCATTAAGCACATTTTGGCAAAGGAAGGGGTAGACGTCCAAACACGCGTATTGGACAAAGCTAATGAGTCAAATAATGCTCGCGGGTTGGCGATTTCTTGTTGTGTAATTGCGTAAAGCGTGTGTCCTCCTACAAGAGCTGGGTACAAATCCATTACGGATAAGTCAAAGGAATAGGGTGCTTGATTTAAAAATACACCTGATTTCTGTAAGGGAAAATGCTCCTGCATCCAAGTAACAAAATGGGCTAGATTATTGGCAGTTATTTGGACACCTTTTGGCTGCCCAGTTGAGCCAGAAGTGTAAATAATATAATGAATGTCCTCCTGCTGCACCCAGTCTCTTGTTGCTGGACTGTTTGGGAGGGAGGGTGAGTCTAACACGTCGCTCACTGCAACTACAGGTATGTTTGTGAGCATCTGTAATGGCTCTGTCGTGAATAGTAAACCAGCCTTCGATGCCTCTAAAATTAACTGTAATCTTTCAGAGGGTGTAGACGAGTCAACTGGTACGTATGGATGGCCTGCTTTTACAGCACCCAAAAAGGCAACAATCTGTAAAGGGGACATATGTCCATAAACGACAATTGGTTGCTGTCTCTGCAAATGATGGGTCATGATATAATCGGCTATACAATCCGAAAAATGCCAAAGCTCACCATATGTTAAGGAAGCATTATGGGTTTGATAAGCAGTTTTTTGTGGCTGTTGGATGGCCACACGTTCAATAGCTGCTAAAATACTTAACATCAGTAAAACTCCTTTATTTAAAATTCCGTATATATAAATGGTCCAGCGTTCATATCATGAAAGCCATGTATAAGAAACAATAGTACCAAAACGATTAAATAAAATAACGTGAATCCAATAAAGCGTAGATACTCATTATTTTTGATGGATTGCATTTGTCCACCTCCATTGAAAAAAAGTATAGGATTAAACTTTCAAAAAATACTAATTTACTAGTTAAAAATCCTTACCTTATGTTTTTAACACTGATTTGACGGAATGTGGAGAAAAATGTTGCTGGATTAAGGTGAATTCAGTAAATCATAAGATTAATTTAAGGTAAATTTAAGGTTTTGGGGGAATGTACATAAGTTACAAACGATTGGATGGCTATTTTTATGTAAAAAGGGCACGAACATAAGGGAATAATCTCAACTTATGTTCGTACCCTTGTCTTTATTTCACTGCATTAATAACTTTTTTAGAAACATAAAATTCAGAGCCATTGTAGACATTTATAGTATTGAATGTATGTGTTTTTGTTGTATTCTTTGAAGCTTGTTCATAAATCATGGTGTTTTTATTGACAGGAATTTTCACTGTCACATCCGCCTTTTGAGCAATGAAGGTTGGGTTTTCTTTATCGGATAGATCTATTTTAGTTGTAAAACCTTTCTTTGTGAATGCTTTTGTAGCTGGCACATACAAATCATCTGTTAATGACTTCAGATCGAAGCCCATAAACTGCGCCATTGTATGAGCTACATCTGTATTTTCAACAAGTCCAGTTAATTTAGAAGGACCAAATGAGTAAAGAAATACATCTTCACCCGTATGACCGCCTGTTGTATAACCAATGTTTGCACGGTTTGCTAGCATTTTTACCATTTCACTGCCTACATCTTTAGCAGATTTTAAAGTTGAAAGCTCGTCCTTTGTCAATGGATCTAATCCATACAGAGCAGCTACCTCCACTAAGTTGGAGCGGTCTTCTTTTAGTTGGCTTAAAGCCCCTTCAACGGTCATGGAAGCCTTTTTCAGCGGATCAATATAAGCTGAAACAGGAATGCTTGAATAGGTACTAGTCGTATTGGCGTTCCCCATTGTAATTCCGCTATTCCCATGGTCTGTGACAGCAATAACTAATGTATTACCATCTTCCTTCGCAAAATCAACGGCTTCTTTTACCGCATCATCAAACGACAATATATCACTAATAATACCGATTGTGTCATTGGCATGTGCAGCCCAGTCTACCTTACTACCTTCAACAAAAAGGAAGAAGCCGTCCTTATCCTTTTTAAGCGTGTTGATTGCTTTATTCGTCATTTCAGCAAGTGTAGGCTCAGATTTTCTAGTTTTGGCACGATCTAAATCATATGCCAGGGCACTTGGTGCAAAGCTGCCCCAAATTTTTGATGAGGGACTATTCAATAACTCATCACGAGTATGCACTAAATCATATTGATGATCTTTTAATACCTTCAATAAATCCTCGCCGTCCTTGCGGGCATTTTTAGAGGTACCAGGTGTCAGCGATTCTAAGCCTCCACCTAGGACAACGTCAATATTTTGGTAAACCTGTTGTTCGGCAATATCTCCATATTGGCTCCTATTATTAGCATGTGCAGAGAAACCAGCAGGCGTTGCATGTTGAATTTCAGAGGTAGAAATCAAGCCAGTAGCTTTTCCCTGTTGTTTAGCACCTTCTAATACATTAGCTACGGGTCTAAACGCATCCTTTTTATCTATTTGCGCTAATCCAGGTGAATTAATCTCAGAAGGGAGTACACCTATATATTTATCATTCGATTTATTGCCCGTAGCTAACGCAGTAGCGGCAGGGGCAGAGTCTGTTATGGCTGATTCAGCAGAATATGTGCGCATCGCACCCGATAAAATTTCATCCATTGCTAAGCTCTCACCTTTATACCAACGGGAAAGTGTTACAGCATTATTACTGCTCCCATCCATCACCAGCATGATGACATTTGTCGGTTTCTTTACTGGAGCTGCTTGTACATCTTGCTGTGGAATACTGACTGCGGATAAAGTCACTGCACTTGCTAAAAACAATGAAGCCCATTTTTTTGCGTATTTCATGAATTTCCTCCTTTAGGTGAATGATCAACTGTAAGTGTAAAGGAAGGGTGTAAAGCTACTGTTAAAAACTTGTTAATAAAATATGGTAATACTGTAAATGTGAAGAGATAGCGGTGTATTAGCCAACTGAAGGTGAGGGGGAGAATCTGTGAGGCAGTCGCACAGATTCAACTTAGACTTACAAATTTTGTTGATGCTTGGAGCCGTCAAGCGTTTCGTAATACAAAATACCATCCTGGATGTTTAAGTTCAGTACCTCGTCTTCGAATAATACTTCCTCGGACCCGTCATGGACATTTATTTTTGTTAAATAGCCAGCATTATCATAGTCACTACAATAAATAGATTGTTGGTCAGTCACTAAATAATAGCAGGCAGTGTCTGTAATCTGCTTATTTTCATTTGTCGTTAAGTCGTAAGAATAAACGGTACTATCACTCATGCTGTTATAATAGATCACATGATCTACTGTGTTGGCATACCACATATCATGCATAAAATCATAGTCATTACTAGTAGCAGCAAAATAGTTTTCATTAGCCCATAAATGATCTTGGCTTAGTTTTTCATCATTGACCAAAAAGTATTCGTAGGAAATTGTAAAAGGCTCAGTAGGAGCAACGTCATTCCAGGTTGTATCGAGATGATACCAATTGCCATCAACATTGACTAGATTCCAGGCATGTAACTGATCCTCACTATAGCCATAAACATACTTCGCATCGAGATCAGATGCTGTTAATAGGCGGTATGTTAGTAAAGCATAAGCCTGACACACAGCAGTTTTTTCATTAATTAATTCGAAAACCGATTGACCCTCAGTAGAGCCCTTTTCCGTATAAGTGGCTAACTGTACAACATAATCATTAATGACTTTAGCGCGATCAAAGTCTGTCATATCTTTGGTAATATATTGATTGGCAAACGTCTCTACATATTGGTCTACCTTTTGTTCCTTCTTGGCATCGGTTAAATATTGAATGGATAATTCAACTGAATAGCCATTATCGGTTTCCCAAGCTACCCATTCATAATATAAAAAATACCCAGCAGTATAAGGGTCAACAAAGGTAATCAGGTTATTTAAGTCATTCAACTGTACTTCAAAATCCTCAAAATCAAGCTTCCCAGTATAAGAAATCTCAAAGTGCTCTTCAAATTGAGCAACCTGCTTCTCCACTTTTTTCGCAAATTGTAGTAATGCTGGATCATCCTTAAATAAAGTGGTCGAAAATAAATCGGTAGGTGAAAATGAATCAGATAATGCTTTGCTTTCTGGCATCTTTACTTCTGCACTTGTTTCATTTGTTTCACTTGTTTCTTCTAAAGTTGTCATTGTGACATCCTCTTCTTCTTGTAATAGGATGTCGATTGCCTTTGAGCATGCTGTAAGAAAGGGAATGGTGCAGCATAATAAAAGCAACAGTACTATTTTTTTGTTCAATCGTTAAATCCTCCAATAAAATATCATTTTTTCCATTATAATCTAAAATTAGAGGGGGTGTTATCCACAAATAGTCGTATAATTCGACAAATAGAAATACGTGAAGAGGAAAAATTCCTACTAAACAGAAAGCTAAGTTTGTCATGGCACCCTTTTTTTGTTATAATATAGTCTGTTGTGATGTTTCAAAGTTCGGGAGGTGCAGTGAATGCATACAGTAGTATTAGTTTCATTAGTTATCGTATCATTAGCGTTGATCGTTGTGGTATTACTTCAATCTAGTAAAAGTGCAGGCTTATCAGGTGCCATCTCGGGTGGAGCTGAGCAACTATTTGGAAAGCAAAAAGCGCGTGGTATGGATTTAATCCTTCACCGTGCAACAATTGTGTTAGCTATACTATTCTTTATTTTAGCAATCGCTATTACAAAAATCTAATAGTTGAAGATATATCGCCTAACCACATTGGTTGGGCGTTTTCTTTTATCATAACCGAATGGGAAATTTTATCGATGGAGTAAAAATTGATATGTAAACTTATAGCCAATGTTATTCTCGAGGCATAATGGAGAGGGCTATAATGGGTATAGTATATATGAGTGTTTTAGGATGAAGGAGTGCTTACCATGAACAAATCATTATCGCAGCCATTTTTCTTTCAAGCAGGACCTCGTGCCGTTTTATTACTACATGGCTTTACAGGTAGCTCGGCAGACGTACGAATGCTTGGTAGATTTTTAGAGAAAAAAGGGTATACTACTTTAGCACCTCACTATAAAGGTCACGGTGTGGAACCTGAAGAACTAATCACAACAGGTCCAGCAGACTGGTGGCAAGATGTCGTGGCCGCCTACAAACAGTTACAGGATGCTGGCTATGAAGAAATTGCTGTTGCTGGCCTTTCATTAGGCGGTGTAATGGCATTAAACGTTGCCTTAAATAACCCTGTTAAAGGAATTGTTACAATGTGTGCACCTATGACTATGCGTACTACTGACGTCATGTTTGACGGTGTTTTGAAATATGCTAAAGACTATAAAAAGTTCCAAGGTAAACAGGAGGAACAAATCGAAACCGAAGTAGCACTCATTGCTGAAAAAGGCATGCCATCTCTTCAAGAGCTACGTGAATTTATTGTGCGTACTCGTCAAGAAATTGACATGATTTATGCCCCAATTTTTGTTGTTCAAGCTACAAATGATGAGGTAATAGAGACAGAATCTGCCAACATTATATATAATCAAACTGAGTCACTTGATAAGCATATTAAGTGGTATGAAAACTCAAAACATGTTATTACATTAGATCAAGAAAAAGATCAATTACATGAAGACATTTATCGCTTTTTAGAAAGCCTAAATTGGGCACAATAAAATTATAAATAGGATTTTCTCATGAAGGAGGGAATATGTATGAAAGACCAAAAAGATACACTACAAGGTCGGTTACTTGTTTTTTTCGGCCAAGATGATTACGAGCCATTAACTGTCGGCGAAATCGAGGATGAATTCGGCTTTGAGGATGCGGAAGAATTTAAGGAGCTTGTCAAAACATTAGTCCGTATGGAAGGACAAGGCTTAGTTGTTCGTTCTCGTTCCAATCGTTATGGCCTACCAGAACGTATGAATTTACTAAGAGGTAAATTTATCGGTCACGCGAAGGGCTTCGGTTTTGTAGCGCCTGATATGGAAGGCATGGATGATGTATTCATTCCACCACATGAAATTAATGGGGCTATAAATGGCGATATCGTTCTTATTCGTGTGTTAAAAGAATCATTTGGTGACCGCCGTGAAGGGACCGTAACAAAGGTCGTTGAACGTGGTCAAACAAGCTTTGTTGGCACATTCCAAGCTAACCGTGGCTTTGGCTTTGTTGTCCTTGACGATAAGAAGCTACCAATGGATATCTTTATCGCAAAAGGTGATACATTAGGCGCGGTTGATGGACACAAGGTTGTGGTCGAAGTAGCAACTTGGCCAGAAGATTTAAAATCTGCTACAGGTTATATTACAAAAATTTTAGGACATAAAAATGATCCAGGTGTGGATATTTTATCGATCTTATATAAGCACGATATTCCACCCGAATTCCCAGACGAGGTCATTGCTGCTGCACAACGAGTGCCAGATGACATTACAGAGGCTGATTTAGTAGGTCGTCGTGATTTACGTCATGAAACGATTGTGACAATTGATGGGGCTGACGCTAAGGACTTGGATGACGCAGTAACCGTAACAAAAAATGTAGATGGTACTTATAAGCTTGGCGTACATATTGCAGACGTTAGTTATTATGTAACGCAAGGCTCTGTCATTGATCTTGAAGCCTATGACCGTGCGACAAGTGTTTATTTAACAGACCGTGTTATCCCGATGATCCCGCATCGTCTATCAAACGGCATTTGTTCATTAAATCCGCAGGTTGATCGTTTAACACTATCCTGTGAAATGATTATTGACGCGAATGGAAATGTTATTGCACATGAAATTTTCCAAAGTGTTATTAAAACAACTGAACGTATGACGTATAAGGATGTCTACAAAATTATAGAAGAGCAAGATGAAGCGTTAATGAAACGCTACGAGCCACTTGTACCGATGTTTAAAAATATGGCAGAGCTGTCTGGCATATTACGTCGTAAACGCGAATCGCGAGGGGCCATTGACTTTGACTTTAAAGAATCCAAAGTGATTGTAAATGAGGAAGGTTGGCCAGTTGATATTGAGCTTCGTGAGCGTACAGTAGCAGAAAAATTAATTGAGGATTTCATGCTAGCTGCCAATGAAACAGTAGCGGA
This sequence comes from Lysinibacillus sp. VIII_CA, assembly GCF_049943995.1. Lineage (NCBI taxonomy): Bacteria > Bacillati > Bacillota > Bacilli > Caryophanales > Bacillaceae > Lysinibacillus > Lysinibacillus sp. VIII_CA. Next base: position 133,637 of record NZ_JBNFXM010000007.1, read on the forward strand.
GCACTTCCACTGGATGAATGTACCATTCCTATACCGTATTCACGAAGATCCAAAGCCAGAAAAGCTTCAACGCTTCTTTGAGTTTGTTACGAACTTCGGGATTTTAATTAAAGGTACAGGGAATACGGTGCATCCTAAAGCATTACAGGATGTCTTAAAGGCGATTGAAGGTATGCCAGAGGAGCCTGTTATTTCAACGATGCTGCTACGCTCGATGCAACAGGCAAAATATTATCCAGAAAGTCTAGGTCACTTTGGTCTATCAACGGATTTCTATACACACTTCACATCACCAATTCGCCGTTATCCGGACTTAATCGTACACCGTTTAATTCGTACGTATTTAATTAATAAGGATACTTCACGAGAAACGGTCGCTCAGTGGGGAATGGCAATGGATGAAATTGCCGACCACACATCAGAGCGTGAACGCCGTGCGGTTGATGCAGAACGTGATACAGATGCTTTGAAAAAGGCACAATATATGTCAGATAAAATTGGCGAAGAATTCGAAGGAATCGTGTCATCCATTACCAACTTCGGTATTTTCGTGGAGTTGCCAAACACGATTGAAGGACTTGTCCATATTAGCAATATGACAGATGATTACTACCGTTTTGATGATCGTCAAATGATTATGATCGGTGAACGTACAAATCGTCAATTCCGTATTGGTGATGAAGTAACAGTCCGTGTGGCCAATGTCATTATTGAGGAGTCATCCATTGACTTTGAAATCGTTGGAATGGTAACTTCATATGGACGAACACGCAAAGCAGCGCCAACGGTTATCCACGCACGTAAAAATTATAATGACAACAAAGGTGGACGCAGTAGCAGAAGCACACGTAGCGATGACGAAAAAGGAGGGCGTGGTGGCAGCCGTAGAAGCAGTCGCCATGAGGAGGAAAGCGGAAGTCGTAGTACAAAACGCGGAGAACGCCGTGAAGGTGATCGCGACCCACGTGGACGTCGCAAAGATGACTCCAGCAACCCAGGTCCTAAAAAACGCGTGAAACAAAAGCAAAAATTCTATGAAGGCATTGCAAAGAAAAACAAAAAGAAAAAATCAAAACGTAAATAAGCATGCGCGAAAGTGTCCTAGGAAAGGATGCTTTCGCTCAAGCTCAACCTTTAAGTAGAGGGTGAATCAAAATGGCAAAAGGTTCAGGAAAAGTATTAGCACAAAACAAAAAAGCTGGACATGATTACTTTATTGAAGACACAATCGAAGCAGGCATGGTACTAACCGGCACAGAAATCAAATCCATCCGTGCAGGAAAGGCCCAACTAAAAGATTCTTACGTTCGAATTACAAATGGCGAAGCATGGATTAGCAATATGCATGTCAGCCCCTTCGATCAAGGAAACCGTTTCAATCACGACCCACTGCGCGCCCGCAAATTGCTTCTTCATAAAAAGCAAATCGGCGAGCTAGTCGGTGCCGTCAAACGTGACGGCTACACGATTGTGCCATTGAAAATGTACATCAAGGACGGCTATGCCAAGCTCTTAATCGGTGTCGGCAAAGGGAAAAAAGACTACGATAAACGTAACGACATGCGCAAAAAAGAAGCCAAACGCGAAATGGAACGTACCTTCAAATCCAAAAATCAATATTAAGAGATTAGGAGAAAGCTCACCTTGTTGTAGGTGAGCTTTTTGTTTTGGTTGGTGCAGTTGCGGAGCGGGTGAGACAGATAGGATCGCGAAAGTGATGGATAAAAGTAAGAATGGGTGGATAAAGTAGAGAAAGTGGCGGATAGAAGTTAAAGGTGGGGGATAGAACAGGGAAAGTGAAGGATAGAAGTTACAGTGTGGCGGGTAGGACAGAGGGATGGATAGAACTTAAAATGTGGCGGATAGAACAGGGAAAGTGACGGATAGAAATTAAAAAGTGGTGGATAGGAGAGGGAAGTGATGGATAGAAGTTAGAGTGTGGAGGGTAGAGCAGAGAAAGTGATGGATGGAATCGAGAAAGTTGCGGATAAAAGTTAAAATGTCACGGATAGCCTCTAAGTCCAAGCCTTATGTTTCCTACTAAAGCGGGACACTTGAACTATCGCTCATTATGTTCTATAATATGAATTACTGATTGCCAGATTTCATGGAAGCGTACTTTTAAGCTCCCACCGTACTAGAAGCAATTCTAGCTCTTTGTTTGAACGAGGCTCAACCGCTTCGATTCATATATCAAGGGGACGTTACGGATTCGACAGGGATGGTTCAAGCTTTAGTCGCGCGTCGGAGGGCTCGGCTCCGTCATCAACGACAGTTATATAATAACTGGCAAACAACAAAACTTAGCTTTCGCAGCGTAAGCTCGTAAGCGCTCTGCCTCTCTATCGCCCATGTAGAGAACGTGGGGCCCAACTTTAGTGGGATACGGTCGATGGTTCCACCTGAGTCATCGTCAAGAGATTTCCAGGTTAGCGTACAGGACGCCTGTTTGTCGGCATAATGTTACGCGAATCGTAAATAGGCAAACTACACGCGTAGAAGCTGAAGTATTGGAGTCTTTGGACGCGGGTTCGACTCCCGCCGTCTCCATATTACGATTTCATTGAGTTTCAATGAACGTCAAAACCCTTGTATATCAAGGGTTTTTTATTTTGTCTATGTCAAATAGTTTCATTGAGTATCAAACGAACGTAGTCAAAAACGTAGTCAAAGCGTAGTCGCTCAACTACATTTCAATGTAGCTGGCGAACTTCTGTATAGCTTCTTCTTTCGCTTTCTTTGTAACGTGTGCATAGATGTTCATTGTCGTTTGTACGTCACTATGTCCTAAACGATCCTGCACTTCCTTTATACTAGCACCCGCTTCAAATAACAATGAACAATGTGTATGTCGTAAACCATGCGTCGTAATAGCACCTAGATTGTACTTCTGTTGTACATGTAGAATCCACTTACGAGTTTTCGTTGGCTGTAAATATTCATTTTGTTCATTACTAAACACAAGCTGCTTAGGTTGCATTGTATTGAAGCCTAGTATTAAATAATCCTGCTTCTGCTTTTTCTTCCACTCTTTTAATATTGCCATTGTTTTATCGTCCATTTTAATAGTACGAGCAACACCTGTTTTTGTAGATTTTACATATAGCTGATTATCTTTTCCTCTTGAAAGGGCCTTATTAATGCGTAGCCCGTTTGTTGTGAAGTTTAAGTCATTCCACGTCAGTGCTAATGCTTCACCTTTACGCATTCCGCTAAACGCTAGTAAACGGAATAGGGCAAACGCTTGGTAGTTACTCTCTTGTTCTAAGCATGTAAGGAATTGAATAAGCTGCTCACGTATGTAGAAGTTTTCAACTTCATCATCATTGGTAACGCTAGTTTTCTTGGTTAGATTAGTAGGCATTTCTACAAGTGCAAAAGGGTTAGTTTGAATGAATCCACGCTTCATAGCAAAATCTAATACTTTAGCGGCGTATGATTTAACTATACGGAACTTCTTCAATTTTCCCGCCCACTTATTGATATGCCTTTGACATATGTCCACCGTGAGCTTTTCAATTTTGTAATTCCCCATGACAGGCAAAATGTGGTTTTTAAAAATGCCAGTTGTTTTCACGAATGTACTTTCCTCAACCGTATTTTCATACTGAACAACCCACAAATCGTAAACCTCTTGATATGTTTCAGCACGCTCTTTTTTGTACGTACCATTTGCTACATCAAGCTTTAAACGTGCAAGTGCTAATTCAGCTTCTTTACGTGTTTTAAAGCCACGTAATTCTATAAGTAATTTAACTTTGCTTCCATGTACCTGGTCTTTGGTTAGATATTGATCCAAAACATGCAACATATGAAAAAGCGATGCAAATAATTGATTCACTACCTACACCGCCTACTGCTAAGGTTTCCAGTGGAAATGGTATCCATGCATATTTTAAATTTAATGAACCGTTTGAAGTAGTAGATGATAATGCCTTCAAGTTCATTAAAGAACTTAGTTTAAAGCTGCATACATTTGCTAAAGCAGATAATACAGCAGATTTAGCACGTTTGTTACGAGTGCCAAATAGTATGAATGTGAAAAACTTAATGGACGTTAAGCTTTGCTCATTAGTGGAATTTACTGGTGCTACTTATAGTTTAGACAGTTTTACATATTTAGATGATGTAAAAATTCAATCAGTGGATAAGTCAGTAGAAACAATTGAAATCAATGAAGTTACACCTATTGGAATTGATGATTTGAAGGTCTCATTTAAGCTGAAAAGTTTAATAGTAGACGGCCCACAACATGATGAGGATCGTTCAAAGAAAATCTTTCGTGTGGTAATTGAGCTTTTAAAAGCAAATCATACACATGAAGAAATTGCATTTGTTTTGATAAACGAAGAATGGGCAATTGGTGAGAAAATTAGTGATCGTCCTAAAGCTGCTCAATTAAAGTACATTGAAGGGGTTATTAAAAGTGCAACGAAAGCTTTAAAAGACGGACGGCACAAAGAGGACGTAGAGAAGCTACTTGATAGCGTTGATTCAAACGAATGTTCCATCTACGAACATGATAATTGTTACTATGAAAAGCAAAGCCGATTATCCAACTTCATTTTTGTACCAGTGGAAAGAGTACATGCAAATAAAGATGAGTATTTGAAAGGTCATATAGCTTTAAGTAATGGCGAAACATTAAATAATACTATATTAACAGCTAGAGCGTTTATTAGTAAGAAAATCTTTATTGAGGAAATCAACAGCACTAAAACTAGCTGGCTCGGTGGAGACAAGCATTTACAGTATTTAAAAGAGTTATTTAAGACCAAAGAAATTGTAGACAGATATGCAGTTAGTAAAATTGGTATCTATAAGAATCTTTTTATTACACCTAATCAAGTTATTTACAGTAATGGAATTGTTGAAAATAGTAAGTATCTTTATATGCCAAAAATTATGGATGGTGAGATGGATTTTGATTTATCAATGGATATGCTTTCGTTTGATGATTGGAAGGACCTTGCTAAAGAAGTATTACCGTTACTAGTACAAGTTAATGAAGAAGCGGTTATTAATACAATCATTGGATGGCACTTTATTACACCTGTATCTGCCTTATTACGCAAATATACAGAGAATGCTTTTCCACAATTAATGGTATGGGGTACACAAAGTGCAGGTAAAACGAGTACAGCGCAGCTTTTTGGTAAATTATTTGGTAATCCAGAAGTACGTTCTTGTACCCGTCCAATCTTCTCAGTTACAAGGGAGGTGGACTTGTTAAATGGGATTCCTCTTTACTTGGATGAATTTAGACCATATAATATGTCGGCCTCGAACTGGAAAAGTTTAAAGAATTTAGGTTTAAATGCATATAAAGGTACAATGGATGGCCGGGGTAAGAATTCCCAAGGCCCAATTAAATATGGCACTTCGGCACCAATCGTATGGTTGGGGGAAACGAGCTTTGAAGAGTCTAATATGTTAGAACGATTAATTATTGCTCAACTTACACCTAATACATTAAGGAAAAATGAAAGCTATAAAAAGGCATATAAAAAGCTTAACTCTTTGAAATTGTCTGGCTTTATGCTTGGTTATGTACAGTGGTTACTAAATAAGATTGAACGTGAAGATATTTTACTAGGTACGTTATATGAGCATTATAAAGAAATGCTTGATTGTAAATATGATTTATATGAACGTCCATTAGCAAATCTAGCTATGGTATTAGTTGGAGTACATTTGTTTAATGAATTGGCTAATGAGTTGCAAATTGATTGTACTATTGATCAATATGGTGTGATTGAAGAACAAGTGAAGCATTTTAGTGGTAACAAGATTCATAATGCCTTACAAAATTTATTCAAGCATACAGCAGCGATTGTACAAAGGAATAATAACGAGTTTAAGAAAGGAACGCATTATGAATATAATGCTGCACAAAATAAGCTAACTATTGCTAGAGAAATGTGGCTCCCAGCAGTAAGAAAATTCATGAAGGAACATGATTATGTAGATGAACGCTTTTCTGATAAGCAAATTGAAAATTTATTAAAAGAAAATCAGTCACAATCAGGCTTTGTATTGCATACATCGTCTCCAAGAACTATTGGAGGGAAATCCAATCGAAGCTATGTTATTGATACACAAAGACTAGAGGAAGAATTAGATATTCAGAAGGAGGTTTGGGAAGTACGTTTACATTTCTAGAAACACATAATAAGAATAGAAAAGGCTGTAGTTCACAATAGATGTGGCTACAGCTTTTTCGTTATTACTACACAAGAAATAGGAGCTGAAATTACATTCGTATCAGGGTGTTTATAGTACCAACTACAATAACTACAATATATAGATATATGTAATATGAATAGTTATACACAAAGATTTTATTACTGTACATACTTTAAGATAATAAGTAGTAATTGTAGTTCTATTTCATATTTATTACCGTAGAAATCCAATAGAAATCTACGGTAAGTTCGTATAAATCTACTATATTTACCGTAGAAATCTACGATAACTTAAGTAACTTATACGTCAGATCCAATAGAAATGTATTTTATTGACTTAGTGTTTTTCTCTAGATAGCAAAAAATGCAGAGGTGTGGTGCGTTTTCAAAAGTTGTAGATGCACCAATACGCAATAAATTGCTCTCATAAAGTTATTACGCAACAGTTACTCATTATCTTTCCAAGCGATTAAAGACTCAATAAACTTTAAAACAGCTTTTTGATCTTTCTTAGAACGACTTTCTAACAGATGTACAATTTTCTCCAACTCAAAGCTAAGCATTTTTGGATGGGTTTCTTCTTTATCATCAAATAGCTCTTCTAAGGTAATTTCTAACGCAGTACATACTTTTGCAACGCTCTCAATTGTAGCGTTCTTTTCTCCACGTTCAAGTTGTCCAATATATGTGTTGTGCAAGGAAGCACGATATGCTAGTTCTTCTTGGCTTAATCCACGTTCTTTACGTAAGAAGCGGATTCTCTCCCCAACCACTTTTGTTAAATCCGTCATGTAATCACCTCATCATTAGGATTGACGAGAAATGATTCAATAACCATATACTATAGATATAATTTTTTGTTAAAATAAAATATACTATCGATATTGTTTTTGAGTGGAGGTAGTATAAGTACAGCCAGAAAAATATTTGAGGAGTGATAGAATAATGGATCACGAACAATTTGATGCTTGGACAATATGGGAACATGAACAAACGCTAGAAAATTTACAACAAAGTTATAAATGTAAAGAATTTAGAAAAGATTTGAAGTGAGGGTGGGGCTTTAAGTGTAGCAATTGTGATGAAAAGGTATCTAGTAAGACTCATCATGAATACTGGGGTTTTACAATATCGTTTTCACAGCAACCTGTACCGGATTTATACCGCTTCTGTTCAAAAGAATGTGGGGATGTTATTTATAATGGTTTATATCAAAAGCACTTAAAAGCAATAGAATTAATTAAACAAAAGTATCGTTAATTTCGTTTTTAATTTTGTCAAAAGGGATATATTGCTAGGAGAATTAGTGAAATAGAAATGTCCTTTGGTAATTAGTCCCATTAAATAGGGTAATTTATACGTTTCGTATGTTATGATAGATGAAATTGCTTTTATAATAAATTTATTTTAAAGAAGCTGATTTCATTGAAAGTGAGTTTTAGGAGGATAAACTTCTATAACAATTATTGTTATATTTCTTATAATTGGTGTTATAGGTAGTTTTTTTGTTATTTATAATATGAATGTAGTTCCAAATGTTACAAAGTACAAACATTTATAACGATCTTTACTTGTTCCAAAAAATAAGAAGATGGAATCGCTATAGGGGGTCCAGTTCAAAAGAATCTTGAATGAGTGTAGCGAGAACATCAATGCCTTTTCGCATATCGGTCTTGCCACAAAGGATATAAATGTTTTGCACGCTCGTAAAGTCATGCTTCATCAATTGCTTAGCTCCTTCATATTTGTTAGAATGATGCACTCATCTACGTCATTAAAGAAGGAAATTTCAACACTAGCTGTTTTAATGACGCAACTTGGCTCAGATGAAAATTGTGATGAATTGTAAAAGAAGAACTATCCGTGGTTTCAATATCTCTTTTCTTGAAGCTTCTATATCATACTCATATCTAATAATTCCTGGCAAAAACTTGACCACTAGGAAATTCAAGGATTAGCCCCAATACTTTGATTATTTGGGTTGTTATTTTGTGTTTGATTATTTGAACTATTAAAAAACCCTCTAAAAATACTTTCATAAATATTAAGTTATTTTACAATGTTGTAAAATAGAGTTGTGTTCTGGAAAAAACTTAGTTTATAAAAGTATAATAAAAGATTAAAATTCCTTGCTGCGTTAATTTCAAATTTGTTTTAAAATAGTAAAAGGATTAGTGTATTGACACTTAGATGTAACTGACTGACCTTGCAATACCTATACCCAAAAAAACTATGGCAACAACTGAGAATATAGGTGTTAGTTAAGTAGGAGAGAAAAAAATTGAAGAATACCAATAAAGTATTTAAAGTTATAGACTTATTTGCAGGTGCAGGTGGATTAAGTAATGGTTTTGAGCAAACTGGGAAATTCGAAGTTATTGGAGCTGTAGAAATTAATCCAGCTGCTGTAGAAACCTATATATATAATCATAACTCTATTAAAGATATTATTATTAAGCCTGCTGATTCTAATCTAAGTGACATTTGCAAAATTAATTTTAGAGATTTTATTAATAGAAATAGTTATAACGAGGAGGATATTGTGATAATAGGAGGCCCACCATGTCAGGGGTTTTCTAATGCAAATAGACAAAAAAATTATTTAATCTCTGGAAATAATCAATTGGTTAAAGAGTATGCTCGAGCAATTGATGAAGTCCGTCCTGTGGCTTTTTTAATGGAAAATGTAAAAACGATTAATTCAGATAGCCATAAGTTTTTTGTAACTAACTCTGAAGAAGGAATAAATAGGTACAGTTCCTTAAAGCATCTTCAAGAAATCTGTAAGAACTCGGATGAAAAAATTTGGGATAAAGATACAATTTTAATTTTAGAAACAGATAATATCTCCTTTCAACCTTTAATTCAAAATATTTTAGACTATGGTAGTGTCAATCCGATTATTATGAATGAGATACATTTATCAAGATTAAGAAGTATTTTTAGAAAGTTGAAAAAAGAGATAGTATACAATCCTACAACAGTTAAGGAGTTAGGAGAAATAGATCAACTCATTAAGGTGTTAGTTGAATATAATGTACCTAATTTTGAATATCAAACGATGTTTCAAGATATTATAAATAATGCTAAAAATATGCTACAAAAATTAAAAGAGAAACGTAATATTGATAATACATTGTTAATATCAACAATTAGCGATTTTATTGATATAAATCGTTTTTTGCTCTTTTTAAAAGAGTTGAAAGATGAACATATACAGTTATTAAAAGTTCCAAAAGTATATCTAATTAATGATAGGAAATTAAAAGTAGAAGTAGAAGTTTATTCTTATAATGTCATTGAGTATTTGAAGAGATTTTTTGATAGTATCGGCTATAGGTTTAAAGATGGTATAGTTAATTCTGATGATTATTTTGTCCCGCAAAAACGTCAGCGCTTTATGATTTTGGGAATACGTACTGAAGAAGAGATAAAAGTAGAATTTCCACCTTCTTATTTAGAGCATGCATTAACTGTTAAAAATGCAATTGCTGATTTAGAGGGATTACCTCCTAGTATCAGTGTAGAGGATGAGGAGTTGCCTTATGAGGAACCTGATGAACTTTCAATAATGCAAACTTATTACCGTTTTGGATTAGATGAGGGAAATAAAAAGTTAATTTATAATCACATTAATACTGATAGCAGACCTTTAAGTAAAAAGCGATTTGTAGAGTTGAATAAAACTGATGGTAAAAATTTCCATAATTTGTCCGAAGAACTTCAAAAAGTTTCCTACACAAATGTGGAGCGTACACAAAATACGATTTACTTACGACTTAATTATGATTTACCCTCCCCGACAGTTATTAATGTGCGTAAATCTATGTGGCAACATCCGACTCGAATGCGTGCATTAAGTATTCGTGAGGCTGCTAGATTACAGTCATTTAGGGATTCCTATATTTTTAAAGGTTCAAAAGATAAACAATATCAACAGATAGGTAACGCTGTGCCGCCACTAATGGCAAGAGCTATTGCAGAACAAATGCTTAAATATTTAGGGGAGAAAGCATTACATCCATTAATAAAAGAATTTAGCTAGATAAAAAGGAGTGAATCCGTCGTCACCTAACGACTGGGTTTACTGCTTTTTATCTATTTTTTTGTTAGAATTATGTAAAATAGAGTGATAGGATGATTATTTATGAATAATATCGATACACAACCTTCTGCCGCTCCAGTTATTCAGGCGTTGAGAAGTATTGGCTATAATGCACAAACTGCAATAGCAGATCTAGTAGATAACAGTATCGATGCTAAAGCAAAAAATATATACATAGAGTTTGAATATAGTGTTGGAAATGGTTTTATAAGAATTGAAGATGACGGAACAGGTATGACAGAGAAAGAGCTACAAAAAGCGATGACAATTGGTTCAAAAGATCCTCGTACTATGCGTAAAAAAGATGAACTTGGTCGTTTTGGTATGGGATTAAAAACTGCTTCATTCTCACTAGGAAAAAGGTTAAGTGTTTTAACAAAGAAAGATGGCATTGTTTTCGAAAGATGTTGGGATTTAGATTATGTTAGTGATGTAGACAAGTGGTTATTATATAAATATATCCCAGATGATGTAAAAGTGAAAATGGGTGATATCGATAGCGATAATGGCACTATTGTTTTTATTGATTTGCTTGACCGTTTTTCAGGGACAGGGACACATAAGGTTTTAAAAAAAGAGAGTTATTATGCAAAAGTAAATCGAATACAAAAATATTTAGAAATGGTTTTTCATGTGATGTTAGAGCAAGGTCTTATTATGAAAATTAATAACAATATGCTACATCCTTGGAATCCATTTTTAGAAGGTAATAGTCGAGTAAATGAAGGTGAGGAGCAAATTATTCGAGTAAATAAGAAGTTTGTGAAAATCACGCCATATGTTTTACCTCATCCATCTACTTTTAATCAGACTGAGTATAAAAATGCTGGAGGAATTAAAGGTTGGAGAGAGCAGCAAGGCTTTTATATATATCGTGAGAGTCGCTTAGTAAGCTTTGGTGATTGGTTTGGTATGTTTCCAAAAGATGTACCATCTGAACTAGTACGAATTAAAGTTGAATTTACAAATACTGCAGACGATGATTGGAAAATTGATGTGAAGAAATCAACTATTTCTGTGCCAGATGAAATTAAAGAGGATTTGAAATCAATTGCTAAATATTATCGCCAAATTTCTCAAGAAATAATGCTTTATCGAACAAAGACAATGAAATTAGGACAACGAATTAAAGGTACACTAAATACATGGGAGTTAGCAACAGATGATATCAAAAGTGCTTATGTGTTAAATAGAACACATCCAATCTTAACAGAAGTTTTAAAGACAGTGGATGATAAATTACGAAAGAAATTGAATGTATATCTAAAACTTGTTGAATTAGGCTCTCCAAGTAATTTACTTAAGACTGATAATATGGTGAAAAAGGAGGAACAAGAAATTGATGACAAATCGAAACACCTTATTATTGAATATGCGGAAACTTTATTAAGCGTTGGTGTTGAACTGGATATTGAAAAACTTGCTGAAACTATTTCAATGATGACTGGTTTTGAAGGTATAGAAATTTATACGATTAAAAAGATTCTTGAGAGAGAAGTGATTAATGATGGATCAAGTAATTCGTGAAGAATATTTCATTACAGTAGATAATTTATATAGTGGTTTAAAAAATAGTGGTATTCCGAACTATTTAGAGCTTGCTATGGAAAATGCGAGAAAAAAGTTTCCTCAACTAAGCAAGACAGAAATGGAGGGGCTTGAATTAGAAGTATATAGTAAATATCAAAGCACCTTTTCTGTTCCAAAGCCATCAACAATGCGTGATGGTAATAATATACCTTGGTTTAGTGATCGCAACCCCACATATTCTTATTTTTGGCCAAGATATGAGGAATTTTTATTGGATCATAAAAATTGGTCATTGAAAACCGTGACTACGATTGATAAAACAACAAATGAAATATTAAAAAGTCTTGGCAACCCTAAGCTACCAACACCTTTTAATAAACGTGGTTTAGTTTTAGGACATGTGCAATCAGGTAAAACAGCGAACTTTACAGGTCTTATTAATAAAGCTTTTGATGTTGGTTATACATTGGTGATTGTATTAGCAGGTATGCATAATGACTTACGTGCACAAACTCAACTACGATTACGCAAAGAAGTAGTAGGTATTAATGAAATGACGAGTGAAATTACGGGCGTAGGAGAAGTGCGAAATGATGGTAAAGTGATTGAAACTTGGACTACTGTAGAAAATGATATTTCGACAAGCAACGCAATTGGTTTAAAAAACTTAGATAAACAAATTCTTCTTGTGGCCAAAAAACAAAAAGATGTATTGCCGAAATTAATTGATTTGCTTGGCAATAGCTTGAAACACTCAAAAACAAGTCCACCAGTTCTAATCATTGATGATGAGGCAGATCAGGCAAGTGTAGATGCATCTGGTGGCGATACAGATCCTACAAAAATAAATCAGGGAATACGTGAGCTGTTAAATCTATTTGAGAGAAAGGCTTATGTAGGATATACGGCGACACCATTTGCAAACCTGCTAATTCGTGCTGATGCAAATCATGTAAATTTAAAAGAAGATTTATATCCTAAAGATTTTGTAGTAGCACTACCGAAACCAGATGACTATTGTGGACCGGATGAATTTTTCAACACTACTGGTTATGAAGAAGACAATAAACCAATGTTTATTCGTAATTTAAGCGAAGAAGATGTTCATCTTTTAGATAAACTGCGTACCAAGAGTGATTCTGATTTATTTACAGAAGTACCTGAAACTATGCAAGAAGCAATTTTAGCATTTTTAATTGCCACTGCTGTACGTAATTTGCGAGGGCAAACAGCGCAACACAATTCTATGTTAATTCATACATCTCGTTTGACAGATGTTCAAAATTCAATGTGTTGGGTAATTAAAAAATTTTATAAAGAGTTAGCTAACGAAATTATGTATAACAGTAATAGTGAGTATGTAACACGATTACAAGTAATTTATGAAAATGACTTTATAGAAGTACAACGTAGTTTTGAACAACAAAATAACTATGAAGTGTTTACATGGGAAAAAGTTTACAAGACCATTAAGATAATCGCAGGAAAAGTGGAAGTGATGGAGATTAATGGTGAGAGTGATGATGCACTCGAATATGATAGATACATAGAACAAGGGTTAAATGTTATTGCTGTAGGTGGTAACAAGTTATCTCGTGGTTTAACTCTAGAAGGTTTAACAATTTCCTATTATTACCGTAACACTACAATGTACGATACATTAATGCAAATGGGCCGCTGGTTTGGTTTCCGTACAGGTTATATGGATTTATGTCGTATTTATACAACAGATGAAATTGCTAAAAACTTTGAGCATTTAGCTGTCGTAATGAGTGAGGTAAGAGAAGAATTTGAAAAATTAGCTAGAGAAGGGCTTACACCAGATGAATATGCTATAAAGATGCTTACACATGAGAAAATGACTGTAACAAGTCCGAAAAAGATGTTAAATGCTACGACAGTAGTAAGTTATACAGGCACTATGCAACAAACACGTAGTTTTGAGAAAACTAAAGATTTTTATGAAACTAATATGGAAGCAACAGTGGAATTTATTAATAGTGTTAAAGAAGAATTTGAGCCATATAAGACAGGTGCTAATAATAAGAATGGTACTAAATATCATATTGCAAGAAATGTTCCTAGCGAGCAAGTTATCAGCTACTTACAAAAATATAAAACTGTTTCATCAGCACGAATAGTAAATAGTAAAAAAATTGCGAATTACATACAAGGCATGAATGAAAGTGGCGCATTAAAAAAGTTTAATATTGCTGTAGTTGATGTGACTGAAACGACATTAAGAAGTGAAGAAGCCATTCGAAATAATATTAGACCTTGGCATGTTAAGTTAGGGAAAATTTTAATTGATAGTGCAGTTTTGCGTAGTATTGATATGGTTAAAGAAACTTTAGGTGTAGTTGACCTAGGAGCTATCGTAGCAGCAAACCAAGAGTTTATTGATATTCCTAATCGAGTTAAGAGTAAAAAAGATAATATTATGCTTCGTAAAGATAATAGTCCATTATTACTAATATATCCTTTACATCCGCAAGTAAAGCCATTTAGAAAACTAAATATAGATTTTACTGAAGATTTAGTTCCAATTGGTCTAGCTTTCTCATTCCCGGATTTAGAATTCATTAAGGGAGAGAATGGTGAGCTTATTAGATTTGAAGAAAAGGATGGTTATATTACTAACAAAACAATAGGGGGAGGTAAAAATAATGATTAATATTGCAGAGCGTTTTGAAAAATTAATTGTGCAAGCCAAAATGGAACAATCTAATGACGTTTATAAATTAGAGTCTATTTATTTTCAGAAGCCATTTATTTTGATAGGCGTTGATTTATTAGACTTTCAACGAAGAATTTATATAGATGTTACAGATGAAGGATGGGATAGTGAGCAACTAAAATCCTTTCCAAAGTGGCGTGGTATTGCAATTGATCAAGAGTACTTTGAACGGATAGGGCCATTGAAAGAAAAGACATTTCTAATAATTTCTCAAAGTGTTGAAGATAGTGAGGAAATCTTTGAAAAAGTATTACAGAATTTAGTGGATCATATTTTAATGCAAGAGCAGATACCTCTTTATACAGTTGTCTATGAAATATTAGATCGATGGCACAATTTCTTCAAGCGTAAGTACGAAAAACAATTAACATTAGAAGAAGAAATGGGATTATTTGGTGAACTCTATTATATTAAGCGATGGCTTGTCACATATGCTCAAGAACCCCCACTAATTATTAAAGATTGGAAAGGTCCTTTGAAAAACCGAATTGATTTTGTAAATAAAAATAGGGGTGTTGAGATTAAAACGGTTTCACCTAAAATACGAGATGAGATTAGAATTTCTAGTGAAAAGCAATTAGAAGTTACTCCAGTTATTAATGATTTACATTTATATGTATTAAAAATTGAGATATCGGAATCAATTGGGCAAACTCTTCAGATAATGATTGAAGAAATTGAAAGTATTTTATTGGAACGAGCACCTTCTTTGGCAGTGAAATTTAAAGATTTATTGCTGGAAATCGGTGTAACAAGTGACGACTATGATAGTAATTTCTTCTATGTGCATGAAGAACTAGTATATCAAGTTAGAGATTCTTTCCCAAGAATTACTTCAGAAAGTTTACCCATAGGTATTTCAAATGTGTCTTACACAATTGATTTATCTCATTGTAATGCTTTTAAAATACCTATAGAAGCCATTTTTGATTCTAATCAATAGGGGCTGTAACAGATGAATGAAACAAAAAGAAAACTGGATTTTTTTTATGAATTTATGGATGCTGTAGAGCAAAAAGGTCGGATTTTGGGGAGTAGGCAAACACCTTTTTTACAAGAAGTTTTACCATATATTAATAGTGATGATGAGCCAGCAATTATATTCTTTGGAAAAAAAGAATTCAAAATTCAATTGAATGGTTATTTATATCAAGAAGATACAAATACATTAAATCTGTATGTAGTAGAGTATAAGCCATATTTAGAAGTAGAAGATGAATTACCTGAAACAAGTATGACAGCATTAAAAGAGTACGCTAATATGGCAAAGCGTTTTTTTACAAATGCACAAGCTATTTTGCAAAAGGCAGATCGTTCAATGGAATATTATGATGTTACTAAAATGATTATAGATAATAAAGATTCAATTGAAGAAATAAATATTTACGTAGTCACAAGTAAGTTTTATGCTTCTAATAAACCGATTGATTTAACAATCACAGGTGTTGAAACTGTAAATGTGCATGTTTGGGATATGGATCGTATTTTCAAACTTTCCGAAGCGGAGCAAGGTATTAAAGAATTTGATATTCATTTTAAAACTGAATATCAGTATGATCTGCAAATGATGCGTGTTCCTTCTAATAATAGAAAACATGGGAAAATTGATTGTTTCATAGGTGTGATATCTGCACAGTTGTTAGCAAAACTTTATGATGATTGGGGACCAAAGTTAGTTGAACGGAATGTTCGTTCCTTCTTACAAGCACGTGGAGGTACAAATAAAGGAATTCGTGATACGCTTAAAGACTCTGAACAAAAGGAACTATTTATAGCTTACAATAATGGTATTTCTAGTGTTGCTAAAGCAGGTGATTTAGAATCGATTGGTGACACTGGATTATATCGTATAAAGACGTTGACAAGTTGGCAAATTGTAAATGGTGGTCAAACAACAGCTTCGATTCATCAGGCATACAAAACAGGTGTAGATTTAAGTGGTGTGTATGTACAAGCAAAGTTAACCATTATTAACGTACCAGAAGAAATAGAAGCTGATGATATAGATAGACATGTATTAGAGGACGATATGATCTCTAAAATTTCTGAGTATGCGAATACCCAAAATAAAATTAATAAATCGGACTTACTAGCAAATACACGTTTTATGTCGGATTTGGAAAAATTATCGCGTAATGTCTGGATTCCAACAAATGATAATCGTAAGGAAGAATCTAAATGGTATTTTGAACGTGCACGTGGTCAATACATGGTTGATATTGGAAGGCGCATCAAAGGCAAAGAACAAACGGCGTTTAAAAAAATGTATCCAAAAGAGAATGTCATTACAAAAGTAGAAATGGCTAAATACTTTATGTCTTGGGAAGGTTATCCACATATTTCAAGTAAAGGTGGAGAAGAAGCATTCAAACGCTTTATGGACATGAATAGCCAATACTGGAAGCAAAGTATGGTAAAAAATGATGAAGGCGAAGTAGCTAAAGCCATGTTAAAGCTTGATAGTGATTATTATAAAAAAATTATTGCTAAACGTATTATTAATGCTTTCGTTACTAAAGTTGTTGAGAGTATGAATTTAAAAGGTTATAAAGCAAATGTTATTTATTACTCAGTAGCAATGCTAAAATATTTATATGGTAAAGAGATTTGTTTAGAAGAAGTATGGCAATACCAAACATTATCTGATAAGTGGGAAGAAGTGATTCGTATTATTGCTAACAATGCACTGAATTATTTAAAAGAATCTGCTGGTGATCAAAATGTTACGCAATGGGCGAAAAAGGAAGATTGTTGGAGAGGCTTTATCGAAGAATCCAGCAAAGTATTGAGTAATTTAGTTTAACAAAATATATGAAATCCATCAAATGAATGTTAAATTTATATTCTAGGTTAGGATTTTTTACAGAGAGATTAGAATTAGTAATAAAAAAAGCTGAGCTCAATCAAAAAAATTGATATAGTATAGAGCTAGTTAATGAGTTGCCCCCGCATCTCATATTTTAATCAAACGTAGTCAAAAACGTAGTCAAAAATAATCTATGCCCCCGCAAGCTTTGATAAAATAACATTCCGAGACGGTTGGTTCGACTCCCGCCGTCCCCATCTTACAAAATTATTGAATTTCATGGAGAGCCATATTGTAAACAACCCCAAAAGAGTATGGATATCATTTTTTGAAATTGAAGTGAAAAATTGAAGTATCAACCTACCGAAAAACAAAAGCATCGAATCATTTGATTCGATGCTTTTGTTTTTCAATCTACTGTATGTTTCATCAAAAGCTCCAAACAGTCTGGAATACCTGCAGTTTTGTAAAGTCTTTAAACCGGCTTTTTTTTTCGGCTTAGACCATGTTCAATGTTCAAAACATTGCTAGCTTTTAAATAGTATATCGCTCCATTAAAGTATTTAATTCACGATTTAGTTCCGTTAGTTTTTCAGCAGCATGAGCTACATCTGTAATTGCTTTAATGTGCTCGTCGATGGAAGACGCAATTTCCTGTACTGAAGCGGCCGTCTGCTCTGATACGCTGGACGCACTTTCGATTCCTTCACTCATCAACTTATTATAGGATGTCATCACGTCCATTTCTTTATTAACGGCTAATATGGATTCTACAATTTGTTTAACAGAATCAGACATCTGATTGAATTTGCTTTGTGTTAGGGCTACATCATCATTTAACTTTTTAGCAGTTTCCATTGTTCCTTCTACAGTTTCAACTGTTTTAGTAGTTTCTGAAACAATGGATGAAACTACGCCTTGTACTTGGTGGGTGGCCATTTTCGATTGTTCTGCTAGTTTTCTTATTTCATCGGCAACCACTGAGAATCCTCTACCATACTCACCTGCTCTTGCAGCTTCAATACTCGCATTTAAAGCTAGTAAATTGGTTTGTTCTGCGATTGTTTCAATGGTTTCCATCACCTGTGTGATTTGATTTATTTGATCATGTAATTTTTTAATTTCATCACTGACTTCTTGTGAGGCTGCTAGTGAAATAGTATTGGACTGTTGTAATTGTTGTACTATTTCAATTCCCTCGGATGATATTTTTTCTGCATGTTTTGTAATGTCGTACATAACTTTACTTTGTTTTTCTGTGGTTTCTATAGAATTGGATAATAGCTCTACTGTTTGGTTTATGGTATCCAAATCGTGGGCTTGTTCCTGTGTACCAGTAGCAATTTCAGTAATGGCTCTACCAACTTCGTCACTACTAGCAGATGTTTCTTCTGAAACGGCAGATAAGTTAGTTGCTGAATCCAATAAATGTTCACTTGTATTTTTAGTCTTTTCGACGAGCGTGCATAATTGCTGTGACATTTTATTGAAAGCGGTCGCAAGTTGTCCAATTTCGTCATTTGATTCAGGTAGATGGGTAACCATTATATGACCATCAGAAATTTTCGTTGCAGCTTCAGCTACTTCTTTTAACGTGTTTAATTTCTTCCGAATACCTAAATAAAATACCAGTGAGCTTAAAGTAATAAGTACGACTGTTGCACCAAAGATAATATATTGTAAAATGTTTAATCCTTCATAAAATTCATCTTGAAAGACAGCAATTCCAATAGTCCAGCCCCAAGGCTCAAAATATTCTGTATAGGCTGTTTTATCTTTAAAAGAACCATCTGGCTGTTTATCAGAATAAATGACAAAGCGATCTGATTCATTTTTGGACTTGCCGCCTGCAATGATTTTTTCGCGATTACTTCTGTTCAGGTCATCGGCAGGAGCTCCACCTATTTTAGAAGGATGGAGTTGTAACACTAAATCCTCGTCAAAAGCTAATATATATCCATTTTCTTTGTAAGTAAAATTGGATTTTTGATAATCGTACTCTCCCATTTCATTGACGGGTCCATTTAGAATAATTCTGGCTTGTTCTTTTCCTTCTTCTAATGTTATTTTGCCACTTTCCACTTCTTCATTAATCAATTCTATTGAAGTATAGGCCCCTTTGACAATGCTTTGGAGTTCTCTTTGACCTGATTCTAAGAGCTGATCTTTGGCAACCCAATAGCTTGTTGAGCCGATAATCACAACTGTTACAAGTATAATAATTGTGATTAGTAGCATTAACTTCCCAGAGATGCTTCGTAACCGTAAATTTTTCTTCATCATTCGCTTCCTCCCGCAACTATATATAGGTATATTTCGACAGTAATCTACATAATTCAATAGTATGGAAATTATTTTTTATAGTAGGCTAAAGGTTCTATCATAAACTAGAAGCAAATTCTTATGATTATAAGGATGAGTATGATTCTATTATTGTCCAGTATGCTGAAGGGAAGTGGAAAAATGGTAAATACTATCGTCAATATTTGGTGATAATTGAATCAAATAATGTGTAAAACGTCTTTCTTTATAAAAGGGCTAAATTACTGAATAAAATTTGGTGAGTTGTATGTATTTAGTAAAATGTCATATGTAAGTTAAGCGGGTTATGAAGAAAATGGTATTGACAAAATATTTTTTTTCTGTAAAATGAAAAACAATTCAAAAATATTTGTATAGAACAAAGGCTATGAAAAGAAATAGTATCAGTTATTTTTACGAACAGAAAGTTACCGGTTGATGAGAGGTGCATGTAAAACGATTGAGAATTCATCTTGGAGCTGTGTACCGAAAGGATCATTCTAAGTAGGCTACACCGGTAAGCACCCGTAATCATGTGCGAGAGTATCGTCAAATGACCGTACTTCTTAAGGTAAGTAATGTGAATTGCTTATAAATTAAAGGTGGTAACACGAGTTGAATCGTCCTTTTGGTTAATCCAAAAGGGCGTTTTTTTTTATTCCTTTTTTGAGCAAAGTATTTGAAAATCTATACGTATTAGGAGTTAGACATTATGAATGACAATCATCAAGATTCACAGCTAAAACGCGGATTAAGTACTCGTCACATGCAATTAATTGCACTTGGCGGGTCCATTGGGGTCGGTTTATTTTATGGCTCTAGTTCAACCATTCAAATGGCTGGACCATCTATTTTACTAGCTTATTTAATTGGCGGATTAGTTATTTTCACCATTATGCGTGCATTAGGTGAAATGGCAGTAGCGGAACCTGTATCAGGCTCGTTCAGTACGTACGCGAATAAATATTTAGGACGCTTTGCGGGGTTCTTATCGGGCTGGACGTACTGGTTTATGTGGATTGTCGTTGGTATGGCAGAATTAACAGTAGTCGGTGTATACATTAACTATTGGTTTCCGGATATTCCACAATGGGTAACTGCTCTTGTAGTACTTGTTATGATGACGCTTGTAAACTTAGCAAATGTAAAAGCCTACGGAGAATTTGAATTCTGGTTTGCAATGATTAAAGTTGTTGCGATTATCGGGATGATCGTTCTTGGATTAACCATTATTTTCTTCGGTGTTGGTAACCACGGTGAAGCAATTGGCTTCGAAAATTTATGGGCACACGGTGGCTTCATGCCAAACGGTTTCCATGGTATTTTAATGTCACTTGTATTAGTTATGTTCTCATTCGGTGGGGTTGAATTAGTGGGTATTTCTGCAGGAGAAGCAAAAAATCCTAGCAAGTCCATTCCTTCTGCTATTAACAACATCGTTTGGCGTATTTTAATTTTCTACATTGGTGCATTGGGCGTTATGATGGTTATTTATCCTTGGAACGAAGTTGGTTCAGAAGGTAGCCCGTTCGTTCAAATTTTCGATTACGTCGGCATCCCTGCTGCAGCTCACATTATTAACTTTGTTGTTATTACAGCAGCAATGTCTGCATTTAATAGTGGTTTATATGGCTCAGGACGCATGCTTCACAACTTATCGGTACAAAAAAATGGTCCAAACTATTTTAAAACGGTAAGCAAAAACGGTAGTCCGCGTAGAGGGATTTTATTTTCTTCAGCGGTGTTATTAATGGCAGTTGTCTTAAACTATGTAGTACCTGAAAAAGTGTTCATCTATATTTCTGCTGTTGCGACTGTTGCAGTCATTACAAGCTGGATGATTATTTTATTTGCACAATTGAAATTTAGAAGGGCAAAAACGAAAGAAGAAGTAGCTGAATTAAAATTTAAAATTCCGCTTTATCCACTATCTACGTATATTGCCATTGCCTTCTTATTAATGGTTATTGTGTTAATGGCGTTTATTCCGGACATGCGTGTTGCCCTATATGTCGCACCAATTTGGTTTTTCATCTTATTTGTTGGATACAAAGGTATCAATATTAAAAAATAGTTACAACATTTCATTTAACATCAGTTAACTCGGTTGGCTATGCCTATAATGTATACATCAGCAAATTAAGGTATATTATATTTGTTGAATAGAATATCTGTAAGACAGGAAAAGTAGGTGAACCAACATGGGGAAATATCAATTAGATACTAAAGGTAAGGTTGCTGTGGCAAAGTATCATGAAAAACACAAGCCTGCCAAATTTGATAAAAAGCAGCAACTTGAGAAAATACGTGCGGAGTATTTGAAAAAGAAGCAAGAACAAACAGATCAATAATATGAATGAAAACATAGGAAGATGAATATCTCCCTATGTTTTTTCAATTTGATAATAGCGTTTTTGATTCTTGACAAAAACTCGTCATCAGGTATCCATTATTTGTTAATAGATTTTGACATTACGTGAACCGCCCTAGCATTTTTTTATTTGTTCATCCTCTGTTCATATGGTTGTCATGAGGGGGACATCTTCATTGTATAGGGTATTCTTAACGGCTTGCGAAAGTGGCCGGGATTGAAGATGCGAAGTTGATAACGAAAGGGAGGAGTGGCACGAGATCAAAATAGTAAAAGGCTTTCACTGGCTGTTTTATATCGTCGTGCAAAGAGAATGAAAAAAAAGATAACCATTATAGGTAAAATACTAGCGGGTTTAGTTATAGCTATATTACTTTTTTTATTGATTGTTTTCTTAGTCAATACAATTTGCAGCAAAATGGAGCAGGGGAAAATAGAAACGTATGGTCAGTCTGTAAGAGTAGACGGAAAAAATATGAATGTTTTCATTCAGGGAGAGGGCGAGGAAATTGTCGTACTTTTACCTGGTTATGGAACGGCAGCACCGGGACTTGATTTTCAACCATTGGTAGATGAATTGTCTCCATTTTACAAGGTTGTTGTCGTTGAGCCATTTGGTTATGGATTGAGTGATTTAACTGAGAAGGAGCGGAGTTCAGAAAATATTGTTAGTGAAGTACATGAAGCTTTACAGCAGCTTCATATTGAGCGGTATATTCTAATGGGTCATTCGATTTCGGGCCTTTATGGACTGGATTATGTGAATAAATATCCTAATGAAGTGAGTGGATTTGTGGGGCTCGATAGTAGTGTACCGACGATTAGCGAGAAAAAGATTGGTGCTTCCATCATTACCACTATAAAATTCCTTAAACAATCGGGTTTAGCAAGATTGCAGGTGAAGCTGGGTGATGACCCATACGCCGAGCTATCATATGATGAAAAAACAAAAGAACAATTAAGAATGCTACAGCATAAAAACCTGTATAATTCCACTCAGTTAAATGAAGCTGAAATTATGTATGAAAATTTTAAAGCAGCTGAAAATTTATCATTTCCAAAAGATCTTCCTGTTATTTTCTTTATCCAAGCGAATCATCCAGTCACTGATAGATGGGTACCAGAGCATCAAAGGCAAATAAAAAATTCAGTGTATGGTCAGGTCGTGACATTTGACGGGGATCATTATTTGTATCGTGCACAAGCAAAAGAAATTGTGGATAGCTTAAGAGAATTTATGAAAGTGGTAAGGTAGTGAGCTAATCTGTAACATAGTCGAGTCAACTAGGTGAGTCATCAATTAAGCGTAAAAGCCTCATGGGTTCTACAAATAAACGCTCATTTAAATTTCCCTTTATGCATATGGCTAAGTGATTTAAAACCGCCCATTTGGACGGTTTTTTTCACTTTTAACGAAGTATTTTTACAGCAGAGCTAGTGCCTATTCTTGAGGCACCTGCATCTATCATAAATTTTATATCTTCCATGGTACTTACTCCGCCAGAAGCTTTTACCCCAACATTTGGTCCGACTGCTTGTCTCATTATCGCAACGTCTTTAGCAGTTGCTCCATGCAGTGAAAAACCTGTGGAGGTTTTAAGAAAATCGGCGCCAGCTTTTACGGCTATTTGGCATGCACGAATTTTTTCTTCATCTGTTAAGAGACATGCTTCTATAATCACTTTTACTAGCGCTTTTCCTTGTACAGCGTTGACAATCATTGAAATTTCTTTTTCCACTAGCATGTTGTTTTTGTTATTTTTTAATTCTGCTATATTCATCACTACATCTATTTCGGTGGCTCCGTTACCAATGGCATTTAAAGTCTCGAATACTTTCGTTTCAGTCGTGTTTGCACCTAAAGGAAATCCTATTACTGTGCATATATTCACATCCGACTCACGTAATAGATCAGCAGATAAGCTCACCCATGTAGGATTCACGCATACAGATGCGAACCCGTATTGTATGGCTTCTTGGCATAATTGAATGATTTCTTTTTCGGTCGTATTAGGTGAAAGTAATGTGTGGTCTATTAATTTTGCATAGTCCATAAATATATCATCTCCGGCTTCAAAATATGTTTCTGAAAAATAGGCGATAGGACATGTTTAGCTGGAAAGCGATGTTTCCCTACTAAAAAGGTCTGTAAGGATGTTAAGCAACCTACGTGTTATATATTAAAGGGTTTAACATTTTTTAGACCATCCAGTTTATGTGATTTTTCCTCATCCATTAGGACCTAGGTCTTTATGTGTTTTTAAGTTCAATTTTCTAGAAATTAAATATGGTCCATATATTTCCAACATTTAGCTTGCAGTTGGGTGCAATTGGTTATTTGAAATTTTTGAAATAGGTTTGAAATATTAAATGTGACACTGGCAAAAAAAGGTCTCCCCCCAACCACCAATTCATATACATAAGGTAAAAACTAATAGGAGTAGTGATTATTGGACAAACAACATCACAGGTATAGATGGGTTGTGTTTGTTGCGGTATTGTTTACGTATTTGTTAATGGCCAGTCAACGAACTGCTCCCGGGTTAATTACAGACCAATTGATGAGCGATTTTGGGGTGATGGCATCGACCATTGGGCTATTGACGAGTATCCAATTTTTTGTGTATACGAGTTTACAAATTCCGATGGGGGTTTTAGCTGATCGGTTTGGACCGAACTTGTTTCTTATAATGGGTGCTATCCTTACAGGGCTAGGCACGATTCTGTATAGTCTAGGTACACATGAATTCATCCTATTTTTTTCTAGAATACTTACTGGTATAGGAGACGCGACCATTTGGGTGAATATGGTGCTTATTTTGGCACAATGGTTTCAGAAGAAGGAATTTGTTCGTTTAATTGGCTTTGCAGGTATGACAGGTAGTCTAGGGTTCTTATTGGCGACGGTTCCTTTTGCTACTTTGATTCTTTTATTGGGTTGGAGAATTTCATTTTTTTCAACGGGACTCTTATTATGTTTATGTGGTGTTCTTCTTTATTTTGTACTTGTTAAAAATGCGAAACGTATCTTTTCAGTAAAATCGATAGTGGAAGCTGAAGTGCTACAACGTGAGAAAACGTCTGTTTTATTACGGAAAATATTTTTAAATCGACAAGCTTGGGCTTTATTTTTTTGCCATTTTGGGGTTGTTGGGGGATATGTTGGCTTTATCAGTTCGTGGGCTGTTCCCTACGGAATCCATTTGTATGAGATGACACGTCCAGAGGCCAGTCAGCTAATTATGATTGGTCTTTTTGGAGCACTTATCGGGGCTCCTCTAACAAGCTGGCTAGCTGGCCGGCTAGAAACGATTAAGAAGCCTTATATAGGTGTTCAATTGGCTGTTTTATTGAGTTGGTTATCCTTTCTCTTACGGAAGGGGCATCCGTCCCTTTATTTACTTATTATACTATTCTTCATCATCGGCTTTGGATATGGAGCAAGTGCCTTAACGTTCGCGGCGGTTCGCCAAACTTTTCCTATCAGTGAATCTGGTATCGTTTCTGGCTTTGCGAATACGGGAGGCTTTTTAAGCGCTGCATTACTACCGATTATTTTTGGCTATGTGTTGGATTATTTTCAATCCACTTCAGGTTATTTAGGGGATGGGTACTACTATGGGTTTTTCACCCCAGTTTTATTCTCCGCCATTGGCTTGATGGGAGTACTATTATTGAAGGAACAGCGTATGAGAGCAGGCAAAAAAATGTCAAATAGATGAAAGGAATACCTGTAAAATAAGGTATTCCTCTTTCAACGACTTACCCCATATAAACACTTTCACAAGTATCTGGTGCTGGTTCATAGAAGCAATGATTTTTAAATTGCCCTGTAAACGGTTGGCCGTACCATGTTGGGGGACATGGGGCATACGGATTGAAGTACCAAAGGGCGTATTTGGCTGGGTGCTGACGCCAGAAGTCTAAGTTCTGTTTGGCTAATCTTTTTTCCGTTTCTCTGGCACGTTGGTAAAACATATTGCCTTTTTGAACGGCTTCAAATGAATAATTTCCTCCTTGCACTTGATAAATCACTTGCTCGATAGTTCTAACATCGTTAAAGTCTAAGCAAGATGCAACAGCGCGATTGACAATCACATTGCCTACGTATAACA
The DNA here is from genome assembly GCF_049943995.1 of Lysinibacillus sp. VIII_CA. NCBI lineage: Bacteria > Bacillati > Bacillota > Bacilli > Caryophanales > Bacillaceae > Lysinibacillus > Lysinibacillus sp. VIII_CA. The sequence continues at coordinate 159,787 of NZ_JBNFXM010000007.1, forward strand.
TACCTTGCTGCCCTTCACCTTCAGCCTCTGCTCGCATCATCCTTGCCATTAATGCAACGTCTGCATCACGGTATTTTACTCTTGGCATTTTTACCACCTCCACCATATAGTATGAAAATGATCGAGGCTAATTTCACGTTATCCTGAAAATTAGCCGTTTTCTATATACGAGGAAAGAAAAAACGCCATTCGAGCTGCAAAATAAATGAGCAGGATGGCGTGTTTATATTAAAAATTCCTTTTGAAATAGGGGGTTTTTTTCAGAACGACACATACTGGAATAGCGATAATTAGGCCAACCATGTTTTGAATAACATCACCAGGAATGGATGCTAACGGTGCAATCCAGCTATTGAACATAATCGCTTGCCCGATATAATAGACGGCAATCATTACGGGCATGGATACAACAGCCCCTAAAATGTTTAAACCAATATGGTCGCCTTTATATCCTTTTGACCAAGCAATTTTACCAACGATAAAGCCTTGTAATGCGCGTGAAATAATAGTAGTGGGTGCCCAAATTAACCAGCCCCCTACGATATCGAACAAGCCCATTCCGATGGCTCCTGCAAGTGCTCCCTTTTTTGGACCAAATAAAATGGCTGAGATAAACAGCATGGATGTTCCTAAGTGAATCAGTCCACCTTGACCAAAAGGTAATTTTAGATTAATAAACATGGTTGCAACGAAAACAAGTGCCGCTAAAATAGCTGTAATGACTAAATCAAATGTTTTCGTGCGTGGTCTTGTATAGGATGATCTTTGTATATTTTGCATCTTTATCTTCCTCACTATGATGAATATTTTGATGATTTTTACTTTAGCAAAGGACTGACTGTTGTAAAAGTGTCAATTTTATAAAAAAGTTAGAGGTCAGTTGATGGATATTTTCGCATTTTACGAATTGTGATACGATGAGGTGAGTATAAACAGGATGAGTTAGGTGGAATGTATGATGAAAAAAGTGGCTGTAATTCAGGATATGTCATCCTTTGGGAAGTGCTCGTTAACGGCTGCAATGCCTGTATTATCTGTGATGGGTATGCAGGCGGTGCCATTGCCAACTGCGATTTTAACGGCGCAAACAGGATACTCGAGCTTTTATTGTGAGGATTTAACCTCAAGGATGGACTACTTTATGGATGAGTGGAGCAAACTTGGGGCGAGCTTTGATGGCATTCATACGGGCTTTGTTACAGGGAAAGAGCAAATCGATAATATTTTTCGTTTTTTAGGCGTGTTTCACTCAACAGATACAACCTTGCTAGTTGATCCTGTAATGGGGGATCACGGTGAGGTATATAAAATGTTTACGGGCGACTTACTGGAGCGAATGAAGGAGCTAGTAAAGTGTGCCGACATTATTACGCCAAATGTGACGGAATGTTGCTTGCTCACAGGTTTGTCGTTTGAGAGGATGCAAAGCTATCAGCATGAAATAGATTATATTCAGGTCCTAGAAGAAGCGGGTCAGCAGCTCCAACAGGCCACTGGTGCAAAAGTCATTATAACTGGCTTGAATCCACCAACAGCTGCGGGCAAGCGTTATGTGGGCAATATGTTTGTCGATGCGGAGCGGTCTTTCCATAGTATTCGTGACTATAATGGTGAAAGCTACTCAGGCACGGGTGATCTATTTGCGTCTGTTATTATGGGCGGCATGATGCGTGGGCAGGATTTAGTGGAATCCATGAAGCTAGCAGAGACGTTTTTAGCAGCTGCTATTGAAGCGACTTCCAAGGAGCAAGTACCGCGCGAGGCAGGTGTTCATTTTGAACAATTTTTACGGATGTTACTTTAGAAAAAAGTTTTTAACGTTTTAAAAACGTTGTTAGCAATCAATAGAAATGGGAGGGGAAGACATATGGAAATTAGGTTATTAACAGCACAAGATGCTACATCCTATCGAACATTAAGATTAGAGGGATTACAAACAAATCCTGAGGCATTTGGTTCAAGCTTTGAAGAGGAAAAAGATATGGCGCTTGAGTTGTTTGCAAGTAGACTGGAAGCGCAAGGTTCTCTTACCTTCGGAGCATTTGATCAGAATGAGTTGTGTGGGGTTGCCACATTAGTGCAGGAAAGCAAAATGAAGCTAAAGCATAAGGCAAGTATTTTTGCTGTTTATGTGTCTCCCAAAAAGCGAGGGCATGGCTTAGGTAAACGTTTGATGCAGGAAATAATCAAGCAAGGAAAGCAATTAGCCGATGTAGAGCAGATTAACTTAACCGTAGTATCTTCTAATGAATCGGCAAAAGGACTGTACACATCATTAGGCTTTCTAATGTTCGGGACAGAGAAGAGAGCTTTAAAAATAGACCAACAATGCTTTGATGAAGATTATATGGTTCTATATGTAAAGCCTTTGAAGTAAATCCAAACTTCAAAGGCATTTATGCAAAATTCAAAAAAACAATACAATGAATAAAGTAATGACCGCAATAAAAAGAGCTAATAAAGTGCTAACCATACTTACTTTCTTTTTCAGTAACCATAAGCTTAGCGCAACAATAATGATTGATAATGGGCGTATCAGCCAAAATACAAGATTGCCCAAGTATTCAATTTGAATGGGGAATGAATCATAAAAGTAATTATAAGTGATGCCTAGCATGAAAAAAATGGTTATGGCTATATCGGCTGATACCATTGTATTGTGAGTAATCATAATCCCCTCCCATCTCAGAAATATTTATTTTTACATATATTGTATGCATAGACAGAGCGAAATCACACGGCAGCATTCATTAATAGGATGCTGCCGTATTTTTTTTACTATTCCTCATGTTTATTTAAACTTCTGATGATGACAGCTTCTAAATTTTCCATTTTCTTTTCAAATCGCATAAAGAGATAGATGGTGATGGCCATTGGAAATCCTGAATTACCAATTAAGTTCATCCACATTTGAATATTTTCGGGTGTTAGCATGACATCTTCCTCCTTCACCAATGTTGTGTCTTACATATGTAAAAGTGGTTTTAAGTTAAATAAAAACAATATTAATTTGATTTTTAAGAACATTCGTTCTTGTTTTGGTTTATAATAGATAGATGATAGTCACTTTATTTAGCAAGAAGGCGGATAGATAGGAGTGATGATGATGAAAAACGAGAACTATAAAATCGAGAATTTTTTTGGCAGGAATATGGAACAGATAAAAAATCCAATTATCAAAAGCTTTTTGGCTAATGCTAAAAACCTTTATTTGGTTGAAAAAGCAATCTTATATCCAACTGATTGTAATATGAAATTGGTTGATGAAACATTTCAATTACACTATATAAATGTTCAAAAAATAAAATATGTCAGTAATTTAATTTATTTCTATAGCTTGGATTTTGATAAAAAAAGGAGAAGATTACACGACCGTTTCTTATTAATTGTAGACGATGGTCTATTTGAGACTGGGATGGTGAGAAAGGACGAAATCATTCAAGAAGGGTTATTAGACGCTGTTGAAAATGAAGAATTATTTCAATCTTTGAAAAGCTTAACGGATAAGCAGCTTCAAATTTTAGAAATGATTTATGCTCATGATTATTCGATAAAAGCTGTTGCTGAAACATTACAAACAACACCCCAAAATATATCGAATCTTCATCGAAAGGCATTAAAAAAACTACAACAAAAGCTTCGTAAAGAGGAGGGGTAAGGGATGGAAAGGGAAAATAGCTATCACGAGGAGTCACTTCAATTCATCGAGAATTTTTCACCTAAAATTAAACAATGTCTCCATCAGACAAGCTATCAGGAAAGAGAAGATTTGGAGCAGGAGATTAAATTAAAAATTATTGAAAAACTTGCGACAAAGGAATTTATCAATACCCCTAGCTTTTGGGATTTCTTCACCTAAGCCAAAAAAAGAGCAATTATCCTTGTTTGTGGACAATTGCTCTCTTTTCATTAACCTTTTAAGAAATCTGGTTTAGCAAAGCTTGGGTTTGGATAGGTATAGAAGCCCTCACCTGTTGCACGACCGAGCTTACCTTTTTCGATGTACTCTGTTTTCAGTAGGTTGGCAAGCTTTTTCATGTTTTCATCACCAGTAGCCGTTGCTTTTGCTTCAACAATGTTATAGGCAGTGTTGATACCAACGATGTCTAAGATGGCGAATGGACCAAGAGGCGCGCCTGTACCAATCATCCATGTTTTATCAATCGTTTCCGGGTCTGCCACTTCTTTTACTAATAAAGATTCGGCGGCATCTAAAAATGGTACGAGCAATGAGTTTAAAATATAGCCAGGTTGCTCCTTATATAATGGTAGTGGAACCATGCCGATTGCACGTGCAAATGCAACAACCTCACCGAATACTTTCATATCTGTGCCTGGGTGTTTCATAATTTCAGCTGTGTTGTTTTTCCAAATAGTATTGGCAAAATGTAGAGCTAAAAATTTCTCAGGACGGCCTGTTGCTTCTGCAAATTGGCTAGGTAATAAAGTAGATGAGTTAGTCGCAAAAATTGTTTTGGCAGGTGCTACTTTGCCAAGGTTCGTATAAAATTCTGTTTTAATTTGGACAACTTCAGGGATTGCTTCAATTACAAGATCAGCATCAGCAACAGCTTGTGCTAAGTCGCTTTTAAATGTTAGTCGAGCATAGGCAGCATCTACTTCTTCTTGTGTAGCTCCTAAGTCTTGTTGATAAAGTGGTTTCAATTTTGTAATACGATCCTGTGCATTTTTCAACGCCTCGTCGTTAATATCGTAAATGGTTACTTGAAAACCTTTAAAAGCAGATTGATAAGCAATTTGACTTCCTAAGACACCGCTACCTGCGACCGTAATATTTTGATAATTCATCGAAATTCCTCCTTTAAAATTGTTACATTAATATAATAGTGTGGATATGTAAAAAATCCTTCGATACTATTCCATACTACTTCTTTAGGTAATATAAAATCAAATGATAGCCTCTATTATTATAATGATATAAAGTTTGTGGTCTTGCTCCTTTACAAGTATGTACCCAATATCGACTAAACATAACTGTAGAAATAAAAAAGACAGCAACTAAGCTGTCCATGTCTTAACAATAATCCACTGTGGTAAACATCCCGCCAACATCAGGAGCGCCGTTATTGGTAACGTGGTGAGGCATATGACAATGGAGAGGCCAAATGCCTGGGTTATTGGCCAGAAATTCTATATCCCACGTTTCACCAGATGCCACAAGAATAGTGTTTTTTGCGATTTGGGTATGACGAGCAATTGGAAAACCATCTGCGCCAACAACATGAAATTGATGGCCATGCAAATGGATGGGATGGTGATGCATTTGGATATTGCCAAAACGAATTTTTACTGTATCACCGAAATTTACAGATAAGGATTTGGTGAAGGGATAGCACTTCCCGTTCATCGTAAAAAAATTAAATTCTGGCTTCTTAAAATTTAAAGGATACGTGCCCTTCGTAAGAGCCCCCCAGGGTAATTGATCAACTGCCCATTCCTGTAATAAACATAAATAATCTTTGTGCTGTGAAAGGTTCTGTTTGCTTGGATCTTCAACAATAAACCCTCCTAATAGGCCAGCATTATCTTGCACAGCTACATTTACATGAGAGTGATACATATACGTCCCTGGTGGATTTTTTATCGTAAAGTGATAATCAAAATAATGCCCCGGTTCAATAAAAGGGGATGGTTCAATAGGTGGTACACCATCCATAGCATTTGGCACCATTAAGCCATGCCAATGTACACTTGTTTTTTCGGGCAACCGATTAATTACACGAATACAAACACGATCCCCTGGAAAAACGCGGATGGTCGGACCGGGTGTAGAACCATTGTAGCCCCATACCTGAATGAATATCCCATTTACTAGCTCCCATGTTATTTCCTCTGCAGTCAAGGTGAACAGCTTTGTTCCATCTACTTGAATTCTATAAGGTAAATCTGAAATACCAGGGGTAATAACCATTTAGCACCCTCCTGAAGGTTAATCTTCACTATTGTATGTCAATGGTGATTCAATGTAGGACTAGTTACTTTATACCTAATTTTTCATATTTATTACATTAGTAGCATATATAAGGGGAATGATGTTTTGTAAATGACTAGCCTATGCATACATAACATAAAAACTTATCTTATTTCTTCAATGGTCTTTGCTGTGAGTGAAAATAGAGGTAGTCCTATTATAATAGGACGAAAATAGGTCTTTTATATAATTATTGTAGAATTTACATATTTTTATAGAAATACAAACTATTGATTTAGTACACTGAATTTATAGATTAAAGGAGGAAATAGTAATGAAGAAAATAATGTTAGCCGGAGCACTAAGCATTGTATGTTTTACAGGAGGATTGGGTGGACAAGCGTATGCACAGGAAGCGGTAGATGTTGCAAATTTGATTCATCAAAAGCAAACAGTAGCAGCTGCTGATCAATTACAAGCCATGTCCTATCAAGATATCTATAAAATATTACTACTATCTAAGGTAGGCTATGAAAATAATGAGGTTACAATCGTTACAACAAATACAAATATAACCGTGAAAATTTCACTAGAGGCGATTCTTCAATCCTATAAAGATGGTACAAATCTTTATCCGGAAGGCGAAAAAGATTTTACGGAAAACTATGAAGAAATTAAGAAATTATTCGGTAACGCTATTCAAATTCGAATTACGCAAACTGGAAATGGCTTTAAGAGTGAAATCTTTACGGCAAATAAATGGGAAGCTATAAGTGCGGCAGATTTAAATAGTATGTTAGTAGTATTTGCTCGTGCAGATGTGGAATTAAAACCAGGTGGGTACTTCAAGGATGCAATTGGACATTGGGCAGAGAGCTATATTCAATTGCTCTATCAAGCAGATATTATAAATGGCTCATCTGCCACAACATTTAATCCAAATGGACAAGTTACTCGTGGAGAACTGGCAGCTATTATTTTCAGAGCATCAGGTTTAGATGTAAATGAAGATTATGAAGGACCAGCTACTTATACGGACCTTAACGGCTTTTGGGGTGCGAAGGAAGTAGCCATTTTAGAAGAGTATGGCTTAATTGATATTTTCGATGGTAGTAAGTTCGAGCCCAAAAAACCTGTTACACGTGAGGAAATGGCATACGTGACAGCGAGATATTTAGAAGCTATGGAAGTGGATCTTTCTAAAGTAAGCAAGACCAATACATTTACAGATAAAAATCAAATGCGCAAGGAAACAGTAGAGTCTATTGGTTTATTGCAGCAATTAGGGATTTTAAATGGTACGAATGGTAAGTTTAATCCGAAAGGAAATCTTACTCGTGCAGAGGTTTCAAAAATTCTTACACTCACACTAATGGAATTAAGTGACGAGGAATAACAATAAAAAGCAATCCACCTTATGATTGTGGATTACTTGAATTCATGGCAAAGGTCGTCGAAAAGCTCACTCTCGATGGCCTTTGTCATTTTTTCTCGCAGCTCATGGCAAAGCAAGTAGGAATAAACGGTTTTACTTTAATTTCATAGTCTATTCGACCAGTGTATGGAAGATATAGCTTAGGAGATAGCCTAAAATGAGATACATAAAAAATGATCTGAACGAGACATACCTTAGTTGATGCAAAATGAATTCAGAGATGCTGGCTGTGGCAATCAACCCTATAGATATGCCCATTAAGATACCCTGTGCCTTTTCGGGTAATGCCCAATATTGCCCAAACCAGATGAAAATACTGAAAAAGACAGAGAAGATAAAGAAATAAATAAAAAGTCTCCATAGCCTCTCGCCCTGAGAAATGAGTGCGGTTGATAGGGCAAAACCTTCAGGAACATGGTGAAGAATAATGGAGGCTGTGAGAGAAATACTTAGTGCTGCATTACCAAGTAAATTGCCAACAGTAAGACTAATGGGTATGGTATGAATAATCATGGCAAGGGTTAGTAGGGAGACAGAGGGATTTTGCGCATGAGAAGCATGGAATAAAGTATCTAACAGTTGAAAAATGAAATAGCCAATAAAAATACCGAGTATAATTCCAAATGATTGATAGATTTGAAAGGAAGAAGGAATGATATCTAGAACGAGTAGGCCTACTAGAAAACCACCACATAATAATGACAGCCCTTGTGTTGTATGTTGAAATAGCTTAGAGAAAATCCAGGCAATTGCGCCACCAAAGCTCACACTGAAAAATAGAAATCCACCAAGTATCATTGCACTCACCTGTAAAATCCCCCGCCTCATCATAAACTTAAAGTCGTTTTTTCAAATATATGCTAAGTAAAGTTGAATATGCTTGTAGCAAACTTTCTTGAAATGGGATGTCAGCTTTATGTAGGAAAATGGCGAACCTATTAAATTGACTGAAAATTAGTTTAATTCTATACTTCTTTAAGAGGGAGATTATATTCATCGATTTAGCTCATAGGGGAGGAATGGTTGAATGAAGTGGGATGCAAGTTTTGATGTAGTTGTAGTAGGGTCTGGAGCAGCGGGATTGACAGCAGGTTTATCAGCAAAATTACAAGGATTGAAATCATTAGTCATTGAAAAAACAGATCGTTATGGTGGTGCTTCTGCAATTTCTGGTGGTGCCTTATGGATTCCCAATAATCATGTTATTAAAGGTGAAGGTGTCCCAGATACACATGAACTTGCACGCCAATATTTAGATGCCACAATAGGTGATCGTGTACCCGAAGCGTTAAAGGAAGCTTATATCACGAAAGGGCCAGAAATGTTGCGTTTTTTATACAATAAAACGAACCATATGCGCTTCCAATATGCCAAAGGCTATTCCGATTATTATCCTGAAAAATTGGGTGGTTTGTCGCAGGGACGCTCCATTGAACCACTTATTTTCGATTTAACAAAAATGGGCTCACTAGCTGATCATATGCGTCGAGCAACTCTATCGACCAAAGGCTTTACGATGAATAGTTACGAGTTTCATAAGGTCAATATGATTACGCGAACGTTCAAAGGGAAAACAACAGCATTGAGATTAGGAATACGTTTAGTGAAATCTAAGGTGACAAAGAGCGAGCCAGTAGCGCTAGGTGAAGCATTAGTGGCTCGTCTACGATTATCACTTGCCGAAGCAAATGGAGAGCTTTGGTTATCAACGGCTTTTAAAAATTTCATAATGGATAATGAAAGAGTAGTTGGCGTGATAATTGAACGTGATGGACAAGAGCAGCGGATAGAGGCAAAAAGAGGTGTTGTCTTGTCGTCGGGTGGCTTTTCACATCATCAGGCATTGAGGGAAAAGTATTTACCAGCTCCTACTAATGCTGCTTGGACATCTTCACCTGTGGGGCAAACAGGGGATATCATTGAACCTAGTGTGACAATTGGAGCTACTCTCGATTTAATGGATAAGGTATGGGGAGCACCTTCTGTTATTGATCCACAAGGACAGCCATTCTTCCTTGTGGCTGATAGGGGTGTACCTAATATGGTGGTTGTAGATAGTGCAGGACAACGCTATGTCAATGAAGCAGCACCTTATCATGAGTTTGTAGATACAATGTACAAACATCAAGAGGAGACGAAGCAGGCTGTACCTTCCTGGATACTTATTGATACAGCTGCTAAAAGCCGTTATATTTTTACAGGACTGTTTCCTGGACAAGCGTTTCCGAAAAGCTGGTATGACCATGGAATCGTGAAAAGTGCCGAAACGATTGAGGATCTTGCGAGGCAAATGGATGTGCCGAAAGAAAACTTAGTCGAGACGGTCAATCGTTTTAACATCTTTGCACACAATGGTCATGATGATGACTTTAATCGAGGCGATAGTGCTTATGATAATTACTACGGGGACCCGACATTACCTAACCCTAATTTAGCAGAGTTAAAGAAAGCTCCATTTTATGCTTTGCGTCTCTATCCTGGAGATATTGGTACAAAGGGTGGAGTAGTAGTGGATGAATTTGCTCGTGTTGTGAAAAAGGATGGCCAACCAATAGAAGGATTGTATGCATCAGGTAATTGCTCAGCGTCTATTATGGGGGAAACCTATCCAGGACCAGGTGCAACGATTGGACCTGGTATGACACTTAGCTATATAGCAACTACACATATGGCTAATGCCGTCACTAAAATAGAGGAACCACTTATAAAGGTATAGTGTGTGCGAAACCCTTCCTATTCATTTGAATAGGGAGGGTTTCACGTTGGTGGACTGTTCTAATACTTTCTTGCTAGGAATATAGTGGCTACTAAATATGTGGTGAGGATAACGAAAAGGGAGCGATTCAGTGCGGTGCTAGACTATAAAATAATCACTTCAATGGACATGTTAGAGCCCTATCGAAGTACTTGGTCAGGTATACTCGAACAAGAAAAAAATAATAATCCTTTTATTGAATACGAATGGGTTACGACATGGTGGGCAACGCTTGGTATACATGACAATGTAGAAATATTTATAGTCGAGCATCAAGGGACCGCTGTGGCATTTTTTCCGTTAGTTCATACTGTCGGTTTTGGTAAAATTCATTACTTTGGTTTTTTAGGACAAGGGTATGCGACTTATATGGAAGTGATAGCAGAGAAGCAATGGATGGAGCGGGCCATTCATTATATATTGAAGGTGATCACGCAAAAATATAAGCGTTATTTGCTCGTGTTTCAGGGGCTCATTGAAAGTAAAGATACTTCTCAACAACTTGAGAAATATGCGATAGAATACCAGATGCCTTATTCTATATTTCGAACTGTAACGTCATTTATAGATTTTCAATCAATGACAGTTGATGACTTTTTAAAAAAGCATCGCAAGACATTTAAAAGCATTAAGCGTTATGAGAAGAAATTAAAATTATTTGGACGCCTTGACTTTCAGGACGTTGGCGTCAATCATTTTCATAAAATGTTTACGCTTTTTATGCGAAGATGGCGCAAGAAGCTGGACAAAAGTCGATTTACCGAAGCACAGACTCGATTGTTTTATGAACGCTTGGCTGATGTCTCTAATGAAGCCTTTAGAGTCGAGGTTGACAGTTTGCAATTTGAAGGGCATTGGATTAGCTTTACTATTGATTTATGCTGTAGAGATCGTAATTTTTGTCAGGCTATGGGCCATGAGCCTGATTTCAATAGGTTTGGCCCTGGCAGTTTAATAGAAAAGGAAAACATGCTCAAAGCACATGATTCAGGCTTTCGTTATTATGATTTTGGTAGTGGCTATGAGCCCTATAAGTTTCAATGGTATACCGATATTGATTTTACACGAAAATTTATTATGAGTACGAAAGGCACTACTGAGCGCTTTATTCGATCATGGATGGTATTACGAGATCGGGTAAAAGGAAAATTAACAAACAATCACCAGCTTGTGAAATTGAAGCGGGACAGGTTAGGGGAATTGTTGTATTTTTTAAAGCATGCTCGAACAAGAGAATGGTTACGATTAATGAAAGGGGTCCTTCAACGAATCGTAGCTATTCATAGGATAGACATCTATATCGCGGAGCAAAAATACGATCAAGGATATATGCCCTTTGAAGAGCTACATATGAAGGATATTATGACACTGAATGAGCGGCCTGCTTATATCGCGCATTTTTATAAGGGAAATCGTTTTTTTAGTGATGGAGATCAAATTGTTTATAGGAGGCACGATCATATAGCGTACGAAGAAGTGAGCGGCTATACGTACGAGCTATCTGCCAATATGTCTTTCATCAGAGAATACGACACCCAGCTACTAAAGGAAATTGTTGTAGAAGTGCAGCGTGAAGGGCGATCCGTCTGTACAATCGCTCCGTGGTATGAGGGGCGAAGACGACGAAAGCTGAAGCAGGCGGGTTTTCATAAAGTGAGCCAAATTACCTTAGTTAGGTTGTTCAAATGGCGAAAAGAATTTCATGCTAAACAGTAAACCCTCAGTGTTTTCAACTGAGGGTTTACTGTTTAGTAGAGAATTAGATTAAAAATGGATACCAGGTTTATCGATTAGCTTACAACCTGTCCCGTATTTTGCTTTTAAGGCACCTTTGAATTGAGTTTGCTCTACCTCAGGGAATGTTTGTTTCCAAAGTTCAAAGACATTATGACTGGAAGCCTTTCCGTCCTTTGTAAGTCGTGCAATATGGAAGCCATATTCGTCATTACAACGAGCTAATGGACGATTTTCACGTACAGTAATAATGCGACCACTTACTGTCATTTTATATAGGTCTTCATAGCCTGCAATAGCACGGCTTTCTTCGGTTTCATCAACGACTGCTACTTCTGCTACTTCTGCTGCTACGGCTTTCTCTTCTAACGTTGCTTCGTTTTCAGATGTTTGCGTTTCAGCAACGTTATTTTGAGTTGGAAGCTGTTCTACAATGACAAAATCCTTATTGGATGCTTTGTCACTCATCGTTGCCATAACATTCATAATAGAACCAACATAACGTAATGGCTTCTCTTTTCCTTCCTCAAAAACAAAAATATTATAATCGGTTTTATTCATCTTTTTCATAATAATATTACCTGTTGTAATAGTAAAACCGATAAACTTGTTCTTTTTAAGTGCCTGTATTGCTTCTTGCTTTGTTAAAATCATTTTAAAATCTCCTAATGAATTATTTATTCTATTCTACCATAAAATTTGTCACATTGTTTTTTGTAAAATAATAGTTAGTTTTTATGTAGTAAAGTAAAATATTCCTATTTTAGAACTTAACGCTTATTTCGAGCATACCGTTAAAATGTGGTAGAGTTAGAGACAGCAGTATCATAAAATGGCGGCGTTACGTATCTCTTATCATAATTGGCGTTGAATGCTCGTCTTCTCGGGAGAACGAGCATTTTTCTGTCATACGTACGTAAAGGAGGATTTAAAATGGTTCAGCATAAATTTACAATGGACTTAACTTGGTCGGATGGAAGAAATGGTACTGGAACTATCAACGCTAGCAATCTGAAAACGCAAATTTCTATTCCTCAGGAGATGGATGGACCTGGCATTGGTACAAATCCGGATGAAATGTTATTAGGGGCTTCAGCGACTTGTTATTTAATTACATTAGCGGCTCTTCTTGAAAGATCCGAGGTGGCTGTACATGATTTATCTCTGCAGTCTGAAGGGTATGTCAGTGTAGTAAATGGTGTGTTTACCTATGAAAAAATTATTCATAAGCCTAAAATAGTTATCTTAAATTTAACAGAGCATCTTGAAACAAAAATTACTCGCTTCGCACAAAAAGCGGAACAAACATGTATGATTAGCAAAGCATTAAAGGGTAATGTGGAAATCGAATGTGATGCCCAAATTTTAGGAGCGCGCATATAATAAGAAAAATCGAGTTATTCAGCATGTGCCGCTGGTATAACTCTTTTTTTCATCTAGACTCACTTTTCTTAAAATAGTTCTATAAATGTTCAAAATGAATATATAGTGTTAAGTAGTAAAAAAATGCAAAGGATGGTGAAGTGCACGTTTCGACAACTAAGAATCTCACATTCTATGGTCAGTATGGCAAAAGAATATTTGATATTACCGGGGCATTATTATTACTTTTTATGACAATCCCTCTAATGCTAGCTGTATTCCTCATTTTACTCTTCACAACAGGTCGCCCCATTTTTTTTAAACAAATACGAACTGGCCTGGATCATCACCGCTTTGTTATTTGGAAGCTACGCACAATGTGTATACAGGCAGTTCCAATCAATATGCCAGCTATATGTACGAATGGTATCCCAGATGACTACTTTTTTAAATTAGAGCAGGATACACGGATTACCAAAGTAGGGGCTATCCTTCGAAAGCTAAGTATTGATGAAATTCCACAGCTGTTAAATGTATTAAAAGGAGAAATGAGTATTGTGGGGCCTCGTCCGGAGGTTCCGACCATTACAAATGCCTATAACAATTTACAGGCCAGAAGACTAGAGGTAAAACCAGGTTTAACAGGTCTTGCCCAGATTAACGGCCGTTCTAATATTTCCCATGGACAAAAAATTTCATATGACATTGAATATGTTGATCATTACTCCTTTTGGATGGATGTCCAAATTGTTTTGAAAACCCTTTATGTAGTCCTAGCAAGAACGGGTGCCTATTAAATTACGGGGAGTGGCCATACTGAAAATTGTTCAGCTTATTACACGAATGGATAAAATCGGTGGAGCACAAAAGCATGTGGAGGCATTAGCCATCCAACTCAAGCAAGATGGGCATGAAGTAACTGTCGTGACTGGCTCCTACCAGCCATCCCTTTGGCGCTTACAAGAGGAAAAAATTACGGTTATCCGTATTCCGGCTATGCAACGTGCAATTCATCTAGCAAAGGATTTCCGCACATTTTGGCAATTAAGAGCCGTTATCAAACGTTTACACCCTGATGTGGTAGCCACACATTCATCTAAGGCTGGTGTGATAGGTCGTATAGTGGGTAGTTTACTGCACATCCCAACAGTTTTTACTGCACATAGTTGGAGCTTTACAGAAGGTGTTCCTCAAAGGAAACAGATGCTTTACTATCGAATGGAAAAATCGGTTCAGCGATTCTCCACAAAAATTATAACGGTATCTGATTATGATCGGGAGCTAGCACTCATGAAAAAAGTTGCTCCAGCTCATAAACTGCTTACTATTCATAATGGTATTGCTCCAATAGACAGTAATCCTTCAACAGAAAAGACTTATACGGAGCAGCCAGTCATTGTGATGGTTGCTCGTTTTGAAGTGCCAAAAAGACAAGATCTATTGCTGGAGGCTTTAGCAGAACTGACGGATGTTCCGTGGCAACTTCAATTGGTTGGAGATGGTTCTCTACGACCTGCCCTAGAAGAGTTTGTTGCACAGCATAATTTAACAGATCGCATAATATTTTTAGGTGATCAATTAGATGTACACACCTATTTGGAGAAAAGTCATGTATTTGTTTTGTTGTCAGATTGGGAGGGGCTGCCAATCTCTATTATTGAAGCCATGCGTATAGGCCTCCCTATTGTTGCAACAAATGTGGGTGGTGTTAAAGAGTTAGTTGTGGATCATGGCAATGGTTTTTTAGTAGAGCGAGAGGATAAAGAATTATTGAAGCAGAGGCTTCGTCATTTATTATTGGATGCTACCTTAAGCCAAAAAATGGGCAATGCGAGTGAACGACGCTATTTACAGTATTTTACGTTTACCCCTATGTATCAAAAAACGTTAATGGTCTATCAACAAGCTGTTTCAGAACTCGTAAAGAAAGGAGATTAACTTGCAATTAATACGCATAAGAACAGATGATGAGCTCATGTGGTACAAGGAAATCTGGGATGGCATTTTAGAGGAAGAGGACAATGATAATCCTTTTATTGAATTTGCTTGGTTTTATAATTGGTGGCAAATAGTTGGGCGAAAAGAACGAGTAGAGCTTATCGCTATTGAACATGAAGGAGTCATCCTAGCCTTTTTCCCCTTTACGGTGACTAGTCGATGGGGAATTAGGGTGTATTCCTTTGCGGGTGAAGGTATTGCCAATTATACAGGGGTTGTTGTCAAAAAAGAGTGGTTAATGAACACTACAACCTTTGTGTTCGATGAACTTATTAGAAAGCATCGGCACGTAATTTTTTCACTGCATGGCTTATTAGAAAGTAAAGTGTCTACTAAAGTCATTGAACAATATTTCGTGGAAAGACAGTTACGAGCAAATATTTTCCGTGTGGTCACTCCCTATCTCGCTTTTTCTGAGGTAGATTTTCTACAACATTTCCAGCAACGCCGGAAACTGCATGGGGTCGATCGGCGGGAAAGAAAGCTACGGAAGCTAGGTACAGTAACAAGGAGAGTTCCCGCACAGGACGAGCTCTGGCAAATGTTTCGATTGTTTGATCGACGATGGGCAAAAAAACTGGATACGAGTGACTTTACAAAAGGGAAGAAAAGAGACTTTTTTGAGCGCTTAACCATGCTTAATGGAGAGGCATTACAAGTAGAGGTTGATGCACTTGTCTTTGAAAATCAGTGGATTGCTTTCACATATGGACTTTTTTGTCGTGGACGCTATGTAACCTACGCGCTTGCCCATGAACCGACATTTAATGTATTTGGTCCCGGGCGTATAGTCAATCAGGAATCTATTCAGCGAACTTTTGCTGCTAATTATCGGCTATTTGATATGAGCATTGGCTATGAGCCTTACAAATTTGATTGGCGTACGAATATCGATTTTACTAGGCGGATGCTTGCCAGCAGTGGGACAAAGCGTGCAAAGCTAGTGACAGGTTTAATGCTGCTAAAGGAACGGTTCAAGGAATATGTAAAAAGTAATCAACGAATTGTAGACTGGAAACGCAATACACTTGGCCGTTTTCGCTATTTAGTAAAGTATGGAAAGCTCAAAGATTGGCTAGAATATGGACAACAATTCGTAGATAGGTTTATTCGTTTGAAGCACGTGGAGCTCTATGAATTATCTCCAACAGAGGATGTGTCACCACAGCAACCTGTGGGCAACTTATTTGAGGAAATGACTATTCAGGAAGCGATGCAGCTTGATCAGGAAGAAGTCATTGCTCTCTATTATAAAGGGTACACGGTTTATAAGGATTCCTTTGCGGAGACAAATAAGCCAGCATTTGCATTACACGCGACAAATTGGCGTGTAGATTCGCTGCAAATAATAGAAGCATTACCGAAGCAAACGTATTTTTTAGCCTATGATATGTTCAAGCAGATCGAAATTATAACGGCCTATTTCAGAAAAGTCAAACCGCGACAAACATTGTGGGTAACGGCAAGCTTTTGGCAATGGAGAAAACGGAAGCGCTTAGGACAGCTAGGCTATAAACCTATTATTCGAATGAAACATTATAAAGTTGCTCGTTTTGAGCGACAACATGTACAAAAAAATACGGAGAGTGGGGGCGATGTTCATTCTGTCCATTAAAAGTAAGCGGTGGAATATTGCGATGCAACATTTTTATTTTTTAGAAAAGCCAGCCAATGTTCGAAAATCCATGAAAGTAATAGGCTATACAAATTCACTTGTACCAAGTCGAAAGCTTGTTAAAAGTGAAGCGATTCATATTGATCTCCAAGGGCATGAACTTTCATTGTATTTAGCACTTTCTGAAGGGAATCGTAAAATATTGCGACGGGCACATAAAGAATATTACCAAGTTATTTTATATAAAGAACCTTCCGTCGAAAACTTACGAGCTTTTCAGCAATTTTATAATCATTTTGCTAAAAGAAAAAAGCTTGAGGCTATTGGTAAATCACAAATGGAAACGATCATGCTTCTCAACAAACAGGGAGCATTATTATTATCTGAAATCCAAAGTATCTGTGGACAGACACTGTGCTATCGATTGGATATTGTACATGAGAATAAAGCGATGTCTTATTATGAAGCTACCTGTGCGGCGTCAGCCATATCGACACATTTAAAGAGACCTTACCGCTATGCAAATCGTTTTTTAATCTGGCATAATCTTCTTCATTTTAAGGAGCAAGGTTTTGTTTTATATGATATGGGTGAATTAACCGATAATCGAAATGTACGTGCCTTCAAACTAAGCTTTGGTGGACAAGTTGTCAATGTTTACTCAGGCTACATTACCCAATCAAAAATACGTGCACTATTACTAGGCGTGCAAAAATGGAGGAAGTAGCAACATGAATGGTGGGGGTCTCGTTATTTCATTAGATTTTGAGCTGAATTGGGGCGTCCATGATGTATTTCGATATGGACAATACAATAAAAACCTATATGGTGTACGGAAAGCCTTGCCCAGTATACTTGCGTTATTTGAGCAATATGACATTCATGCAACTTGGGCGACAGTCGGACTATTGTTTGCAGAATCAAAGGCTGAAATGGCTCATTATTTACGAGGTATCCCTGTTAAGTATGACAATATGCGCTATGCAGCACATAGCCAGCTAGCTAAAGTAGGCGAAAACGAACAAGAGGACCTCTTACATTTTGGTAAATCTTTGATAGAGGAGATTAAACGTACACCACATCAGGAAATTGGCAGCCATACCTTTTCCCATTATTACTGCTTGGAAAAAGGTCAAACAGAAGCTGCTTTTTGTGCAGACTTAGACGCGACAAAGACCATAATTGAGGGTTATATTTCGCCCATGAAGTCCATGGTTTTTCCGAGAAATCAAGTGAATAAAGACTATTTTAAAGCATGTGTAGAAGCGGGCTATGTTTGTTACAGAGGAACAGAAAATCATCCATTGTATAATGCTCAAAAGTTTACGAAAAAAGGCAGATTTTTGGGAGCGAAAAAATGGCTTGATAGCTATATTAATCTTACTGGTCATCATATGGCAACATTGGAGGAAATGCGGGACGAGCAACTGATTAATATTCGTTCAAGTGCCTTTTTAAGACCCTACTTTCGTCCATTGCACGTATTCGAGGGCTCAAAGGTAAAACGCATAAAGGAAAGTATGCTCGAAGCTGCAAAGGCCCAAGCTTTTTATCATTTATGGTGGCATCCCCATAATTTTGGGAAGAATACAGCTAAAAATTTAGCGATGCTAGAAGAGCTATTACGTTATTTTCAAGAATTACGCAGTCAATACAATTTTGAAAGCTATTCCATGTATGAGGTAGCTGAACTTTGTGAAAATCTTTCCAAACAACAAAAGTAACAAACTAAAAACCTCATTGAACACTGCGCCAACTCATATGAAATTTGAAGCAAACTGATTTTTAGTTTGCTTTTTTGTGTTTCAAATTTAAAAAGAAAAGAGGAAAAAAGAAAAAAATGACGAAGATGAATGTACGAATGGTACTATATAGAAAGAGTAGGAATTGGGTAGGACATTTGAGGGACATGTGAAAAAATGTAGGTTCATTTAACTTGAATAGAAAAGATATAAAGGTGGTAGATGTATATGTTTATAGAACCGGAATGCCGATGGAAGCAAGAGAATGGATCGGCCATGCATCAGTGGATAAAGCAGCAAACAAATCCAAACCCAAATGATGTGGATATTGTCGTGTATGGGGCTCTTTTATCATATGCAGAAGAAGCATCTGGAAAAGCGCAATATCCAACTGCGTTTCGTAAAGTATGGCCAAGCTTCCAATCATATAACTTAGACGAGCAAATCAATTTACGCGCATTATCAGTCGTTGATATTGGCGATGTGGCGATTCATGAACAAGATAGAATGCTTTCTGAATCTGCCATCGAGGCTGCAGCAGAGAATTTGAGTATAGCTTTTCAAAAAAGCTTTACTTGCTTGATTGGGGGAGACCATGCCATTACCGCCTGTTCACTAAAAGGAATAAAGAATGCCTTTCCGCAGGATCGTATTGGTATCATTCAAATTGATACACATTTAGATGCAAGAAACCAAGAGGAAATTGGCTTGGCTCAAGATTCTCCTATCCATCAATTGATTGCCTCAGGCATTGTGGAAGGGAGACATATATATAATGTCGGATTGCACGGTTTTTTTAATTCACCTGAAATGATTCATTATGCTAGAGAACAGGGCATTCATATGATTACATTAAAGCAAATGCGACGTGACGGTATTCAGCTCACCATACATGAAATGTTACGTCAGCTTATGTATGAGGTTGATCGAATTTATGTTTCAGTGGATTTAGATGCACTTGATATTATGTTTGCACGAGATGTTCCAGCTGCCACACCAGGCGGTCTAACAGCCTATGAATTATTTGATATCCTCAAACTTATAGGTGAAAATGAAGGGGTTCGCCATATTGATTTTGTTTATGCAGACCCTAAGGAAGGAACGCTACGTCCAGAAACCGTTAAGATTGGTGTGACAGCATTTTTACAATGGCTAACAGGTATTCAGCTTGATCATCGCAATCGCATCTCAAATAAAGGAAAAGTGACGTTATAAGCATATTGCCGTGTATTGACAATGCCGATTGTTAAAAGTTTGCTATAATATTTCATAGGTATCAAAAATTTATATAAACTTTGCACGGTTATAGAGAGGAAATTTATGATGACAACAAAACCAAAACTACTGATTGTTGACGGTATGGCATTGTTATTCCGTTCATTTTTCGCCTCGGCTGCCATGGGCCACTTTATTCGCTTGGCGGATGGCACTCCAACGAACGGAGCACAAGGCTTTGTACGACATGTACTAACTGCACAATCTTTAATGAAGCCAACACATATGGCAGTTTGCTGGGATATGGGGGCACATACCTTCCGCAATGAGCTATTTGATGGCTATAAAGCAAATCGCCCAGCGCCACCTGAGGAAATGTTGCCTCAATTTGATATGGCAAAAAACCTATCTCTCCAAATGGGCTGGCAAAATTTTGGCGTGAAGGGCATGGAGGCTGATGATTTAATTGGTTCTATGATTGCCAAATGGCAGGACGACGCAGATATTACCGTAATTAGTGGGGATAAAGATTTACTTCAACTTTTAAGACCATCTACAGAGATTGCTTTTATGAAAAAGGGCTACACAGAATATGATATTTATACGCATGGGCGTTTTAAAGAGGAGTATAGTATTGAACCAGCGCAGTTTGCACAGGTGAAAGCCTTTATGGGAGATACGAGTGATGGTTATCCAGGCGTTAAAGGTATTGGTCCTAAGCAAGCACTCACATTAATCCAAACATATGGCTCGATTGATAGTGTGCTAGCGTCGCTCGGTGAATTAAAGCCAGGTCAACGAACAAAAATTCAAGACCAAATAGATATGCTGAAATTATCGCATGAGCTTGCAACGATTCAAACGGATGTCCCTATTGAAGCAGACCTTTCTAGCCTCTTATTACCAAATTATGAGCCACAAATATTTAAAGAGATGGAAGAGAGTGGCTACACGCTTATTGCCAAGCATGCCCGTTCTTTGTATTCCCTTATTTAATCAGTTATCGCAGAGTATAGTATTATGCTCTGCTTTTTTTATTGGTGGGAAAAGAATAGAGAGCAAATAGTAGGCTATTCGATAGTTGCTCTAGTGAGGAACCATTTTTACAAAGGATAATACTTTTTCATTGTTTTGATAGAGTACCTGACGAATGATGCTATCACGATTTGATGTACCATTGTCATGGAAAATTAACCATAGCTGATTATTTTTAATATCATAGCCAGTTAGCGGTACCCAATGATAGGCGAAAGTAGAGGTTTGATCTCGCCAACGAAAACTAAAATAACGATCAAAACGCATAGCAACTGGACGCCCTGCATCAATTTCCTGCAAAGCTTCTTTTAATGAACAAGTACGAACATCCCACGATGGATATAATTGGCGTAATTTGCGAATCAATCGCCATTTGAATAAACCAATTTTTGTACTACCAAGCTGTTTATAGAGTTCATTAATTGAAGGAGCGGACCCATTCAAATAATTTAAAATAACGTGTACTGTAGTAGGACCACAAGCAGAATTACGATAGTTTGGCGCAATCGATGCATCATATTGTGATTTTCCGAGTAGTCCCAATTGTTGGCGCATAATGGTATCTCCTTTCAAAAAGAGCTGCATTTCATGAAGAAATGCAGCTCTCATTATTGTTATTGTTGAGCAGATAAAAATTCCGTTACTTGTTGAGGTGTTTTTGCATTGGCACTGTGTAAGTGAGCAAGCTTTTCACCGTTTTGGAAAATTAATAAACTTGGGATGCCCATTACATCATATTTGTCTGCGATTTCTGGAAGCTCGTCACGGTTTAGTTCATACCAATCAAATTGGTTATACTCTTCAATGATTGGGTCGATGAACATGTTCATACGTGTACAATCTGGGCACCAGCCAGCGTAAAATTTCACTAGTACTTTTTGGTCGCCATTGATTAATTCATTAAATTGTTCTGCAGTAGTAATTGTTTTCATTAAGTATTCACTCTCCTTGCTTACCATTCTACACATTTTTCCCGTAACCTGAAAGTTTTCTGTTTGACTGTGGTGATAGCTACTTATTGTCTCCTTTTAGCTCGTAAACAACAAAAAAAGATGTATATTGCGAAAATAATTCTTGAAAAAAGATTGCTAAATTAGACAAAATAATCTACACTAAAAATAGAAAAGTAGTTTTATCTTCATTCATTAGCAATCTTTTGAAACGGAGATAAACCTTAGGGCTCCTTGGTTGAATTGAGTAAATAGTCATTCAGCAGAGGAACAAAAATCCACTAAGGTACACTTGATATTTTTTTGGCCAAAAAATGAATGGCTATTCATTCAATGGAAGAATAAGGGGGAATTGCTTGTGACTTATAACATTAAAAAAGCTGCTGTTCTAGGTTCTGGGGTGATGGGCTCTGGAATTGCAGCACATTTAGCTAATATCGGTATACCAACATTACTATTAGATATTGCACCGAAGGAACTAACACATGAGGAAGAGGCAAAAGGTCTTTCCTTAGAGCATCCAGCTGTAAGAAATCGTCTTGTTAATGGAGCTTTGCAAAAGTTGTTAAAGCAAAAGCCAGCACCACTTACTTCTAAGAAAAATTTATCACTACTAACGGTCGGCAACTTTGAGGATGATTTAGGGAAACTAAAAGATGTAGATTGGATTATTGAAGTTGTTGTAGAAAACTTACCTATAAAACAAAGTTTATATGAAAAAATCGATGCTATTCGTACACCTGGAACAATTATTAGTTCAAACACATCCGGGATTAGTATTAATGCAATGGCAGAAGGACGTTCAGAGGATTTTAAAAAGCATTTTCTTGGCACACACTTTTTCAACCCACCTCGCTATTTAAAATTATTAGAGGTGATTCCAGCTGATACAACTGCACCTGAAGTAGTGAGCTTTATGAAAACATTTGGTGAAGATGTGCTTGGAAAGGGCGTTGTGCTAGCAAAGGATACACCTAATTTTATTGCTAACCGCATCGGCACTTATGGGTTACTCATCACGTTACAAGAAATGTTAAAAGGTGGTTACTCAGTTGGGGAAGTGGATTCCGTGACAGGTCCACTTATTGGTCGTCCTAAATCGGCAACTTTCCGAACGCTAGATGTTGTTGGTTTAGATACATTTATTCATGTAGCTAAAAATGTCTACGATCAAACAACAGGTGAGGAGCAGCAAGTATTTGCTGTACCAGAGTTTTTGCAAAAAATGGTCACGAACGGTTGGCTTGGGGCAAAATCAGGCCAGGGCTTCTTCATAAAGCAAGGAAAAGAGATTCATGAAATTGACCCAATGACTTTGGCGTATAGTCCTGTGAAAAAATTAAAGACACCTTCCATTGAAATGGCGAAACAAACTCGTGGATTAGCTAATAAAGTGAAGGCTTTAACATATGCAAAGGATCGTACAGGTGAATTATTATGGGGGATATTTGCTCCAACATTAATTTATTCTGCTCAGCTATACGGTGAAATTGCAGACGATATTGTGGCTATTGATAATGCGATGAAATGGGGATTCGGCTGGCAACAAGGACCATTTGAAATTTGGGATGCTATTGGCGTGAAAGAAGCTGTCGCAAAAATGGAGACAGAAGGTCGAGAAGTACCTGCCTTTGTAAAAGAGATGATAGCCAATGGGTTTGAAACTTTCTATTCCGATATAGATGGTGACTTGGCTTACTATAATGGGTCGGAGTATGTTAAAGTGCCTGTCAATGAAAAGGAAATCGATTTAAAACGATATAAGAAAAAACATGGCGTGATTAAATCCAATACAGGTGCTAGTTTAATAGACTTAGGTGATGGAATTGCATTATTAGAGTTCCATTCACAGTCAAATGCTATAGGCTTGGATATTATTCAAATGATAAACTTTGCCATCGATGAGGTAGAAGCTAATTATAAGGGCTTAGTGATAGGAAACCAGGGGAAAAACTTCTGTGTTGGTGCAAATCTAGGAATGATTTTAGTCGAAGCACAGGATGATAATATCTTTGAACTAGACTTTGTCATTAAGGCTTTCCAAGATGCGATGCAAAAAATTAAATATTCACGTAAGCCGGTTGTGGCGGCTCCGTTTGCGATGACATTAGGTGGTGGTGCAGAGGTTTGCTTACCTGCTGCACATATCCAGGCAACGATGGAAACATATATGGGCTTAGTAGAAGTAGGCGTTGGATTAATTCCAGGTGGCGGAGGGAATAAAGCGCTTTATCAAAAATTCCTAAAGGGTCTACCAAATGGTGTAGAAATAGACTATCAACATATTGCAAATAAAGTATTTGAAACAATTGCCATGGCGAAAGTTTCAACATCTGGTGAGGAAGCACGTGAAAATAACTTCTTAAACTTCGCAGATGGAATTTCTGTTAACCCAGACCATCAATTATATGACGCGAAACAAGCGGCTTTAGCACTTTATGAAGCAGGCTATCAACCACCTGTCCCAACAAAAGTTCCTGTGGTTGGTGCATCAGGCTACGGTACATTACTCATTGGTGCGCAAGGTATGTATGAGTCAGGCTTTATCAGTAAGCATGATTTGAAAATTGCTAAAAAGCTAGCTTATGTGATTGCGGGTGGTAAGGTTCCATATGGCACATTAGTAGATGAACAGTATCTATTAAACTTAGAGCGTGAGGCATTCCTTAGCCTTGTTGCTGATCCACTTTCACAGCAAAGAATGCAACATATGCTGTTAAAGGGGAAACCACTTCGTAACTAATGGACGAAATAGACAAAACTTGCACATGAAACAAAGGGGGATTATACGATGCGTGAAGCCGTTATTGTAGCAGGAGCACGAACTCCAATTGGAAAAGCAAAAAAAGGTTCTTTAGCAACAGTAAGACCAGATGACTTTGGTGCTGCCGTTGTCAAAGAAACATTAAAAAGAGCAGGCTATGAGGGACCGATAGATGATTTAATTTTAGGCTGTGCTATGCCAGAAGCAGAACAGGGGATGAATGTAGCTCGTAGCATCGGTGCACTTGCCGGACTACCAGATACAACTCCTGCACTAACCATTAATAGATTTTGTTCTTCGGGTCTACAGGCGATTGCCTATGCAGCTGAGCGAATCATGCTCGGGCACTCAAAGGCCATCCTCGCTGGTGGTGTTGAATCAATGAGTATGGTACCAATGGTGGGGAACACGCCCCGCTTAAATCCAACGTTAGCTGAAACAGCTCCACAATATTATATGGGAATGGGGCATACAGCTGAGGAAGTAGCTCGTCAATACAATGTAAGTCGCGAAGATCAAGATGCTTTTGCTGTTCGCTCACATGCACTTGCTGAAAAGGCAATTAAAGAAGGTAAATTTAATGATGAGATTGTACCTATAGAAGTGGAACAACATTATGTTGATGAGAACAATAAGCCACAGGTGAAAAAATTCACTTTCAGCATGGATGAGGGTGTCCGTTCAGGTACATCGGTTGAAGGTTTAGCGAAGCTTCGTCCAGCTTTCCATGTGAAAGGGAGTGTGACAGCAGGGAACGCTTCTCAAACATCTGATGGTGCAGCAGCTGTATTGGTAATGGAGCGTGAAGAGGCAGTCAAGCAAGGTTTAACACCAATGGCAAAATTCCTAGGTTTTGCAGTGGGTGGTGTACCACCTGAAGTAATGGGGATTGGTCCCATTGTGGCGGTACCAAAAGCGTTAGAAATCGCAGGTTTATCAATAGATGCGATTGATCTATGGGAAATCAATGAAGCATTTGCATCGCAATCCTTACAGGTGGTCCGTCATTTAGGCATCGACCAAGATAAGGTCAATGTAAATGGTGGAGCTATCGCATTAGGACATCCACTTGGTGCAACGGGTGCTATTTTAACACTAAAACTTATTCATGAATTAAAGCGTCAAGGTAAGAAATATGGCGTGGTAACTATGTGTATTGGTGGCGGCATGGGAGCCGCTGGAGTATTTGAAATTCTATAATTTTTCACTAGATCAGCTTGAGGTGTACTGTTTCCGGTTGCCTCCGAGCAAGTATATTTCAAGCTTTTCTATATATATATTTGTCTTCACTCAGCAAAAGGTTTTTGGACCAAAATGAAAGCGTCAGAAACCTTCTCTAAAAGGTAGGAGAGTAGGCTGAATAAAAATCAAGCCTCTGAGCAAATACTACAGATTTTGAAGAGGCAGCATTCAATAGGGGATTAAACTATCAAAATAGATAAATTGGGAGGATTTTATATGACTGAAAAAACAACGGATTTCATTAAAGGCGGCGGATTTCTAATTGAAGATGTGGAATTAGATCGTGTGTTTACACCTGAAGATTTCACTGACGAGCATAAAATGATTGCCAAAACAACAGAAGAATATGTAGCAAATGAAGTTTTACCTGTAGTTGAAAATTTAGAGCATCATGAATTCGAGCACTCAGTACGTCTCCTTAAAAGTGCTGGTGAATTAGGCTTGCTTGGAGCAGATGTGCCAGAAGAATACGAAGGACTAGGCTTAGATAAAGTTTCTTCAGCATTAATTGCAGAAAAAATGTCTGTAGCAGGTGGTTTCTCCATTACTCATGGTGCACATGTAGGGATTGGCTCATTACCAATCGTGCTATTCGGTGACGAGAATCAGAAGAAAAAATATTTACCTAAGCTTGCCTCGGGTGAATTAATTGCTGCTTATGCTTTAACAGAGCCAGGTTCAGGCTCGGATGCTTTAGGGGCAAAAACAACTGCGAAACTAAACGATGCAGGCACACATTATATTTTAAATGGTGAAAAGCAATGGATTACAAATGCGGGCTTTGCAGATGTATTTGTTGTTTATGCTAAAATTGATGGTGATAAGTTCTCTGCCTTTATTGTGGAACGTACATTCAATGGTGTTTCAGTCGGTCCTGAGGAGAAGAAAATGGGGATTAAGTCTTCATCTACCCGTACACTTGTGTTAGAAGATGCAGAAGTGCCAGTAGAAAATTTATTAGGTGAAATTGGTCGTGGGCATGTCATTGCCTTCAATATATTAAATATCGGTCGCTATAAACTAGGGGTTGGAACAATTGGTGGATCAAAACGCGCATTTGAGCTAGCGGTACAATATACAAACCAACGTCAGCAATTTAAAACAAAGCTATCTGACTTCAACCTAACAAAAGAAAAATTATCAACAATGGCTTCTCATTTGTATGCATCAGAGTCATTAAACTATCGTACTGTGGGTTTATTTGAAGACCGTTTAAGCCAGCTAAGCCCAGAGGAGCAAAAGGAAGGAAAAGTGATTGCAGGTGCTATCGCTGAATATGCGATTGAATGCTCCATTGCTAAAGTATTTGGATCAGAAACATTAGATTATATTGCAGATGAAGCTGTACAATTACACGGCGGTTATGGCTTCATGGCTGAATATGAGGTAGAGCGTATATACCGTGATTCTCGTATTAATCGAATTTTTGAAGGTACAAATGAAATTAATCGCATGATTGTACCAGGTACATTTATGAAAAAGGCACTAAAAGGTGAGCTGCCATTATTACAGGTTGCGCAAAATTTACAGCAAGAGCTTCTAATGCTAATGCCAGAGGATATCGGCACTGAGCCACTAGCTCAGGAAAAATACTTAGTGAAAAATGCCAAGAAGATTGCTGTATTAGCTGCAGGCTTAGCCGCACAACGCTTTGGTGCGAAGCTTGATCAAGAGCAAGAAGTATTAGTGAATATTGCTAATATCGCTAATCAATTATTTGCAATGGAATCAGCTGTATTACGCACAGAAAAAGCGATTGCTCGTGATGGCGTTGAAAAAGCACATCAAAAATTGCTATACACTCAAATTTTCTGCCAAGAAGCATTTGTAGAAATCGAAAAAGAAGCAAAAGATACAATTCTGGCTTCCGCAGATGGTGATGCAGCACGTATGACATTATCTGCATTACGTAAATTAACACGTAATAATCCATACAACCTCATTACGAAGAAACGTGAAGCATCTGTGAAATTAATTGAAGCAGAAAAATATATCGTTTAATCGTAGGAAAATGCTAGCTATCCGTAAGTGGGTAGCTAGTTTTTTATTGTGCCAAATAAATTATTTGTCAAAGTAACGGATAAAAATACAAAATGGATGGATAGACTTACGGAAATGAGCGAAGTTCCACCATTCTCGATGATTATGATGGTATACTACAGAAAAAGACAGCAAAGGAGCATTTTAATGACGATTCAATTTTTCCATTATCCCAAATGTACAACATGTAAAAAAGCGCAAAAGTGGTTAAATGATCATGACGTTTCCTATGAAGAGGTACATATCGTAGAGCAGCCGCCAACAAAGGATGAAATAACAGCTTTATGGCAAGTCAGTGGTCTTCCTTTGAAGAAGTTTTTTAATACTTCAGGCATGAAATATCGTGACCTTGGTTTGAAGGACAAGCTAGCTGATATGACTGAGGAAGAACAGCTTGAGCTACTTGCTTCGGATGGGATGTTAATAAAACGTCCACTCGTAACAGATGGAAAAAAAGTAACTTTAGGGTTTAAAGAATCCGATTTTGAGCAAGCTTGGATATAGCCGTTTTTATTCTTGTTTTTATAGGAGAAGTATGGCACACTGAAAGTGAATATATTACATAATTATGGAGGGGTTTTTTGCATGAGCACACCGAAAGACTTACGTTACTCTGAAGAGCATGAATGGGTTAAAGTAGAAGATGGAAAAGTACGTATTGGTATTACGCACTTCGCACAATCTGAATTAGGAGATATCGTTTTCGTTGAGCTTCCACAAGTTGGCGATGAAATCAAAACGGATGATCCATTCGGTAGCGTAGAATCAGTAAAAACTGTTTCTGAATTATATGCACCAATCTCAGGTACTGTAGTTGAAGTTAATGCAGATTTAGAAGATAGCCCAGAATTCGTTAATGAATCACCATATGAAAAAGCATGGATGATCGTCGTAGAGCCTGCTGATGCATCAGAAGTTGATAAACTTATGACAGCAGAACAATACGAAGAGATGACAGCAGAATAAGACAAGCCATAATCAAAAAACGTCGGAAACTACCGGCGTTTTTTATTATATAATAACGTATAAGTGGGAATGTCTAAATGGAGGTGGCGTAATGTTCGATGGGAAATGCTTGATAGTAGAAGGACGCTCAGATAAGCTACAAATTGAGCCAATTTTAAACGAGAATGTTACAATACTATGTACGAATGGAACAATTGGTGTGCATCAATTAGAAGAGCTAATCGATCCCTATGAGGGCTATGAGCTATTTACCTTTTTTGATGCCGATACTTCAGGCGATAAGCTACGTGCATTAATGGACAGACATTATCCTGAAGCAGAGCATTTACGAACAATGCCAACATATAAGGAAGTAGAAACGACACCTAGAAAAGTGTTAGCCATGATTTTACTTCGTGCGCATTTCTCAATCCATAATGAATATATTTTGTAAGGTTGCGTGAACTAAATGGAAGAATGGTCGAAAGAGCAGTGGGAAACGGCATTACAGTCCGGAGAAAAAGCTGCGTTTTATTTATATACACCGATGTGCGGTACTTGTGCAGTGGCATCAAAAATGATGTCAATTGTAGAACAACTATTACCTCACCTAAAGCTAGGGAAAGCAAATATTAATTTTTTGGAGCAAATTGCTTTTGAGCATCAAATTGAAAGCGTTCCGTGCTTACTTGTTTGTGACGGTGGCAAAGTGACAGAAAAGATTTATGCTTTTCAATCCGTACCTTTTTTGTACGAATTGTTAAAAAAATTAATTGACTGAACTTTATTAGCGTGGTAAAGTAACAAATATATTACTAAAACATTAAATATATCGAACTCTTATGAAGAGCGGCGGAGGGAAGTGCCCTATGAAGCCCGGCAACCATCACATAGTGAAAAGGTGCCAAATCACCCAAAGATTTTTCTTTGAAAGATGAGAGAACGGTTCAACGTATAATACGTGACCCCTTCTACTTGTCTATAAGTGGAGGGGTTTTTTTATATAAGAAAAGGAGTATTCGCTATGATACAGCTTCAAAATATAACGAAGAAATACAAAACAGCAAATGGCGAATTAACGGCAGTCAAAGATGTTAACCTGACTATTAATAAGGGTGAAATTTTTGGCATTATCGGCTATAGTGGCGCTGGTAAAAGTACGATGATTCGTTTACTTAATGGCTTAGAGAAACCAACAACAGGAACAGTAACAGTGAACAATCAGGCTTTTTCATCGATTAAAGGTCAAAAGCTTAGAGCAGCTAGACAAAAGGTTAGTATGATTTTTCAACATTTCAACCTACTTTGGTCACGAACAGTTGCAGAAAACATTGCCTTCCCATTAGAAATCGCAGGTGTATCAAAAGCTCAACGTGAGGCACGGGTGAAGGAATTGATAGCACTTGTTGGCCTAGAAGGTCGTGATCAAGCATATCCATCACAGCTCTCTGGTGGACAAAAGCAACGTGTAGGGATTGCGCGAGCATTAGCCAATAATCCAGAGGTTTTACTATGTGATGAGGCTACATCTGCTCTAGACCCTGAGACAACAGATGCCATTCTTGATTTACTGGTGGATATTAATGAACGTTTAGGGTTAACGATTGTCCTCATTACTCATGAAATGCATGTCATCCGCAAGATTTGTCATCGTGTAGCAGTGATGGAGGCAGGCGAAATTGTAGAGCGTGGAGAAGTATTGCAAGTTTTCCAGGCTCCTCAGGCTGCCATTACTAAGAAATTTGTAGCGCAAATTACCAATACAAAGGAAACACAGGATACAGTAGAACAAATCAAAGCAAATTATCCAACTGGACAACTTGTCAAATTGATTTTTGTTGGTGAAAAAACAGAACAGCCAGTTATTTCACATCTAGTAAAGCAATTCGATGTGGAAGTAAGCATTGTACATGGGAATATTTCGCAAACCAAAAATGGTGCATATGGTACTCTCATTGTGCAAATTGATGGGTCGAAAGCAAACGTGACTGAAGCCTTAAGCTATTTAAATACAGTGGAAGTGCAAACGGAGGTGATTGCAGATGCTAACTAATCTCTTTCCGAATGTAGACTGGGATAGCATGTGGCAGGCTACATATGAAACATTATATATGACGGCCATTTCAACAGTTATTACATTTATTCTAGGGTTAGCCATTGGGATTGTCCTGTTTTTAACTAGTCCGAATCAGTTATGGGCTAATAAAATTGTTAGTTTTTTAACAGGGTCACTCGTTAATATATTCCGTTCTATTCCATTTATCGTGTTAATTATTTTATTAATTCCATTTACTAAGTTTTTACTTGGTACAATCCGTGGAGCCAATGCTGCTTTACCTGCTTTAATTATCGGTGCGGCTCCGTTCTATGCACGTATGGTATTAATTGCGCTACGAGAAATTGATAAGGGTGTTATTGAAGCAGCTCGTTCAATGGGGGCTAAAACAGCCACAATTATTTGGAAAGTACTGATCCCTGAATCATTACCAGCACTCATTTCGGGTATTACTGTTACGGCTGTAGCACTTGTCGGTTATACAGCAATGGCAGGGATAATCGGTGCAGGGGGTCTCGGGAACTTAGCCTTCCTAGACGGTTTCCAAAGAAATCGCCAAGATGTGACATTAATGGCAACTATTTTGATCTTAGTAGTAGTCTTTATCATCCAATGGATAGGTGATTTCATTACAGAAAAAATTGATAAACGTTAATAAAACTGAGGTTATTCCGGTTCTTACCGCTAACATATTTTCATTAAAATAAAGGGAGTGTCATACATGAAAAAGTTATTAACAGGATTATTTTTATCAATACTTGTACTAGCATTAGCAGCTTGCGGTACTGATAAAAAAGAGGATTCAAATGCAGCATCTGGTGATAAAACAGATAGTAAAGAAAACGTTACTTTAACAGTGGGAGCTTCTAATACACCACATGCAGTAATTTTAGATAAAGCAAAACCGATTTTAGCTGAGAAAGGTATTGACCTTAAAGTAGAAACATATACAGACTATGTACTACCAAACCAAGATTTAGAATCAAAAGAGTTGGATGCAAATTACTTCCAACATATTCCGTATTTAGAGTTGCAAATTAAAGACAATGGCTATGATTTCGTCAATGCTGGTGGTGTTCATATTGAGCCAATTGGTATTTACTCTAAAAAGTATAAGTCTTTAGAAGACCTTCCAGAAGGCGCAACAATCTTACTTTCTAACTCGGTATCAGACCACGGTCGTATGCTGTCATTATTAGAAGCTAAGGGCTTAATTAAATTAAAAGATGGTATTGATAAAACAGCAGCAGAAATTAAGGATATAGAAGAGAATCCTAAAAACTTTAAATTTGATGCGAATACAGCACCAGAAATGCTTGTACAAATGTACGAAAACAATGAAGGGGACGCAGTACTTATCAACTCTAACTTTGCTATTGATAATGGCTTAAACCCTATTGAAGATGCTATTTCTCTTGAAGACAAAGAGTCACCATACGTTAACATCATCGCAGTACGTGCTGGAGATGAATCAAGACCTGAAATTAAAACATTATTAGAAGTATTAACTTCTAAAGAAATCCAAGACTTTATCTTAGAAGAATGGAAAGGTGCAGTAGTACCTGTTCAATAATCTACAAAAAAGGGTACGTAAGTATTGAGTTACTTACGTACTCTTTTCTTTTGAGGTTGCTTACCTGCTTTTAATAGTGATTATCGATAGGATGTCGATTTCCGTGGAAATAAAAATAGCTATATCAAGTATTTAAAAGCTCCTATAATCCCCTGTTCTACATGTTTGTCTAATCCCTCCAGTATCGGTGAAAGCCAATGCTGTGAGGGATTTTTAGCAACTTCCTGAAAAGGAAAAATGTTAATTCCTATTTATTAACATTCTTCAGTGTTGCCTAGCATCTTTTTCGTTTACGCTTAATAAGTGACTCTGAATATATTTGTTAAATATCTTAATAATTAATGAATTATTTTGTTGTGTATGTGAAAAAAAAGTAGGTGTTTTTTCGTGAGTAAAGAAATTATTTAGAAATTGTTTAGTTACGAGTAGTACTATATAATTGTTAGAAAAGTTTTTTTGTGAAATTTGGATTTTATTAATCTATTTTGACTAAAAAAATCATACTAAAGTATGTGGAGAAGAAAGGGGTTTGTACAGAATGGCGATGAGGAAAAGAAATAACCTATTACGTTGCAAAATACTCGATATGACTAAATATTGAGGATGAATAGATAACGGAAAAATGGCGATAAAAATTACATGTAAGTTTAGCCAAAGGAGTTATTGTTATGACGATAAACACGAAATCGATGAGCTCAGCTTTATTAAATAAAATTCAATTAAAAAAAGCGACAATTGGGGTAATTGGTCTCGGCTATGTAGGCCTACCATTTGCCATTGAAATTGTCCAGAAAGGTTTTCATGTTTTAGGCTTTGATAAAAATCAAGAAAAAATCGCCATGTTGCAAAACGGTGAGAGCTATATAGCTGATATCCCGAAAGAAAATATACAGCAAATATTAAAAGATCAACATTTTGAAGCAACCTTTGATTTTTCCAAACTTGCTTCTGTAGATGTCGTCATTATTTGTGTACCGACTCCTACAACAGTGGATGGTACTCCTGATATTTCCTATATAGAAGAGGCAGCACATGACATCGGGCGTTATATTAAAGCAAATGCATTAGTTATTCTTGAAAGTACGACCTATCCTGGGACAACAGAGGAAATTGTTCAGCCTATTTTGCAAAAGCATGGCTTTGCTGTGGGTCAAGATTTATTCTTAGCTTATTCACCAGAGCGAGTGGACCCTGGTAATAGTAATTTTTCAGTTTCCAATACACCCAAAGTTGTTGGCGGTGTTACTTCTAATTGTTTGGAAGTTTCAAAGGGTTTTTATGAAACAGTCATTCATACTAGTGTATTTACGGTAACAAGTCCCAAAGTTGCCGAAATGGAGAAATTGCTGGAAAATACATTTCGCCAAATCAATATCGCCCTTGTCAATGAGCTCAGTCAAATGTGCTATAAAATGAACATTGATGTTTGGGAAGTCATAGATGCTGCCTCAACAAAGCCTTATGGCTTTATGCCATTCAAGCCTGGCCCAGGAGTAGGGGGGCATTGTATCCCTGTCGATCCCAAATATTTATTATGGGCGGGTCAACAGCATGGTATCTCAGCAACTTTAATTGAAGCAGCAGATAAAATAAATGATTCGATGCCTAATTTTGTTGTGGAGAGGCTGGAACAGTACTTACGTATTCAAAATATTGAGCTGTGCCACGCAAAAATTGTTATTATTGGTGTCACTTATAAGCCAGATATAAACGACTCACGCGAATCTCCTGCACTACGAGTCATTCAGCAATTACTTGATAGTCAGAGCTCATTACAGATTATCGACCCTTATATACAAACGTTCCCGGTAGAACAAACTCTTTTAAACACAGTTCCTTTAACAGAGAAAAGTGTTAAAGATGCAGATGCTGTGTTGATTTTAACCAATCATTCCAACATTGATTATTCATTAATTGATCAGGAAGCCTCATTAATTTTTGATACTCGTAATACCCATTTTTTATTTAAGAATAAAAATTATTACAGACTATAAGGAGAGTTCGTGGGACATGAAACAGCTAAAAATATGTGGGCTTCTAATCCTGATGTTCTTAGCAGGATGTCAATCCACTCCACAAAAAACGATTCAACCAATTGATTCTTCTATAGAGATTAAGGAATCTGATGGTACGATGAGTGATTCAATCAGTCATGTCGATATTATTAAGCCAAAAGTAGCTCTAACGTTTAATGGCTTTGCGGATAATCAAACAATGGAGCTACTATTGGCGAAATTAGATGAATCTAATATGAAAGCCACCTTTTTCTTAGAGGGGCTACGTGTGGCACAGGAACCAGAGCTTGTTCGAGACATTCTAAAAAGAGGCCATGATGTACAAAACGGTACATTGTCATTTCCAGATGTCACAGCTTTAAACTATGACCAAACCTATGAGGAGATTTATTTAACGAATCAAATATTTGAAGAACATTTAGGATATAAGCCGAAATTTGTTCGAAGTCGTTCAGGTGATATTACAGATAATATGCGCTTAGCAGCTGCTGCACTGGATATGAAGGCAGTGATAGGTTTATCCATTAATCCACTTGATCGAAAAATGCAAAGTGCCCAAGATTTGATTGATTATATTGACAAATATATTGATAGAGGTTCTATTATTCATCTCAACACTTATATTAATCCTGCTATTATAGATGCCATTCCTTTACTAGCACAATTAGCAGAAAAACATGATTACACCATTACGACTTTAAGTGATGTGATAGATGAGCGATATTTAACAAAGTCTTTAGAAGAAATAGCAGGTTATGATGCCGTCAAACCTAATTTGAATTATGAAAATGTTGAACCACATTTGTATTATCGAAAAGAGACCTCTAAAAAAGAAATCGCCATTACCTTTGATGATTGGGCACATGAACAGCAGGTGAAAGCTGTTTTAGATGTATTAAAAAAATATAATATTAAAAGTACATTTTTTTTAATCGGTAGTGGGGTGGAGAAAAATCCACAATTAGCCAAGTTAATACTAGAGGAAGGTCATGAAGTGGCAAGTCACTCTTATTACCATTTAGATGTAACTAAAATGACGCCAGAGGAAATACAAGATGATTTAGTGAAGGCCCATAATGCTCTTACTTATGCGTTACAGGAGCCACCATTACTTTATTTTAGACCAGCACAAGGAATTATGGATGAGCGTACTGCTAAAGTGATTACCGCTGCCGGAATTAAAACCATTGCCATGTATGATATTGCTTCCTTTGACTGGAATTTAGATTACAGTGCTCAGGACATTTATGATCGGGTCATATCTAGAGCAGCACCAGGAAAGGTTATTGTCATGCACATCTTAGACGGTACAAAAACAGTTGAAGCACTTCCATTAATTATTGAAAAGTTGCAACAAGATGGTTATAGCTTTAGTAAAATGTCAAATTGGATTGAAGAAGATGCAAATGGGGATGTGAATAAATGATAAAAACGAAAAAAGAGGTTTTAACAGTACCGCGCTCAGATCGTCGGATTCTATCAAATATTCCTGATCCCGAAAATGTCCGAAACCTTGTCAATCGTCGAGGTGCATCTTATCAGAAAGAAGAAATTGATCCGACAGATGTCAATGAAATTTATCGTCTTCAACAGCTTAGCTTACGCTATGAAACTCATTTTGAGGTTCAGGTTAGAAGAGCAAGACATAAAATGAGTTCAGACAAATACTATGCTGAAGATATTTCCGTAACGGGAATTCTTGTTTATTCTCAACAGCCTCAGCAATTATTAATTGATGAAATTTTAGAAATGAATTTTACGATCCCAGGTGGGGCAATGCCTGAAGGATATGAGGCAAAAGTGAAGTTGAAGGCAAAGGTGATCCGGCATTTTACCAAAGAGGTGGATGGTCAAACGCTATATTACTTTGCTTGCGAATTTCTCCAACCTTTAAATAAATATATGGTAAAAAAACGTTGGGGCATTTCTGTTTTTATGGCGAGTTTATTCTTATTGGTTGTCTCACTTATTGTCATGCTGATGAGAGCAGAAAGTGTTATTTATTTTAGATTCAATAAATTTTTATACCTTTATAGTATTATAGCGGCAACGTTTCTATTAAGTAGATACCTATTTGGTATTTTTTATAAAAATGTACCCATCAATCCAAACTATGAGCCCGGTGTATCCATAATTATCCCTGTGTTTAACGAGGAAGAATGGATACATCGCACGATTTCAAGCTGTATTAATCAGTACTATCCTGTAGATAAGTTAGAAGTCATTGTCGTGGATGATTGCTCTACGGATAGGACGGAGGAAAAAGCTAAGGAAATGATAGATCTTATTCATTTTGAGGGTGGGCGTTTTAAAACAACCGATCGCTTAAAGTTTTCTAAGCTTCCTCAAAATGGTGGAAAACGTGAAGCGCTGGTAGCCGGTGTTCATCAAGCAAAGCATGACTTAGTGGTTTTTGTGGATTCCGATAGTTTTTTGGAGCCACATGCAATCCGCAATCTAGTCCAGCCTTTCCAAGACCCTAAAATGGGTGGTGTAGCTGGACGGACAGAGGTAGAAAATAAATTTACAAATGCTCTGACAAAATTACAGACAGTTCGTTATTATATTGCCTTTCGTATTATGAAGGCCGCTGAATCTTGGTTTGATACGGTGACTTGCTTATCAGGACCATTAGCTTGTTATCGAAAAGAACTTATTTTAAAAAATGAAACAGCCTGGCTCAATCAAAAATTTCTTGGGCAGCCTGCTACATTTGGTGATGATCGTAGTATGACAAACTATATTTTGAAAACACATCGAACAGGTTATCAGGATAATGCCATTTGTTCGACGATTGTTCCCTCTGACACTAAAGTTTTTTTATCTCAGCAAATGAGATGGAAACGTTCTTGGCTAAGAGAATCTTTACGAGCCTTTCTATTTATGTGGAAAAAAGAACCCTTCATGTTCCTTTTCTTCATAATAGGCTTAATTGTCCCAATTGCGGCACCAATTGTCGTCGTCTACAACTTAATCTATGTGCCAATCATGTATGGTGTTTTTCCGACTACCTTTTTATTAGGCTTACTTTTAATGGCCATGCTCATGAGTTTGGCTCATCTATTCTTTAGGAAAAGTAAATTATGGTTATTCGGGTTTATCTTCGTTCTTTATTATGAATTTATTTTGCTCTGGCAAATGCCAGTTGCATGGGTAACATTCTGGAAATCAACATGGGGAACAAGGGAAACACCACAAGACGTTTTGGCAAAAAAAAAGAAAATGGAAAAGCAAAAATTACGAAAATCCCGATTTTCAATGTTGAAAATTAGAAAAATGGGTGAGAAGGAATGAAAGAAAAAAATGTAATTTTACAGCCAGCTAAAAAAAATCGAAGGAAAATTATACGCTCGATTATACAATTAGTAGTTGTTATCTTTTTAGCAGTCGTGTTAATTAAAGCCGTCTTTCTGACAGACAAGCGATTTGCTGAGGCGGTCCCGTTAAACAATAAAGACGGATTTATTGCACTGTCCTATTTTGGTGTAAGTAGAAATGACTCCTCTAAATACGTGTCAAAGAAAAATTTAGAAGAACAGCTTACATTGCTTGAAAAACAAGGCTATCAAACGATTACACAAAAGGATATATTGGATTTTTATCAAAAGAATAAACCACTACCAGAAAAAGCCTTGTTTTTATCATTTGAGGATGGCCGTACCGATTCTAGTATTTTCGCACAAAACGTTATGGAAAAATTAAATTATAAGGCTACGATGTTTACGTATGCCAATAAAATGGATACCCGCGACCATAAATTTTTAAAGCCAAAAGATTTGAAGTTGATGGAGAAAAGCGGCTATTGGGAATTAGGCTCTAACGGATATAGACTAACCTACATTAATATTTTTAATGATAAAGGGCAGTCCTTAGGGATGATTGACGAAAATAATATACCGAATAAAACAACAATCGAATACTATAACCACTATTTAATGGATTTTATTCGTAATCAATATATGATCCCAAGTGAAACTCGACAAGAGATGGAAGCTCGAATTAAGAAGGATTACAAGCTTATGCAGGAAATTTATCAGCAAGAGTTTGGGGAAGTTCCTAAAGCCTATGCCATTATGCATGCTAATTCATTGTATAATAATATGGACCCTCTGGTGCAGAGTGTGAATGACAAGGAAATTAAAGACAAGTTTCGTATGCACTTTAATTTAGAATTGAGTGCCTATAATGATAAAGATAGTGATCTATATAACTTGAATCGATTACAAGTTTCTCCTTATTGGTCAACCAATCATGTCATGATGAAAATTAAACAGGCAAGTAATCAAAATATCGAATTTAAAATAGGAGATCCTCAATTAGCCCAAAAATGGCAAACCATTAATGGGGCAGCAGAATTTGATAATAATGAAGTTACATTAACATCGGCTCCTTCTAGTGAAGGTAGGATTCTCTTAAAGGAGATGATGCCACAGCAATATAACGTGAACTTTACATTTAAAGGGAATGTTGTTGGTGAACAAGCGTTGTATGTAAATTATGATGAGAAAACAAATAGCTATTTACGTATTGCCTTGGTAGACAATGAGCTTGTAGTGAGTGAAAAATTACCTGCTTCAGATATTGTGGAAAAGGCTCGTTTCCCATTGAATGAGATTAAGTGGAATGAAGAGGAGTATGCGTTTAATAAGGCGACCGTCTATACGTATCAGGACACCCAAAAGGGATCGCGGATTGTTGAAGAAGAATACCCAAGAAACTTAACTAAAAATAGAGTATTTAACATTACAGTAAATAAGGATAAAATAAAAGTAGATGTAGATCATGTATTATCTGAAACTATTCAAATAAACCCTGGCCTCCATGGCTCTCAAATTGGATTTGGAGCATTGTTTAGCCATAAAGATACATCTCATGAACAGTATGCAGATGATATATACGATACAATAATTGAAGATATTTTAATTACAGATAGGAAAGATCAAACTATTTTTACAAACCAATATACGAATTTCGAGAAGGTTAAGCATAAAAGCACAACATTGTTTAATCATGTTGTAGATTTCTTTATTGAAACCTTCTAATTTGGGGTGAAATTTGAAACAAGTGAAAAATTTTATATTATTTATCTGTATAGCCCTGTTGTTTATCACTGCTTGTAGTAATAGTAAAGAACCACCTGCTATAGCAAAGGAAGAATTAAAGGATAAAGCGAAGTTGCGTTTATCGATGTGGTTACCTGAATGGCAAAATCAATCAGCCTTAGAAGATGTCCAAAACTCCCAACAAGGATTACAAGATATGCGCGTTTTCGGTGCCTATTTTAATCATAAAGATGAATTGCTATTAACGGATAATGCAGTCGATATGTTGCGACAGACACAGCAGCAATTCAATGAATCACATCATGTAATTCTAACGCTTATAAATGATTATGTGACAGATAATGCCTCTTCTGTTCAAAAGGATAGTACACTTTTGCATAGGTTAGTACAGGATTCTTCAGCAAGAAAAAAGCATATCAATAATATATTGCAGGTAGTTGAACAATACCAACCAGATGGCATTGAAATTGATTATGAAAAGATAGCTAAAGAAGACCTTTCAAAATATGTTCAATTTTTAAAGGAGCTATACCGAGAACTTGCGAAAAAGAATGTTACACTGCATGTAGTGCTAGAGCCGAGCTTTCCATTTGATGTGAAGTTACCGAATGGGCCTAGCTATACCGTAATGGCTTATAATGTACATGGCTATCATAGTGGTCCAGGTGCGAAGGCTACATTTTCATTTCTTAATGATTTAATAAAAAATATCAAAAAATCCAACCAAAAATTAGCTATCGCCTTTGCTACAGGTGGTTTCGATTGGGTAGCTCAAGGTAATACGGTTGCATTAACGGAACTTGAGGCGGAGAAAGTATTAGCTGAAACAAACGCAAAGAAACAACGAGATAAAGCAAGTGGTGCTGTTTATTTTACGTATACAGATACTAGCAATATGAGTCATGAGATTTGGTATGCTGATCAGGAAACACTTGAAAAATGGGTCAAATATGTCCAAAGGAAAAGCTATCATGATGTAGTGTTGTGGCGTGCTGGTGGATTAGGTGTCAAAACATTACAGTGGATTAATGAGCAAGAAACTGGTGAGCGTTTGTCTCCCTAAAAAATCGGTAATATAGACACGTTCAACAAAAGTCATCGAGAAGTTCACGCTCGATGGCTTTTTGTCATTCTCTTGTTCGATTTTTGGAGAAACAAAACAGAAATGATGTTGACAAAGAATGAAATCAATAAACGTAACGATTTGCCAATTAGTTACCCAAAACCCTTCAATTTGGGAAAGTCTAGCGAACGTAGAGAGGGAAGCGGCTCGCCTCGGCCGTCATATCCAGGTTTTACCTTATTTGATTGTAAAAAAAGACTATCGGCAAACTCATAATTTTTGAGTTTATCTATAGTCCCAAATCGCCAGTAAAGGCAATTTTTTTATTGAAATTGAGATAGACGTGAAAAGAAATCTTTGACGAAATTTAAAAAAATGGCTTCTGATGGGGCGATTTCTCGATTTACAGGAGAAATAATACCAACCGTCCTTGGAATGGAGGGTGATTCAATAGGCACCTTTACAGTAAAGCGAGCAGCAGAATCGTAAAGTGAACTTTCTGGTAACAGACTAACGCCTATTCCAGCTGCTACTAAGCCTTTAAGTGCATCCAAATCTTCACCCTCTGAAATAATATTAGGCATATAGCCTGCAGCACGACAAGCATCCATTGCCACTTTATGTAATATATAACCATTTGGAAATAACACAAATAAATCATTTCTCAATTCAGCAAGCTGAATACTCTCTCTTTTTGCTAACGGATGATTAGCTGGTAGAAGAGCGGCAATATTTTCCGTAAACAATATAGTCGACTCAATGGATTCATCTTTTGGAGGAAGCGGACCTAAAAAGGCAAGGTTTAACTC
Organism: Lysinibacillus sp. VIII_CA; assembly: GCF_049943995.1. Classification (NCBI taxonomy): domain Bacteria; kingdom Bacillati; phylum Bacillota; class Bacilli; order Caryophanales; family Bacillaceae; genus Lysinibacillus; species Lysinibacillus sp. VIII_CA. Next base: position 201,130 of record NZ_JBNFXM010000007.1, read on the forward strand.
TCGATTTTTGACAGCATCAATTAAAAATCGATAAGATCCTTGTCGTAGCTGAAATTGCAAATTGGGATACTCTCGTTTAAAGGCTGAGATAACGGTTGGCAGTACATAGCTTGCTAAACTTGTTGGAAAGCCAATCTTAATAGAGCCCTTAGCAGGATCAAGATACTCTTCTACTTGTTTGGCAGCAAAATCAATGGCCTTCAATGCCGTAATGGTATGTTCAAGAAAGGTCTTTCCAATCGGCGTTAATTTCACATTGCGTCCCACTCGTTCAAATAACGGAGTGCCTAACTCATCTTCAAGATTTGCGATTTGCCGACTAATGGCTGATTGAGCGACGTGAAGATGCTCAGCAGCTTCTGAAATATGCTCGCGTTCAGCAACCTCCACAAAATAGCGTAATTGACGTAACTCCACTAACATTTCACCTCTATTAATCTAAAAATAAGATTGATTATAGCTCAATTATATAATATTGAAGATAAAAAGTGACTGTAAATACAAAAAAAGTTTAAGTATTCAGTAATCTTGCACAATAGAATTTTTTAGTGTGTAAAAGAGACTGCCATGAAAATATCTTATTTTTAATTGATTCCATTTTAATGAAATAGGTTATAGTATAGTTATGGTTGTTACTGCAAATTTGTCACAAAACCTCTACAATTAGCCCTTTTCACGAGGTTTACACTATGTAGCTAGATGAAATCAATTCTCAATTAGAGATATTTCATTGAAAATGAAGAAAGTCTATTCTCAATATCTATTCCAGATAGTAATAATCTGAAAATGCTTACAAAGCCTTTATTTTTCAAGATTTTATTTGAGGAGAAGGAAAGTAATTGAAATGGTTTGCATAGAGAACGATTTTCAGTTAAGATTAGAATGATGATAATTAAGGAATGGTTGACCCATTCACTGAACACTATGGAGGTATTTTCATGTCAACTTTAGTTATTAAAGATCTTCACGTTGCTATCGACGGAAAAGAGATTTTAAAAGGCGTAAATCTTACAATTAATACAAACGAAATTCACGCAATCATGGGACCAAACGGAACTGGTAAATCCACACTAGCTTCTGCTATTATGGGTCATCCTAAATATGAGGTTACTTCGGGTACTGTTGAGCTAGATGGCGAAGATGTACTTGAGATGGAAGTAGACGAGCGTGCTCAAGCTGGTTTATTCCTAGCTATGCAATACCCATCTGAAATTGCGGGTGTTACAAATGCTGATTTCTTACGCTCAGCTATCAATGCTCGCCGTGAAGAGGGCGATGAAATTTCATTAATGAAATTTATCCGTGAATTAGATAAAAACATGGAATTCCTAGAAATGAACGAAGATATGGCTCAGCGTTATTTAAATGAAGGTTTCTCTGGCGGTGAGAAAAAACGTAATGAGATTCTTCAATTAATGATGATTAAACCGACGTTCGCAATTTTAGACGAAATTGACTCTGGACTTGATATTGATGCACTTAAAGTAGTATCTAAAGGAATTAACGCAATGCGCGGTGAAGGCTTTGGCTGCTTAATGATCACGCACTATCAACGTCTACTTAACTATATTACACCAGACCATGTACACGTAATGATGCAGGGACGTGTTGTGAAATCAGGTGGTGCAGAGCTGGCACAACGCTTAGAAGCAGAAGGCTATGACTGGATTAAAAAAGAATTAGGTATTGAAGAAGAAACAGAAGAACAAGAAGCATAAGAGGGAGGACGAACTAGCATGACAGTGGAACTTAACTTGCCTGTAACAGTACAGGACGTGCGCTCGTTCTCAGAAGCAAATGGTGAACCAACTTGGTTTACAGAGCTTCGCGCGGCAGCACTAGACAAAGTAACTGGTTTAGATTTGCCAAAACCAGATAGAACTAATATTACAAAATGGGATTTCATGAACTTCCCAGCATTTACAGTTCATAGTGAGGCATTTCCATCGTTAGATGCTTTACCTGAAGAAGCAAAAGGGTTAATTGACCTTGAAGCGCAAGAGAATCTTTATATTCAGCGCAATAATACACCAGCTTACATTAAAATATCACAAGAGCTTGTTGATAAAGGCGTTGTTTTTACGGATATTTTTACAGCAGTTCGTGAACATGGTGAGCTTGTTCAAAAATACTTTATGACTGAAGCTGTTAAAGTGGATGAACATAAGTTAACAGCGCTTCATACAGCACTAGTTAATGGTGGCGTATTTGTTTACGTCCCAAAAAATGTAGTCATTGAACAACCACTTCAAGTTGTTTTCTTAAACGATAATGCTGAAGCATCATTATACAACCATGTATTAGTAGTGGCAGAAGCAAATTCTGCTGTAACATACGTGGAAACATATGTTTCAACGGTGGAACAAGCAAAAGGCCAAGCAAATATTATTGCGGAAGTAGTTGTCCAAGATAATGCGCAAGTAACATATGGAGCAGTAGATGTACTTGCAAAAGGCTTTACGACTTATGTAAACCGTCGTGCACGCTTAGCACGTGACGCAAAAGTAGATTGGGCTCTTGGTTTAATGAATGACTCAGATACAATCTCAGAAAATATTACTCATCTAATTGGTGACGGTTCACATGCAGATACAAAAACAGTAGTTGTTGGTCGTGGAGAACAAAAACTTAACTTCACTACGGAGGTTCGTCACTGGGGTAAAAACTCAAACGGGCATATCTTAAAGCATGGTGTTATGAAAGATGCAGCTCAATCTATCTTTAATGGTATTGGCTATATCGAACATGGTGCGACGAAAGCAGATGCACAGCAAGAATCACGTGTATTAATGCTTTCAGAAAAAGCTCGTGGGGATGCAAATCCAATTTTATTAATTGATGAAGATGATGTAACAGCAGGACACGCAGCATCTGTTGGTCGAGTAGATCCATTACAGCTTTACTATTTAATGAGCCGTGGTATCTCGAAAGCAGAAGCAGAGCGCCTTGTTATCCATGGATTCCTTGCGCCAGTTGTTACGCAATTACCAATTGAGGGCGTTCAAAAGCAACTGACGGAGGTTATCGAAAGGAAAGTTCGCTAATGATGAATAAAGACATTAAAAGCTATTTCCCAATTTTAAATCAGGATGTAAATGGTCATAGACTTGTTTATCTTGATAGTGCGGCAACGTCTCAAAAACCTGTTCAAGTGATTGAGGCAATTAAAGCCTATTATGAATTTGATAATTCCAATGTTCACCGTGGAGTGCATACTCTAGGGAACCGTGCTACAGATAAATATGAAGGTGCACGTGAAAAGGTTCGTAAGTTTATTAACGCTCAATCAACACAAGAAATTATTTTTACTCGTGGAACAACGACCTCTTTAAATACAGTAGCAGCCAGTTATGGACGTGCAAATGTTGCTGAGGGTGATGAAATTGTCATTACTCAAATGGAGCATCATTCCAATATTATTCCTTGGCAACAGTTAGCCAAAGAAAAAAAGGCGACATTGAAGTACATTGAGCTAGAAGCTGATGGAACGATTAGTCTAGAAAAAGTACGTGCAACGATTACACCTCAAACGAAAATCGTTTCGGTGTCAATGGCGTCAAACGTGCTTGGAACTATAAATCCAATTAAAGAAATTGCGCAAATTGCACATGCTAATGGTGCTGTTATGGTAGTTGATGGAGCTCAAGCGGCTCCGCATATGAAAATTGATGTGCAAGAATTGGATGTAGATTTCTTAGGGTTCTCTGGGCATAAAATGTGCGGACCTACTGGAATAGGTGTACTATATGGTAAAAAGGAACACCTTGAAAAGATGGAGCCAATTGAATTTGGTGGCGAAATGATCGATTTTGTTGGGTTATATGATTCAACGTGGAAGGAATTACCGTGGAAATTTGAAGGTGGAACGCCTATTATTGCAGGTGCAATAGGATTAGGAGCTGCTATTGATTTCTTAACTGAGATTGGGCTAGATAATATTGCAGAACATGAACATAAGCTTGTTGGCTATGCAATGGATCAGCTTGAAACAATTGACGGTTTGAAAATTTTCGGCCCACGTGACCCAATGAAACGTTGTGGACTTGTGACATTTAATTTGGATGATGTCCATCCACATGATGTGGCAACGGTGCTTGATATGAATGGTATTGCTGTTCGTGCGGGTCATCATTGTGCGCAACCACTAATGAAATGTCTTCAGCAAGTAGCGACAGCGCGTGCAAGCTTCTATCTGTACAATACAGAGGAGGATATTGACCGTCTTGTTGCAGGGTTACGTTCTGCGAAGGAGTATTTTGGCGATGTCTTTTAATAATTTAGATCAACTATATCGTTCAGTCATTATGGATCACTATAAAAATCCTCGTAATAAGGGTTCTTTAGAAGGTGAAGCTGTAACGATTGATATGAACAATCCGACATGTGGAGACCGTATACACTTAACATTAAAAGTGACTGACGGTGTTGTAGAGGATGCCAAATTTGAAGGTGAAGGCTGTTCAATTTCTATGTCCTCTGCATCCATGATGACTCAACTTATCAAAGGGAAAAAGGTAGATGAAGCTTTAGAGCTTGCTGATATTTTTTCTAAAATGATGATGGGTGAAGAGTATAGCGATAAATATGACCTTGAGGATGTTGAAGCACTGCAAGGTGTCTCTCAATTCCCTGCACGTATTAAATGTGCAACATTAGCTTGGAAAGCAATGGAAAAAGGTGTGAAATAAAGCATACTGCCTTGTCAGCTGGGTGAAAGTGACATACTTTCACTCATGGCAAAGGTTGAATACCTCGAAAATATAGCTCAATGAACGGAGGAGAAACGATGGCTAAAAAAATGCCTGATATCGGCGATTACAAATACGGTTTCCATGACAAGGACGTATCAATTTTCCGTTCAAAACGTGGTTTGACTGAAGAAATCGTCCGTGAAATTTCAAATATGAAACAAGAGCCAGAGTGGATGCTAGAGTACCGCTTAAAGGCACTTGAAACATTTTATACAAAACCAATGCCGCAATGGGGTGGCGATCTTGGCGATTTAGATTTTGATGAAATTACGTACTATGTGAAACCATCAGAAGCGACACAAAAATCATGGGATGAAGTTCCTGATGAAATCAAAGCTACTTTTGATAAATTAGGTATTCCAGAAGCAGAACAAAAATATCTTGCGGGTGTATCTGCGCAGTATGAGTCAGAGGTAGTTTATCACAACATGAAGCAAGACCTTGAAGATCTTGGTATTGTGTTTAAAGATACAGACTCAGCATTACGTGAAAACGAAGATATTTTCAAACAATATTGGGGTAAAGTAATCCCATACACAGATAATAAATTTGCGGCATTGAACTCAGCTGTATGGTCAGGTGGATCATTTATCTATGTACCACCAGGCGTTAAAGTTGAAACACCTCTACAAGCTTACTTCCGCATTAACTCTGAGAACATGGGTCAATTCGAACGTACGCTAATTATTGTGGATGAAGGCGCACATGTACACTATGTTGAAGGTTGTACAGCCCCTGTTTACACAACAAACTCTTTACACTCAGCTGTTGTAGAAATTGTTGTTCGTAAAGATGCCTACTGCCGTTATACAACGATTCAAAACTGGGCAAACAACGTATACAATCTTGTAACGAAACGTACAGTTGTTGAAGAAAACGGTACAATGGAATGGATTGATGGTAACATCGGTTCTAAATTAACAATGAAATACCCAGCATGTATCCTAAAAGGTGAAGGCGCTCGTGGTATGACGCTATCTATCGCATTAGCAGGTAAAGGTCAACATCAACATGCTGGAGCGAAAATGATTCATATGGCACCAAACACATCTTCTACAATCGTTTCTAAATCGATTGCTAAACAAGGTGGTAAGGTAACATATATGGGACAAGTTCGTTTCGGTCCTAAAGCTAGTGGTGCTCGTGCCAATATTGAATGTGATACGCTGATTATGGATAACCAATCAACATCTGATACAATTCCATACAACGAAATCCTTAATGATAATGTTTCTTTAGAGCATGAAGCTAAAGTTTCAAAAGTGTCTGAAGAACAATTATTCTATTTAATGTCTCGCGGAATCTCTGAAGAAGAAGCGACAGAAATGATTGTAATGGGCTTCATTGAGCCATTTACAAAAGAATTACCAATGGAATACGCAGTAGAAATGAACCGTCTTATCAAATTCGAGATGGAAGGTTCTATTGGGTAATTTATCAATTAACCCTTGTCACAACGATGTGTGTGGCAAGGGTTTTTGTTTTGTAAAGAAAACAACTTCCTTAATATATTGAAATAATAGTGGATTTTTATAAGGAGACATACTAAAATGATAATGAGAATCAATATCAATTAAAGAAGGGAGAATGAATACGTGAGAAACAAGTTTCTATTTATTAGTATGATAGCGGTATTTATGCTGAGCCTCGCTGCATGCGGAGAGAAGAAAACAACAGAGGAAGATAGGTCCACAGAGTCGATGAAAGAGGAAGTGGCACAAACACAAGATAGTACTACCAATGAAAATTTGACAAGAACAATAGATTATCTAGGAGAAAGCTATGAAGTGCCAGAAAAGGTCGAAAGAATTGTTGTGACGGGTGCGATGGAAGCCATGGAAGATATGGTGGTACTTGATGTCCATCCAGTAGGAGCGATTGCGGTTGGTGGTAAATTCCCTGAGTTATACGCTGCTGTTACAGATAAGGCAGAGTCGATTGGGGAGAAGATTAAGCCAAACTTTGAAAAAATATTAGAATTAGATCCAGATGTGATTTTAGGCTCAACGAAATTTCCAGAGGAAGTACAAAGTAAATTAGAAAAAATTGCTCCAACCATTTTAGTTTCGCATATCTCTACGAATTGGGAATCTAATTTAAACTTATTAGCTGAATTAACAGGCAAGCAAGCAGAGGCAGAAAAAATATTATCTACATATAAGGCAGATATTGAAACGGCAAAGTCTAGCTTAACAAAAAAACTAGAAGACAAAAAAGTAGCAGCCATTCGAATTCGTGGGGGACAAGCTTATGTCTATCCAAAAGAAGTATTTTTAAACCCTGTTCTATATGGTGAGCTTGGTTTAGAAGTTCCTGCTGAAATTGCTAAGGCAACATCTCAAGAAGCGATTTCTGTTGAGCAACTAGCGGATATGAATCCAGATTTTTTATTTGTCCAGTTTTCAACGGATGAAAATGCGGATGCTCCAAATGCGTTAGAAGATTTTAAACAGAATCCCATTATCCAAAATATAAATGCCTTTAAAAATGAGCAAGTGTTTGTTAATGTTGTGGACCCACTAATGGAAGGTGGCCCAGCGTTTAGTCGTATTACTTTTTTAGAGGCAATCCAACAAAATCTTGATAAATAGCTTGTTTGGCATGAGTTCAATCCTATAAGGACTCATGCTTTTTCTTGTGAAAAGCTATATTTTTTTTACATGATGTTTAATTGTAGGAGAAGACTGTATGCTATGATTATGTTGTAGATAAAGGAGGATGTCACATGATTGTAGTTGGATTAACTGGATGGGGCGATCACCCTTCACTTTATAGTGGAGTGACTTCTTCAAAGGATAAATTATTTGACTATACAGGTCATTTTTTAGCGGTGGAAGTAGATACTTCTTTTTATGCCATACCATCCAAAGATAATGTTCGTAAATGGTGTGAGAATACACCGGAGAATTTTCGTTTTGTAGTGAAGGCCTATCAAGGCATGACTGGACATTTACGGGGAGATATTCCCTTTGAATCAAAGAATGATATGTTTAACGCTTTTATTGAATGTGCCCAAGAATTTAAACGTTTTGGAAAATTAGGAATGATTTTAGCTCAGTTTCCACCATGGTTTGATTGTCAGTCAAAAAATGTTCAATACTTATTGTATATTCGTCAACAATTAAAGGATTTCCAAGTGGCTATCGAATTTCGCAATCAAACATGGTATGCAGATAATGTAGTACAACAAACAATGGACTTTTTAAGAGAGCATCAATTTATTCATACGATTTGTGATGAGCCGCAGGCTGGCGTAGGATCGGTACCCTTCTATCCTGTAGTAACTGCCGATAAGGCGCTGGTGCGTATTCATGGGCGAAATATACATGGCTGGCGTAATACAGGGAATGCAGAAAACTGGCGCAAAGTGCGCTTTTTATATGACTACAATAAAGAAGAATTGCAACAGCTTGGGCAGCAAATTCTCAAGCTTGAGCCAGAGGTGCAGGAACTTTTTATATTATTTAATAACAATTCAGGTAATCATGCAGCGAAGAACGCAAAGGAATTACAGGGTGTTTTGAATATTAAAGATGTTGGGTTAGCGCCTAAACAATTAAACATGTTTGAAGGGGAATTATAATGGCGTTTATTTTATTAGTAATTATTGCATTATTTTCAGGTCTCCTTGGCTCATTAGTTGGGCTTGGTGGTGGCGTGGTATTAGTGCCAGCAACTTTATATATCGGTTTAAACCTTGGTATGATCCCAGATATAACACCACAAAAAGTTGTTGGTTTATCTGTTGTCATGATGATTTTTACAGGACTTGCCTCGACATTAAGCTATATGAAATCGAAAACGGTGGATTATAAAACTGGCTATATATTTTTTATCGGCAGTATTCCAGGCTCCATTTTGGGTGCATGGGTTAATAAAGGATTAGATTTACCATCCTTCAATTTATACTTTGGTATTTTGCTTATTATTTTATCCATTATTTTACTTGTCCGCGACAAATTGAAGCCGGTAGAATGGTTTGTGAAAAATGGCCTGCAACAGGAGTTTACTGATGCACAAGGGAAAACCTTTGTCTATGGCTATCCGATTTGGTTTGCCATTTTATTTACATTTGGGGTAGGGTTTGCCTCAGGTCTGTTTGGTATAGGTGGGGGCTCAATGATTGTGCCAGCTATGATTATTTTGTTCTTATTTCCACCACATGTAGCAATAGCAACTTCGATGTTTTTAGTTTTTTTAACGTCTGTTGTAAATACGGCTAGCCATATATATTTAGGGCATGTTCCATGGCTTTATACAATTCCCGTAATACCAGGAGCATATATTGGAGCGAAGCTAGGTGCAGCCTTAAATAAAAAAATTAAATCAGATACGCTTGTACTGGTTCTTCGGATTATTTTATTATTATTAGGAATTCGTTCCATCGTTGAAGGGATATTGGCTTAATCGGCTATACTAGCGAATGAAATGAGGTGGCTTTAATGCTTGAAAAAATCCATATTTTTCACACAAATGATTTGCATAGTCATTTTAAGTATTGGCCACGAATGCAAAGCTATGTGAAAGAGAAGCGCAGCAGTCTAGCGAAAATAGGGGAAACAAGTTATTTGTTTGATGTGGGGGATCATTTAGATCGCTCTAATATTTATACTGAAGCGACGATTGGTAAGGGGAACGTACAATTACTTAATGAGGCAGCATACGATGTAGTGACAATTGGGAATAACGAGGGCATTACATTGTCCCATGATGAGCTTTTTCATTTATATGATGATGCGAATTTTGATGTTGTCGTAGGTAATATTGATGCGTATCAGGGGAGAAATCCAGCCTGGCTGAAGCCCTATGTTGTGCTTACAACGGAAAAGGGTACGAAGCTAGGAATAATTGCAGCAACGGCTATGTTTGAAGTGTATTATCAGGCGTTAAATTGGCAAATGGTTGAAGCACGAAGCACACTTCTTCGTTTAGCTCATCAACTACGTAAAGAGGTTGATATTGTTTTATGCCTATCCCATTTAGGGATAACTGAAGACGAGCTATTAGCAGAGGAATGTCCAGAAATTGACGTCATATTTGGATCACATACACATCATGTCTTGCCAGAAGGGAAACTCGTCAATGGTGTTTTATTGACAGGTGGAGGAAAATTTGGTCAATACACAGGACATCTTGTTATCGAATATGATAAAAAAATGAGGAAAATTGTTGAAAAAAAGGATGCTTTAATTCATAATAAGGACTTGCCAAATATCCAAAACGAACAGCAAATTGTACAATCCCTAGAGGATGAAGGAATTAGAATATTGGATACGCCAGTATTTACGACAAAGAAATCTTATAATAAGGAATGGTTCCACTACTCACAGCTATCTGATTTATTTGCACATGCTATTTTAGAAAAAAGTGGTGCTGATTGTGCCTTGTTTAATGCTGGTATTTTTTTAGACGGTCTCCCAAAGGGAACTGTGACAGCATTAGATTTGCATCGAATTTTTCCACATCCTATTAATTTATGTACAATTGAATTATCTGTTATGGAAATGAAGGAAATCTATATGCAATCCAAAAATGAGGAATGGCCTTATATTGAATTAAAAGGATTAGGGTTTAGAGGTGTGATCTTTGGAAAAATGTTGACATATGGTTTTTCCATGAACGACAATCGTCAGTTGTTAATTAATGGTAAGCTGGCAGATGACAATCACATCTATAAACTTGTTACATTAGATTTGTTTACTTTTGGATATTTTTATCCAAGTTTCAAATATGCAAAGAAGCAATATATTTTACCAGAATTTTTACGAAACATTATGATAGATTATGGTCAAAGTTTCTTTAAGTAATAGAGTGAGCTTAAAGAATGGATTGGGGAAGAAATCATGCGATTAATTTCAATCGATGTATTAAAAGAAGGAATGGTATTAGGCAGAACCATTTGGAATGAGGCGGGGCATCCGCTTTTAAAGAAGGATGTTATCATTAATGACCGTATTATTCAGCGACTTCAACAGTTAAATACACATTACCTATACATTGACGATGATATTTCGGAGGGCATTGAAGTAGAAGAAACTGTGCCACCTGCAATGCGAAATAAAGTCATTACAACAATTAAAGATTCATTTCAATCAATCGATGGTTTAAATTCAGTAAATGCCTCTTATATATTAGATCAACAATCAAAGACAATTGTCTCGATTGTAGATGAATTACTTTCTGCTGTTACTGGAAATGATGAAATTTTAACGATATTAACAGATGCTTATTTATTTGATGAGTATTTATATCAACACTCCTTTCAAGTGACACTTTACTCGATAGCCATCGCCAAAGAGCTCGGCTACTCTGCTGAGGATTTACGGTTAGTAGGGATAGGTGCATTACTACATGATGTAGGTAAACTAATGGTACCAAAAGATATCCTAACGAAACCAGGTCGCTTAACCAATGAAGAATTTGAAGCCATGAAAATGCATGCCCGCTATGGCTTTGATTTATTACGCAATTTACATTCTATTTCATTGCTTGTGGCCCATTGTGCGTTTCAACATCATGAGCGTATTGACGGTAGTGGCTATCCACGAGGACTAGTTGATTTTGAAATTCACCCATTTGCCAAGATTATTGGCGTGGCTGATGTTTTTGACGCGGTTACGACTAATCGAGTATATCGTGAAAAAATGCTTCCTTCACAGGGACTAGCTATTGTAGAGGCAGGCTCTGGTACGCTATATGATGCTCGCATTGTAAATGCCCTAAAAAGAGCAGTCGTTCATTATCCAAATGGAGTTATCTTAAAATTATCAGATGGTCGACGTGGCATAGTATCTAGACAAAACCCGTTGGATGCCGCATTACCATGGATTCGTATTTTTGAGGAGCAAAATCAATTGCTCGCAGCTACATATGAAATCAATTTAGTGGACTTTCCTAGCATTCTAATTGAAAATGTTGAGACGGATTACATGGTTCCTGCAAAGGTAGAATAAAATACTCCTCCTGTTCATACGTTATGGAACAGGAGGAGATTTTTTTGTTTTTCCCTCGAAAAAGGATGAAATTGCGCTCTTATCATAAAAGGGGAATACGTCTTAATCGTTTAACCATTTTAATTGTTAGTATGGTTGTTTGTCTTATATTATTTATTTATTATTTAAATGAACGGCTCATGCCCACCTATTTGCAATATGCAGAAGTACAAACTACAAAAATTGCATCATATGTAGTAAGTAAAGCCATTAACTCACGTACCTCCAATGTATTAGATGTAAATGATATCATTGAAGATATTCCTCCAGGTAGTTCTGATATGATGACAACCAAGTTTAATACGGAAATTATTAATCGCGTTCGAGCGGAGACATTAGAGCTTGTAAAAATGTATTTAGAGCAGGCAGAACAAGGAGAACTATCACATTTACCTGAATTAGATAATGTTGAATATGATATTAATAGAATTCAGGAAGGGGATGGTATTGTCTTTTTTGTACCACTCGGGCAAGCAGCGAATATTCCTTTGCTCGGAAATTTAGGACCAAAAATCCCTATACGATTCCATGTGATAGGAAATGTCCATAGTAACGTGACCTCATCTATTCAGGAATTTGGGATTAATAGTGCGTATGTTGAGGTGGGCATTCATTTAGAGGTAAATGTCCAAATTATTGTTCCTTTTGCAAGTAAATCTTCAACCGTTGCACAGGATATTCCTGTTGCTATGGGGTTAACTAGAGGTCCAGTACCGAACATCTATACCAATAGCAGTGATGCGCCTCAACCTTCCATTGAAATACCTGTGCCTTTTAAATAGAAATGTTTACTGTGATAGTTGTTGGAGTTCATTTAATATGTTACATTGACAACAGTGAAGATAGTTAATATAAAAAATGCATATTTTTGATAGGGGCGATATCCGTATGACATCTTGTAAACCTACAAGTAAAGAAGAACATTTAAGAAAACCAGACTGGCTAAAAATAAAACTAAACACTAATGATGAATATAAAGGTCTTAAAAAGCTTATGCGTGAGAAAAATCTTCATACTGTTTGTGAAGAGGCTCGCTGTCCAAATATTCATGAATGCTGGGGAGAAAGACGTACGGCTACAATGATGATTCTTGGTTCGGTTTGTACACGTGCTTGTCGATTCTGTGCAGTAAAAACAGGTTTACCAAATGAGTTAGACTTGGCAGAGCCAGAACGCGTTGCAGATTCAGTAGCTATTATGAACCTAAAACACGTTGTCATTACTATGGTAGCGCGTGACGATTTAAAAGATGGTGGAGCGGAAGTTTTAGCAGAAACAGTACGTGCTATTCGCCGCAAAAGTCCTTTCACATCTGTTGAAGTATTACCATCTGATTTAGGTGGTATGAAGGAGAATCTTCAAATGCTAATGGATGCGAAGCCAGACATTTTAAACCATAACATTGAAACCGTACGTCGTTTAACACCAAGAGTCCGTGCTCGTGCAAAATACGAGCGTTCTTTGGAGTTCCTACGTCTAGCTAAAGAAATGCAACCAGAAATTCCGACGAAATCATCGTTAATGATTGGTTTAGGAGAAACGCATGAAGAAATTTTAGAAGTAATGGATGATTTACGAGCAAATAATGTGGATATCATGACGATTGGTCAATATTTACAGCCTACGAAAAAGCATTTACCAGTTAAAAAATATTATTCACCGATAGAGTTTGGGAAACTGCGAAAAATTGCTATGGAAAAAGGCTTTAAACATTGCGAAGCTGGCCCACTTGTACGTAGTAGTTATCATGCTGACGAACAAGTAAATGCTGCAACAAAAGAACGTCAGTTACAAGCAGAGCTCTAAACGTCAAGGATGAACAAGAGGGTGGTGTCACTTTGATCATAGTTGAAGGATTAGAATATGAACTATTAGAAGATTTTCGCGAAGCCTTTCAGGAGGAAGTTTTTCAGGAAAGGTATTCCGATATATTAGCTAGATACGACTATATAGTAGGTGATTGGGGCTATAATCAATTACGATTAAAGGGCTTTTTTGATGATAAAAATCAAAAGTCAACTTTTGATACGAAAATAAGCACGCTTCAAGATTATTTATATGAATATTGTAATTTTGGCTGCGCTTATTTTGTCTTACGTAAAACAGGGAAAGTTATGAAACAGCCAGAGGTGCTGGATGTGAATGAAGTAACTGCACAGCCAACCGACCAAGAACCATTAGCAGAATAAAAAGAAGAAACTTGATGTGATCATACATCAAGTTAGACTGTAGACAAAAGTCATCGAGAAGTTTATTCTCGATGGCTTTTGTCATGTTTCTTTCTCTTTCATTTCAATATCTGGTAAAACATTGCTGTATCCAACATACTCTTCGAGCATAGAGGCTCTCTTAAGCTGTCTGCCACGTCCAAGTAGCTAGTTTCTT